>CAZKNR010000291.1:0-13677 GCA_964553925.1 uncultured Acidobacteriota bacterium
TCCGCGTGGCGGCTGAAGTGCTTCACGTCGAACGTCCAGCCGCGGTAGTAGGACGCCCCCTGAAGCACCCAGAAATCGCTCGCCTTCGCTCCGGTCTTCTTGCGCACGTATTCGTTGAGCGTGGGGAAGAGCGGCCGCTGAGTCGGGGGATCGATCCCCGTGAACATCTCCGTGTACATGTAGCCGTGGAGGTTCGCGGTGTCCCCGTAGTCCTCGGTGAAGAGCGTGCCCTCGGGGATGAGCTTCGTCTGGTAGGGGGCGTACCCGGGGTTGTCGACGACGTCTTTCTTCCGCGCCCCGTTCCCGTAGATGACGAAGATCAAGTGCTTGGTCTTGAAGTCCGGCGCTGCGGGAAGGACCATCTCTCCCATGCGCACCGTCCCTCGCTCGGCGCGGGCCCTCCCGGGCCAAACCGCCGCCGCTCCCATCGCGGCTCCGTACTTGAAGAATTCTCGTCGCTTCATCGGCTTACTCCCCGAGTTGGCTCGGTCTCTGTTTTGTCGTCTTCCTCGAGAAAGTTCACGGTGATTCCCGTGAGGATCTTCTCGCGTCCGTCGAAGTACGTATGAAAATTATTGGCCTCATCGGCGATTCCGAGGCGGACCAGGGTCCAGACGCCGCGCTCCATGCTCTTCTTGATCTTGAACGTCGCGGACCAGACGTTGGGCTCCGGGATCTTCGACGGCCGGTTGAGGTCGACGAAGTCGCTCGAGAGCTTCAGCTTCACCGCGTCGACGCCGTGAGGGGAGCGGACGTAGCCCTCGACCGCCTTCACCCCGGAGAGGTCGTCTTCGACGAGAGCCGTGACCGTGACCGACTCCCCGGCGCGGGTTTCCGTGGTGGAAAGCGAGACCGCGAGAATCGAAGGAGGTTTCTTGTCCACGAGGGCGGGATCCTGCGCCACCTCGACGACGGGCGCCTCCTTCATCACTTTGTCGTTCTTCGAGAAGAAGTAGGCGGTGTTGCGGGCGTCGTCGGTCACGGCGATTCGCATCAGGCGCCACTCGCCCCCCTCGTACCACTTGGGGATGGTGAAGTACCCGAGAAACTTTCCCGGCTCGCTTCCCTGGTGGACCATCGTCACCCGGATCCACTGCTCCTCGCTCGGAGAGATCCAGACGGCCTCGGCGTCGACCGGACCCGAGACGTCGTCGGTGGCGAAGGCTGAAAAACGAATGGGCTCGGTTCCCGCTCGGACCGAAGGGGTCTCGACCGCGACCGATAGAAGCTCCGGAGCGCGCAGATCGACGCGCGGGTTGTCCTTCACCATGAAGAATTTGGGCGTCCGGTCCTCGTTGTCGAGAGGCTCGTGGAACTCGGCTCCGTAGCTCTGGCGCTTTCCCACTTCGTCGGAGATGGTGGCGTAGGCGACGATGTAGCGGCCCCCGGGCGCATACTTCGAGAGCCGTCCCCGTCCCAGAAAGAGCGTCTTGTCATCATTGGAGGACTTGGAAGGCTCGAAGTTGACGTACATCGTCGCCGAGCCCAGGCGGCTGTAGCGTTCGCTGAAGAACGTGGTGACGAAGGGGAGAGTGTTCTGGTAGGCGGAAGTGACCCGGGCGATGGCCCGCACCTCGTCGCCCGCGCTGAGCTCGGGGGTCAAGATCTTGAACTCCGTCAGGACGGGATAACGCTGATCTCCGGTCAGCTCCGCCGCCGTGATTTGAAGATCTGGGCGAAGGTACTGGAACGGCTCGGGAACGGTGATCTCGGGCGGAGGCAGGATCTCTCCGTCCTCGAGGTCCTCGCACATGCAGCCGCTCGCATTGAGAACGCCGTACTCGTTGAGCGTCTGGCCGAAGGGAACCCGCTCGGGCTTCTTCTCCGGCTCCTGGGCCCATAGAGGGCTCGTCGCGACCAGTGCCAGGATTGAAATGATTCTGGAAGCCCGCATCACCCCCTCCGCCCGCTCAGGGCTCCCTGGAGCTTCTCGAGGAAGATGCGGTTCTCGTCGGGGAGCCCAACGGAGATCCGGAGATGCGTCGGCATCTCCCATGACTTTCCATCGCGCACGTAGACCTTTTCGCGGGCGAGGGCGAGAACCACCGGCGCCGCCTCGCGCCCGAGGTCCGCCATGAAGAACGGCGCCCGATGGGGAAGGCTCTTGACCCCAAGCTCGGAAAGGCCGGAGCGGAGGTACGCGAGGCCGTCGTCGACGAGCTTCACATAGCGCTCTACGTGAGCTTGGTCGGAGAGCGCCCCGAGCCCGCCGGCGTTCGCAGCCGAGTTCACTCCCATGTCGAGAGTCCAGAGTAGCTTCAATTGCTCGATAAGATTCGTCGCAGCGATGACGTAGCCAAGCCTGAGGCCGGCGAGCCCGAACGCTTTCGAGAACGTGCGCGCCACGATCACCGGCGCGCCCTTTCGCACCAGGGAGACGGACGATTCGCTCTTCGGCAAGAAATCGACGTAGGCCTCGTCCACCAGGAGCACCGCGCCCTCGGGTAGAGCTCCGGTGAGCTCCTCGACCGCGTCGAGCGACAGGCTCGCGCCCGTCGGGTTGTCGGGGTTCGCGATGTAGACGAGCCGGGTGTCGGGGCCGATGGCGCGTTTCATGCCCTCGACGTCAAGGGTGCCGTCGGCCTGCAGCGAAACTTCCGTCACCTCGGCGCCCATCACCCGGGCGACTCCCGCGCACCATGAGTACGTGGGCTTCGCGAGCACGAGGCGTCCTCCTTTACGAAGGAACGTCCACGGCGCTATCTGCAGGAACTCGGTCGAGCCGCACCCCATCAGGACGTTCTCGGCGCCGACCCCGTTTCGCCGGGCGATCTCCTTCCTCAGAGGGTCGACGTAGCTGTAGCGATTGGACTCTCGGAGGCCGTCTTCGAGAATCGCCGCGATCGCGCGAGGCGAGGGGCCGATCGGGTTCTCGTTGAAGTTGAGGCGCACCGCGCCCTCGGGAAACGCCACCACGTCCTCGGTCGAGAGAACGTTTTCATCGACAGCAACAGCATCCTGGGCAGAGGCGACCCGTCCGCGGAATCCAACCGAAGCGCCCGCGGCGACTATCGCGATCGAGCGGAGGAACCGGCGTCGCGGGTTCTCGGGGCCTTCGGGGTAGCAGCTCCAGGAGCGGTCGAGAATGGTCGTCACATCGTCCTCCGTGGGCGCCCGCATCATACTAAAGTTGGCTAAATGTTGGGCTGAAGTCGGGCCCAGAGCGCTTCGCAGGCTTCGGCCGCTCTCATCTCGAGCTTCACGTCGACTTCGCCCGAGATCAGAGTGTTGCCGGGGTTGATCTCGACGGTCGGCTTCCTCCTCATCCTCGCCTCGATTACGGGACGCGCGATGTAGGGAAAGACGCTGGTGGTGCCGATCGAGAACACCACGTCGAAGCCGCGAAGGAGCTCGCGCTCCAGGGTCTCGACTTTCGGAAGGGGAAGGAGCTCTCCGAAGAGCACGACTCCGGGACGGAGGGGCGCGCCGCAGTCCGGACAGGAGGGCAGGGGCTCGAGATGCGAGTAGTCCTCGACGGTCGAGCGGTGCTCGCACGCCGTGCAGAGAAGATCGTGAACGTCGCCGTGGATGTCGATGACGTTGTTCGAGCCCGCCCTCCGGTGGAGCCCGTCCACGTTTTGGGTCAGCACCCACACTCGCTCGAAACGGCTCTCGGCCTCGGCAAGGATCGCGTGCGCGCGGTTGAACGACGCTCCCCGCGCGGAGGCCTCGATCTGGTGGATGTACTTCCAGGTGAGCGCCGGGCGGCGGCGCATCATCTCGCCCGAGAGCGCCTCTTCGATCGAGATCCCGTCGGGGGTCTCCGCCTCTTCGTAGAGCCCTCCGATTCCGCGGTAGGTGGGAAGCCCGGAATCCGCGGAGATGCCGGCCCCGGTGATGAAGAGAACGCTCGACGCCCCTCGGAGGAAGGAGGCGGCGGTCTCGAGCCCTCTCTCGTTCGCGTTCACGAAGCGAGACTATCAAACTGGAAGTATTCGTGCCGCGGAAGGACAATCGCCCTCGGTGAAGCTTCTAAGCGGGGTCGATCGGTTGGACCTGACGGGGCTCCTCTCCAGGTTCGGGCTCCGGCTCGTCGAAACGCCGCCGGGGGAAGAGATTCACGGGAGCTACTGGGGTGAGTCGGAGGCGGGCCTCGTCGGGGACGAGATCCACGCGCGCGCCGATAGCCCGGTTCATTCCATTCTTCACGAGACGAGCCACTACGTCTGCATGACGGCATCCCGGCGGGCATCTCTCTTGCGGGATGCGGGCGGAGACGACAGGGAGGAGTCCGCCGTGTGCTACCTTCAGATTCTTCTCGCCGGGTTTCTCCCGGGAATGGGGCGCGCGCGCATGTTCCTGGACATGGACCAGTGGGGCTACAGCTTCCGCCTGGGCTCGACGAAAGCCTGGTTCGAAAGCGACGCCGAGGACGCCCGGGCCTGGCTCCTGGCGCAGGGTCTCATCGACGAGAGCGGCTGCCCGATGTGGAAACTACGAGAGGGATCCTGCGATAATGCATGAACCGCGGATTTCCCCGCTAGTTTCCCAAGCGAGGTGCGCCATGGACAGCCCCGAGCCCGTGAGCCTGAGCTTCGACAAGGCCAAGTTCGACGAGAGCGGCTCTCCGTCGCTGAGCTGCGCTCTCTGCAAGCGCGATGTTCTTGGCACCTACTACGAGATCAACGGTCAGACGGCCTGTGAGGAATGTCGCTTTCGAGTCGAGAGCTCGCGCGCCGAGGGGTCCCCCCTCGGAAGGGCTTTCCGCGCCCTCCTCGGCGGCGGCGTCGGAGGAATCGTCGGCGCCGGCATCTACTATGCGGTCCTCGCAGTCACTGGCTACGAGATCGGTCTCGTCGCCATCGTCGTCGGGCTCCTGGTGGGATCTGGCGTTCGCTGGGGCTCGGGGGGAGTTGGGGGACGGGGCTATCAAGTGCTCGCGGTCGCCATCACCTATGTGGCGATCGTCAGCACCTACGTGCCGATCCTCATCGAGGAGATTCCCGAGGTCGAGGTAACCACGGGGGCTTTCTTGGCGGCCGTGGTCCTTATTTTGGCGATACCGTTTCTCGGCGGAGTCCAGAATCTCATGGGTATCCTGATCATCGGGATCGCCCTTCACCAAGCCTGGCGCGTCAATGCCAATACGCCCCGCCAGATAGAGGGCCCGTTCCAGATTGGAAGCAAGCCTTCCGAGAGCGGCTCCGCCTGATGCTGTGTGCCGACTGCGGAACCGAAATCTCCTCGACCCGCCTGAGCTGTCCCGTCTGCCACCGCCTCGTCCACCGCGAGGAGCTGGTGCGACTCGCGAAGGAGGCGGAAGCCGCGCGGGGGCGTGAGGAGCCCCGAGAAGAAATCCTCGCCTGGCGCCGCGCTCTCGAGCTTCTTCCTCCCGACTCCGAGCAATCTCGCTCCATTGCCGCGAGAGTGAGCGAGCTCTCCCGCGCCGGCGAGGAGCGGGTGGAGAAGCCGAAGTCCCCATGGCGATGGGCGGGAATCGGCGCGGTCGTCGTCTTCGTCGTCACCAAAGGGAAGTTTCTCCTGGCCGGGCTCACCAAGTCGGGAACGTTCCTCACGATGTTCCTCTCGCTCGGCGTCTACTGGGCCGCGTTCGGCTGGAAGTTCGCGGCCGGTCTCGTCGCTTCGATCTACGTTCACGAGATGGGACACGTGGCGGCGCTCCACCGCCTCGGAATCCGAGCTTCGGCGCCGATGTTCATTCCCGGCCTCGGCGCCGTGGTGCGCATGCAGCAGTATCCGGTCGATGCCCGAGAGGATGCTCGGGTGGGACTCGCCGGACCGATCTGGGGTCTCGGAGCAGCTCTCGCCGCCGCCGCCGTCTTCTTCCTGACTCAGGCGCCGATCTGGGGCGCCATCGCCCGGGTGGGCGCCTGGATCAACCTCTTCAATCTGCTTCCGGTGTGGCAGCTCGACGGCGGGCGCGGCTTTCGCGCCCTTTCGAAAAGCGAGCGCTTCTGGGTGACGGGGCTCCTCGCGGCCCTCTGGTTCTGGACGAGGGAAGGACTTCTGGTGCTCCTGCTTCTGGCCGCGGGATTTCGCGCCTTCAGCGCCGAGCCCGGCTCCCCGGGAGACCGTGTCGCGTTCGGCCAGTTCGTCGTGCTTCTGGCCGCGCTCTCGGCGCTCACCCTGATCGCGGTCGAGCTCTAACGATACCAAGACGAGCCATCGCACCCTGTTATAGAGTGTCGGCACATTCGAGGAGGTCGCCACATGAAACAGACATTCGTGCGTTTCGTCATCGCCCTCGTTATCGCGACACCTGCTGCGGCACAGCCAGCGAAGAAAGTCCCGATGACTCCCATCGATCTTCTCGAAGTCCCGGTTCTCACCGATCCCCGTCTCTCCCCCGACGGTAGGGAGATCCTGTTCGTTCTCGCCGAAGCGGACTGGGAAGCGAACGAGCGGGTGAGTCACGTCTGGCGGGCGGGCGTCGATTCCGAGAATCGCGTGCAGCTCACGCGAGGGAAGAAGGGTGAGTCGAGCCCGCGCTGGTCGCCCGACGGCTCGTGGATCGTCTTCGTTGCCGAGCGCGAGGGAGATGAAGCGGCCCAGCTCTACCGGCTTTCCGCCGAAGGCGGCGAGGCCGTGCGCCTCACGAGGCACGAGACGTCGATTGGAAACCCCTCGTTCTCCCCGGACGGGAAGCTCGTCTACTTCCTCGCCGACGATCCGAAGAGCGAAGAGGAAAAAACGCGGGCGAAGCGCGAGGACGATGTCTTCGCTTTCGACGAGAACTGGACGCACCGGCGCCTCTGGGCTCATTCCGTCGAGGAGGGAGCGTCGCGCCCTCTCACCGAGGGCGATTTCACCGTTCGCGAGTATCGGGTCTCTCGGGACGGAAAGAAGATTGCGCTCCACCGCGCGCCCTCGCCCCTTCTCGATGCCTCGGCCGAGGGCGAGGTCTACGTCATGGACGCCGACGGCGCGGGGATGGTGCGCTTGACCTCGAACTCCGTTCCCGAAGGCGGGGCCGAGGTGTCTCCCGACTCGAGCCAGGTGCTCTTTCTCGCGGACTCGAACGATCGCTTCGAGTTCTACTACAACCGAAACCTCTTCGTCGTCCCTGCTTCGGGAGGAGCGCCGAAGCTCGTCCTTCGCGACATGCCGCACGAGGTGTCGAGCGCGCAGTGGTCGAAAGACGGCGCGTCCATCTACTTCGTCGCCAATACGGGGGTCCGCGCGGAGCTCTTCCGCGTGGATCTCGCGACCGAGAAATACGAGCCTCTCACCGCGGGCGACCACTCGGTGACCGAGTGGCGTTACGAGCCCGTGCTCGCGGCCCAGGTGTTCGCCGTCGACGAGCCGGAGAACGCGGGAGATCTATGGCTTCTCGATCGGAACGGGCCGAAGCCTCGACGGGTGACGACGGTCTACGACTATCTGCAGAAGTTCGAGCTCCCCCGGCAGGAAGCGATTCGCTTCAAGGGTCAAGACGGCGTCGAGGTGGAGGGAGTCCTCTACTATCCTCTCGGCTACGAGGCGGGACGGCGCTATCCCCTCATCGTGCACACCCATGGGGGCCCGCGCTCCTCGGACAAATTCGGGTTCAGTAACTGGGGGAGCTACCCGCAGGTTTCGACCGCGCTCGGCTACGCGGTGCTGAAGCCGAACTATCGCGGGAGCACCGGCTACGGGGACGACTTTCTCCGGGACATGGTGGGCCACTACTTCCAGCAGGCGCACCTCGACGTGATGGCGGGTGTCGACTACCTCATCGCCCGCGGAATCGCGGACGGCGACCGGATGGTGAAAATGGGCTGGAGCGGAGGTGGGCACATGACGAACAAGATCATCACCCACACCAATCGCTTCAAGGCGGCTTCCTCCGGCGCCGGAGCTTCGAACTGGATCTCGATGTACGCCCAGAGCGACACCCGAATCCAGCGGACTCCCTGGTTCGGAGGGACCCCGTGGCAGGAAGACGCCCCCATCGACCTCTACTGGGGGCACTCGCCGCTCAAGGACATCTATAAAGCGAAGACGCCGACGCTGGTTCTCGTGGGCGCGAACGACGAGCGGGTGCCGCCGCCCCAGTCCGTCGAGCTCTATCGGGCGCTCAAGGCGAACGGGGTCGAGACCCGGCTCTACATGGCCCCCCGGGAGCCCCACGTCTGGCGCGAGCTCCGGCACGAGCTCTTCAAGATCAACGTGGAGCTCGACTGGTTCGAAAAGCACGTGCGCGGTCGAAGCTACGAGTGGGCGAAGCCTCCAGGAGACGGCGACGAGAAGACGCGTCCAAAGCCTACGGACGGAAACCCGTAGCGGGCGCTTCGAAGAGAGACGCGAGGTCGAGGCGCTCGGCCTCGCTCAATCGAATCGAGAGCGCTTCCTCCCCGGGGTCCAGGTGCTCGGGCCGCCGCGGACCCAGGATCACCGCGGTCGTTCGAGGGTGGCTCAGCACCCAGGCGATGGCGAGAGCCGCCATGGTGACGCCGCGCACGCGAGCGCGCTCGCCGAAAGCCGCGATCGCGCGGAGAACGCTTTCGTTGCGGAGGTGCGCATACGGCTCGGGTCGGAGCGTCATGCGCGAGCCCGCGGGGAAGCTTTCGGCGGAGGCGTACTTCCCGGTGAGCCATCCTCCGGCGAGAGGGCTGAAAGGCGTGAAGCCCAGACCTTCCCCAGCGCACAGGGGAAAGAGGTCGCGCTCCGGAGCGCGCTCGAGAAGGCTGTAGCCGTTCTGGACCCACTCGAAACGGTTCAGGCCGAGTCGCTCGCTCACCCCGAGCGCCTTCGCGAGCCGCCATGCCTCGATGTTGCTCGCGCCGATGTAGTGGATCTTGCCTTGATGGATCAGATCGTCGAGAGCTTCGAGGGTCTCCTCGAGGGGCGTCTCCGGGTCGGGCTCGTGGATCAGGAACATGTCGAGCCTCTCGATTCCGAGCCGCTTCAGGCTGCGCTCCACCTGCCGTTTGAGGTGGCGGCGGGAGAGACCGCGGTCGTTCGGACCGTCACCCACGGGGTTGAAGGCCTTCGAGCTCACGAGGATCCGATCGACGACACTCGCGTCCTTGGTCTTCAGCCACCGCCCGATGAAGGACTCGCTTCTTCCTCCGCCGTAGGCGTCGGCGGTGTCGAAGAAGTTGATCCCGATCTCGAGCGCGCGGTCCATGAGGGCGAAGGCCTCGGCCTCGCTCTCGCCCTTCCCGTAGAAGCGGGGGTCGGATCCGACGCCTCCGAAGTTCCCACAGCCGAGTCCGAGGCGCGAGACCTTGAGACCCGTACGTCCGAGATTGCGATGTTCCATGCCGTCGAAATTCTATCTCTTTTGCCGTATTCTCTAGGAGACCCCCTTCTCAAGATGCGAATCCTCCTTCCGGCCGCTTGCGGCCTCGTTCTCGTCTCGTGCCTCGCCCACGCGGAAGAAAAGTGGCACGAAGCATCGAGCGAGAACTTCGTGCTGGTGACGAACGCCTCGCCGGAGCGCGCGGAGTCCATCCTTCTGACCTTGGAGCGGTTTCGAGCGGCCCTGGGACAGGTGCTCCCCGAGCTCCGGCGAAGGACTTCGAGCCCGACGCGAATCTACGGGTTTCGCGACTACGACAGCCTCGAGCCCTTCCTTCCGCCCTCGGAGCCGCGCGGCTCGCGGGTCGCGGGATATTTCAGAAAGGGGAGCTCCGAGAACGTTATCGTCCTCGACCTCACGGGCGGAACTCCGGCGTTCGAGCGGGTCCTCTTTCACGAGTACCTGCACCTCGTTCTGAGCTTGAGCGAGCGGGCTCTCCCCGTCTGGTTCGAGGAGGGCCTTTCCGAGTTCTATGCCGGCGCCCGCCTCGACGAGAACAGCGCCGAAGTGGGCGTTTCCGACCCCCGGCACCGGACCCTGCTCTCGCGGCTCCCTCTCATGCCGTTAGACGAGCTCCTTTCGATTGAGGAGACGGGCGATTCCGACGCGCTCTTCCACGCCCAGTCCTGGGCTCTCGTTCACTATCTTCTCGTCGAAGCTCCCGAGGGCCGGGAGCGCCTGGCCCGCTTTCTCGCACTTCACGAGAGCGGAGTCGAGACCGTCACGGCCTTTCGCGACGCCTTCCGCTCGGAGCCAGGCGCGCCAGGCGAGATTGAGAAGGCGCTCGAAGAATACGTGAGACGGATTCGGTGGTCGGGAATCAAAGTCGATCTCTCACCGGCGGGCGCGGTGACCGCCCTCTCGAGACAGCTTTCCATGGCGGAGGTGCAGGAGCGATGGGGCGAGCTCTTCCTCGCGACCTCGAGGCTCCGGGAAGCCCGCGTCTGTCTCGAGGAAGCGGTGCGCCTCGACCCCGATCTCGGAACCGCGCGGGAGGCGCTCGGCTTGCTGGAGTGGGAACAAGGCGAGCCCGCGCACGCGAAGATTCATTTGAAAGAGGCGATCGACCTCGGCTCCGCGAGTGCTTCGGGACTCTACCGATACGCGGAGATTCTCCTCGCCGAGCACCCTCGCCGGCGAGTCGATTCCATCCCCGGTGCGGTCGCCGACGAGGCCGCGTCGGCTCTGAGGCGAAGTCTCGCGCTCGAGCCCTCGGCGCAGGAGCCGGCCGAGCTTCTCGCCTTCCTCTATCTCGTGCGCGGCGAGCGGTTGAACGAGGCGGAAGCACTCGTCGAGACGGCGCTCGCGATGGCGCCCGACGATCCGCCGCTTCTCTTCCTCTGGGGCCAGCTCCTTGCGAAACGAGGGGAGTACGAGGACGCGCGGAAGACTCTGAGGCGCGCGATCGAAACCTCCGAGGATCCGCGACTGCGCGAAGAAGCGGAGGAGTTCCTGGCCCGGATGACCAAAGTCCAGCGTGCCCCAGGGTAATTGAGCCATGTAGCGCGGAGGCTTTCAAAGCGCTATTGCCAAGTGCTTCGTTCACTTTCATCCAAACAACTTGCATGACAGTGAGTTTTATGGATATTTATGGATGGTAAATCGGAGGCTTGATGGATCCATTTCGAGACTTGAGGATCTTGTCATCGCCCCATGAAACGTGAGCGAGGGGAGTCCCGGCGCCCGAAACCGCCTTCGGCGCGCGTGAGCCGCGAGGCCGACAGAATCCGGCTCTCGGGCATCGAGATCGCCTGGGACGTCGAGAAGGGCACCTGCACGTTCGAGAAGCTCCCGGTGGCCATGATGTGGGTGGATACCACGCTCGCCGGTCTCATGTCGGGCGTGCAGGCGATGGTGGGGACGGAGCGTTTCAGCCTGGCGCTCCAGAGCGAGGGGCGGAAGAGCGTCGAGGCCGACTGGAAGGTCATCTCGCTCTTCCCCGATTTCGAGAGCGGCTATCGGGCTATCGCCAACATTGCCGCGGTGGCGGGCTGGGGTGATTGGAAGCTCGTTTCCCTCGACGAGGCCGAGCGACGGTGCCGATTCCGCGTCAAGGACAGCTGGGAGGGTCTCTATCAGAAAGCCCTCGGGGTCTCGTGGGGAAGCGGCATGCTCGCGGGCAAGATGGCGGGCTACTGCTCCAAGCTCTTCGACACCAACTGCTGGGCGGAGCAGACGGCCTTCGTCGCCCGGGGAGACGAGTTCGACGAGTTTCTTGTAGGGCCCTCCGAGCGCTCGCTGGAAACTGAGATCGAGAACCTGCTGGCCACCGATGAGGCGACGCGCGCCGACATGGCGGTGGCGCTTCAGAAGCTTCGCAAAGAAGTGGGCGAGCGGGAGCGCGCCGAGGCCGCGCTGCGGGAGAGCGAGGAGAAGTATCGCCTCCTGGTGGAGAACGCGAACGACGCCATCTTCATTGCCCAGGACGGAGTGATCAAGTTTCCCAACCCCAGGACCGAGCGGATGATCGGCTACGGCGCCGAGGAGCTCGCGCGGACCCCCTTCGTCGATCTCATCCATCCCGAAGACCGTGAGATGGTTCTCGATCGATACCGAAGAAGATTGGCGGGTGAGGAGGTTCCCAGCACTTACTCCTTCCGGGCGCTGACCAAGGGGGGCGAGTCTCTCGTGGTCCAGCTCAACACCGTTTCCATCACCTGGGACAGGAGGCCGGCGACCATCAATCTTCTGAGGGACATTACCGAGCAAAAGCGGGCGGAGGAAGAGCTGCAGAAGGCCGAGAAGCTGGAGTCCATAGGTCTTCTCGCCGGAGGGATCGCCCACGACTTCAACAACATTCTCGCCGGCATCTTGGGATACGTTTCGGTCGCGAAGCGAGGCTTGACGGGGAAGAGACGGGAGCTCCTGGAGGAGGCGGAAAAGGCGACGATCAGGGCCAAGGCGCTGACCTATCAGTTGCTCACCTTTTCCAAGGGCGGCGCTCCCATCCGGAAGACCTCGACGCTCTCTCAGCTGCTCCGGGAGTCGACGGGCTTCGCCCTCACCGGCTCCAAGGTTCGCAGCCAGTACGACATCGAGGAAGATCTCTGGGCGGTGAACGCCGACCGCGGCCAGATCGGCCAGGTGATCCACAACCTCGTCATCAATGCCGACCACGCCATGCCCGACGGCGGCATCGTCCGCGTGTCCGCTCGAAACGTTCAACTGGGCGGAATCCACGGGCTTCCCATCGAACCGGGGCGCTACATCGAGATCGCCGTCGAGGACGAGGGAGTCGGTATCCCCGAGGAGCAAAGGGAGAAGGTCTTCGATCCCTATTTCACCACCAAGCAGGACGGAAGCGGCCTGGGGCTGGCCACGGTCTACTCCATCATCCGGCGACACGACGGGCATATCGCGCTCGACTCCGAGCTCGGGCGAGGGACGAAGTTCCGTGTTCTTCTTCCGGCGTCCAGGGCAGATGCCGCGGTCGAGGAAGAAGCGCCCGAAGCTCCTCTCGTTTCGGGAAAGGGCAAGCTCCTCGTCATGGACGACGAGAAGCTGGTGCGGGATGTCGCTGGCGAGTTGGTGCGTTTCCTCGGCTACGAAGTCGGCTTCGCCAGGGACGGGAGCGAAGCGATCGAGCTCTACCGGGAAGCGCGAGACCGGGGTGAGCCATTCGACGTGGTGATCATGGATCTCACCGTTCCCGGCGCCATGGGCGGAAAGGAAGCCATCAAGCGACTCAAGGAGCTGGACTCGGGCGCGCAGGCGATCGTCTCCAGCGGGTACTCCAACGACCCCGTCCTTTCCGACTACGCCGCCTATGGTTTCTCGGGCGTCGTGGGAAAGCCGTACCGCATGGAAGAGCTGAGTCAGGTGCTCGCCAGGGTCATAACGGCAAAGGACGCGCCGGTCTCGACCGTGGGCCGAGGGGATTCTCGTTAGACCCTGCTCGAAGAGGAGAACTGGCGGAAGGCACTCTCTTTCAACCCGCGAGAAGATGAAGGCGAGGATCTTCATCTTGTGACCGAACGACGGGTGATCCAGATGGGAAGCGTCTACTCCCCGGTCACCTCCATCACCCACAGGTCGCCGACGTCCTCTTCCCACGTGAAGTAGAGGTATGCGCCGTCGGTAGCCAACGCGAAGTTTCCAAGAGTCCCCGGGCGACCGGCGAAGTCGGTCAGGGGACGCTCGGAGCCATCTTCGATGCGGACCGCCCAGATATCGGAACCGCGCTCGCCACCGGCTCCGACGTAGATCTCACGGCCGTCCGGCGACCAGCGAGGCTGACCCCCGCTCGTCCCCTGGGTGAGCTGCTCTGGCTCTCCACCGGACGCGGGAGCTCGCCACACACGAGCCCCCCCCGAGCGGCTCGATCGGAACGCCACCCACTCTCCATCCGGCGACCATGCCGGCAGGTTGTTACTGTAACCGGGTGCGTCGGCGAGGGGCCTCGCGTCTCCGCCTTCCGCGGGAACGGTCCAGAC
>CAZKNR010000292.1:0-43640 GCA_964553925.1 uncultured Acidobacteriota bacterium
AAAAAAACACTTGACAGGTTTTTGGAAGCACTGAAGTCGAGCGGGACTTCCTCCACGCAAATGCCCTCCTGACGCGTTCAGGCTCGCCGTCGCGCGCTTGTCTCGCATCTTGAGCTCTGGCGTCCTCGCGACGCACGTTCGTTCGCCCTGCGGCCTCTCAGAGCGTTCGAAAAACCGCTGCTACACTTCTCTTGTGCAGACTGCGAACGACGGAACAGAGGAAGGAGCACTGGTTATGATCGAAAGGCTCAAAGCGTACTTCGAGAAGCTCGAAGCGCTCTCCATCGACGAGCTCGATCGCTCGGCCGAGAAGTTGGTCAGACTCGAGAAACGAAACGTCGCGCTTCTCATCGCCCATATCGCCGAGATGTCGAGGAGAAAGGCGGCGCTCGAGCGTGGGTACAAGAGTCTCTTCGAGTACTGCGTCAGGCGACTGAATCTGAGTGAGGGCTCGGTCGCGCTCAGGCTGCAGGTGGCGAACGTCTCGAGAAGATTCCCTCAACTCCTCGTCGCTCTCGCCGAGAATCGAGTCAGCCTGACCGTCGCCGGGCTGCTCGCGACGCACCTCGAAGAGGGTAACGTCGAAAGACTCCTTTCCGATTGCGCGGGGATGACCAAAAGAGCCGCCGAAGAGTATCTCGTCCGGCTTCGGCCGAAGCCTGTCTTCACGCCGTCGATTCGCAGGCAACCTTCTTCCGCTGCGAAGGACGAGAGCTCCCGCCCCGAATGCGAACCGGCCGCTCTTCCGTCGGGAGAGCCGGTCCTCCCCGCTCCTGAGCAAGAAATGCCACGACCGACGACGCCTCAGCGGATCACCGCTCCCCTACTGGCTCCCGCAACCCCCGACTCCTTCAACTTCCGGTTTGCCGCCGACCGGGGGTTCAAGGAAAAGTTCGAGAGGCTGGCGGAAGTGCTCGGTGTCGAGAATCCCTTGACCCACATGGCTACGGTCCTGGAGCAGGCGCTGGACGCAGCGCTCGACCAGAAGGACCCGAAGAGGAAACGACAACGCCGGCTCGAGAAAGCGCGCAGGCGAAATACCGCAGAGGGCAAATCTCGTCCGGACGAGATTTCAGAAGAGGCGCCCGCCGAGTCTCGCTACATCTCCTCCGAAGTCCAGGAGCGCCTCCACGAGCGCGCGGATTACCAGTGCGAGTACCGCGCCGCTGACGGCACTCGATGCACGGCTCGGGCGGGACTCGAGATCGAGCATGAGCGGCCCTTTGCGATCTTTCGCAGCCACGACGAGCGTTTCCTCAAGGTGTTGTGCCGTCGACACAACCGTCTCCGAGCCGAACAGGTATATGGAGCCGAGTTCGTTCAGGCGAAGATCGACGAAGCTCGCCGCCAGAGAGCACTTGCGGACGGGTCCTCCGGCGGACTCTGAAGCGGAAACCTCGGTGTCTCCCTCGGTGGTACAGTGCTTCTGATGTCGACGAGCTATGCGGAGTACCTCGCCCTCGAGGAAGAAAGCTCGGTCCGACACGAGTATCTCGACGGCGAGATTTACGCGATGGCCGGCGGTTCCCCCGACCACGCTGCCCTGGCCGCGGCGCTCATATCCGCCGTCCGCAGTCAGCTTCCCCCCGGCTGCCGGATGTTCACTTCCGACCTGCGGGTGCGCATTCCCGCTACGGGCCTTTCCACGTACCCGGACGCCGCCGTCGTCTGCGGACGAACCCAGCGGGCGGACGATGATGCGCTCGCGGTCGTGAATCCTCTCCTTCTCGTCGAGGTGACGAGTCCTTCGACGGAGGATTACGACCGGAATGAGAAACTTCGGCACTACAAAACCCTACCGAGCCTCCGCGAGGTGCTGATCGTCTCTCACCGAGAGCCGAACCTGACGCTTCACCGGCGTGAGGAGTCCGGCTGGAGTGTACTGACGGCGGAACGAGGTGGCGTGCTGACGCTCGAGTCCGTCCCGGTGCGCGTTGCAGTGGACGAGGTCTACCGGGACGATCTGGAGGATTGCGGCTGAGAGCTGCTCACCGCTCCAGAGCCTGCTTCAGCACCGCCGCTACCTCTTCGTGACCCCCCTCGAGCGCCCGTCCCAGCGCCGTCGAGCCGTCGTCGGCCTTCACCTGGGGATCGGCGCCGGCGTCGAGGAGAAGTGTCACGGACTCGAGGGCTCCAGCGGCGGCGGCGCAGGCGAGGGGAGTGACTCCGCGCTCACCCTTCGCGTTCGCCCGTGCCCCCTCCTCGAGGGCCACTCGAACCACCGCGGGATGATCGCAGCCGGCGAGGAGAGCCGTGTCGCGATCCTGAGGACGAGCCTTGGCCTGAAGAAGCGTGCGGAGCGCCCACGGGCTGTCTTCCCGCGCGGCGACGACGATCGCGGTCTCCCCGGCGTTGTCGAAGCCGGTCGCCTCGACCGACGGGTTGGCGCCCGCTTCCAGGAGGCTCACCAGGATCTCGAGGCGGCGATACCGCAGTGCGGCCATGAGCGGAGTCTCGTAGAGGTCGGTGTCGAAGCCGTTGACGTCCGCTCCTTCCGCGATGAGGCGACGGACGGCGTCCTGGTCTCCTTCTCGAACCGCCTCGTGCAGAAGGTCCTCGAGGCTCGACGTTGCGCCCGCAGTCCGGAGGAGCGCCGCCACCTCGGACGCTCCGGAGGCCTCGGCGATCGTGAGCGCCGAGACTCCGAACTCATCGCGATGCGTGACATCGGCGCCGCTCTCGATGAGGAGCCGGACCGACTCCGACTGAGTTTCGGCGGCGATGAGGAGAGCGGTCTGTCCCTCGCCGTCTTCGAGGTTGGGGTCGGCGCCCCCGGCGAGAAGAGCGCGGACGATCTCGACTCCCCGGCCCGCGCCGAGGAGAAGAGCCGTCTCTCCGTTCGCATCCTTGAGGTTCGGATCCGCCCCGGCGGCGAGGAGCGCCTGGACCATCTCCGCGTCGCCTCTCAGGGCGGCGAACATGAGCGCCGTCGAGCCACCCGAATCCTTGGTGTTGACTTCCGCACCCGAGGACAGGAGCGACCGCACGCGCGCGAAGTCGCCGGCTCGAGCGGCAACGACCAGATCCTGGCCCGCCAGAAGAACGATCCAGGCGAGCAGGCTCATCACGGTCGGCACGGCCCGCAGTATAGACCCGGCTCTTCAATTGAGCTAGGCTAGACGGATCCGCCATGAAGAAAGTCGGCTTCGTCAGCCTCGGATGCCCCAAGAACCTCCTGGACAGCGAGGTGATGCTCGGGCACCTGACCCGCTCGGGTTACCAGCTGGTCCAAAACCCCGAGGAAGCCGAAGTCCTCGTGGTGAATACCTGCGGATTCATCGAGGCCGCGAAGCAGGAGAGCATCGACACCATCCTCGAGATGGCGAAGCACAAGACGAACGGAAACTGCCGCCGTCTCGTGGTCACGGGATGCCTCGCGCAGCGCTACGCCCAGGACATCGCGCGGGATATCCCCGAGGTGGACGTGGTCTTCGGACTCGATCAGCTCGATACCGTCGTCGATGCCTGCGAGAGCGGGGAGCGGCGGGTCGAGAACGTCAGGGCCGACGGCTCGGCCGCCTATCTCTACGACCACCTCGCGCCCCGGGTCCTCACGACCCCGTCGCACTACGCCTATCTGAAGATCTCGGAAGGCTGCGACTATCCCTGCACCTTCTGCATCATCCCCAAGATCCGGGGCTCGTACAGAAGCCGCGATCCGGAGTCCATTCTGGCGGAAGCCGAATCGCTCGCCGCGCAAGGCGTCAAAGAGCTGGTTCTCATCGCGCAGGACACCACCCGCTACGGCGCGGAGCTCGGCCTGAAACACGGTCTGGCGTCGGTGCTGCGCCAACTCACCAAGATCGAAGGCATCGAATGGGTGCGCTTTCTCTACGCCTACCCGACGACGGTTTCCGACCAGGTTCTCGAAGCGCTCGCCTCCGAGCCCAAGCTCTGCCGGTACGTGGACATCCCGCTTCAGCATGCGAGCGACACCATCCTGAAGGCGATGAAACGGCCCGGCACTGGAGCTTCGAACCTCGCTCTCGTGAAGCGCATCCGCGAGGCCGTTCCTGGAGTCGCGGTTCGCAGCTCCTTCATCGTGGGCTTCCCCGGGGAAAGCAAGGCGGATTACGAGGCTCTTCTTCGGTTCTGCGCCGAGGCGGAGCTGGACCATCTGGGCGTTTTCACCTACTCGAACGAGGAGGGGACCGCCGCGTTCGTTCCCGAGGAGCTTGTTTCGGAGGAGGAGAAGACCCTCCGCCGGGACAAGCTGATGCGGCAACAACGCAGGATTTCTCTCGCCAAGAACCGCGCGAGGGTGGGCCAGAAGCTGCGGGTTCTCGTCGAGGGTCCTTCGGAGGAAACCGACCTCCTTCTCCAGGGGCGGGCGGAGCACCAGGCCCCGGGAATCGACGGAGTCGTGCTGATCAACGAAGGGGTGGCCAATCCGGGCTCGTTTGCTACCGTCGAGGTCCTGGAGGCTCATCCCTACGACCTCGTGGGCCGCATCACCGCACTTCAAGCTTGAAATCGGGGTCCCCGTAGAATATATTTGGGGCTCCTTTTAAGGGTTTCACGGAGTGGGCACCGTGCCCACTTTTTTTGTTGGTTGAACGCACGAAGCTTCTTTCGCGCGACTCCCTAGAAAACGAGAGGTGGTCGGACGAGGTGAATGGAACGATGTTCGCTTCTCTAGCGAGCCCGTTGAGGGGATCGGGAGGGGCGGCCAATGAGTGACATGACCGAAGAATTGCTCGAGCTGGACTCACTCGCCCGTCGCGCGGCTCAAGCCGAAGGGCTTCAGTTGGCCTGGATCGAGCTCAAGCGTAATGGAGGATCTCACGTGTTCCGGGTTTTCATCGAGAGGGAGGATGGCGGCGCGAGCCTCGCCGATTGCGAGCGGCTCACCCACCGTCTCGGTCTCCTTCTGGACGTGGAGGATCCCATCGATTCCGCTTACGTTCTCGAGGTCTCGACGCCCGGACTCGACCGCCCGCTTCGAAACGAGAAGGACTACGACCGATTCGCCGGCCGGCTCGCCCGGGTCAAGACGAAAACACCGCTCGACGGACGGCGGCGGTTCGTGGGAAGGCTCGGCGGCGTGAAGTCCGGCTCGGTCACGATCGATGACGAGGAGGTGGGCGAGGTGAGCATCCCGTTGTCTTCGGTCGATACCGCCCGGCTCGAGGTGGAGTTCGGGCGGCCCGCGGCCCGCGGTCAATCCAGAAATTCGAGGAAGCGCGCATGAGTCCTCTCTATCAGCTCGTCGAGCAAATCAGCCGCGAAAAAGGCGTCGAGGCCGCAGTCATCATCGCAGCACTCGAAGATGCCATTCTCACGGCCGCGAAGAAATACTACCGGACGGAAGAGCCGTACCAGGCCCGGTTCAACCCGGAGACGGGTGAGATCGAGGTGTTTCTCCTGAAGCGGGTGGTAGCGCAGGTCGCCGATCCCTCGACCGAGATCTCGCTCTCGGACGCGAAGAAGGTCGATCCCAAGGCGGAAGTCGGCGGTGAGATCGAGGCCCACAAGCCCACGGACGTCCTCGGCCGGATCGCCGCCCAGACGGCGAAGCAGGTCATCTTCCAGAAAGTGCGCGAAGCCGAGCGGGATCACATCTTCAGCGAGTACGGAGATCGCATCGGTCAGCTCGTGACCGGCATCGTCAAGCGGGCGGAGAGCGGGGATCTGGTGGTGGACGTGGGGAAGACCGAGGCCCTCCTTCCGCGCCGCGAGCAGTCCCGCGCCGAGGTCTTCAATCCCGGCGAGAGAATTCGCGTGGTCATCGTGCGGGTCTCCCGAACCTCCCGCGGCCCGCAGGTCATCGTGTCCCGCACGGATCCGTCGCTCCTCGCGGGGCTCTTCGAGATGGAAGTGCCCGAGATTTACGAGGGAACGGTCGTGGTCAAAAACGCGGTGCGCGAGCCGGGGGACCGGGCCAAGGTTGCGGTCTATTCGAAAGATAAGGACGTCGACCCGGTGGGCGCCTGCGTCGGCATCAAGGGGGCCCGCGTCCAGAACATCATTCGCGAGCTCCGGGGCGAGAAGATCGACATCGTCGAATGGAACGACGACGCCAGGACCTTCGCCATCAACGCCCTCAATCCGGCCAAAGTGAGCCGGGTCGCGATCGTCGATAGCAAAGATAAAGTGATGGAAGTTATCGTCGAAGACAAACAGCTCTCGCTCGCGATCGGAAAGCGCGGACAGAACGTGCGCCTGGCGGCGCGCCTGCTCGGATGGCGTATCGACATCAAGAGCGAGGAGGAAAAGAAGCGCGAGGTCCATTCCCAGATGGACGCCGCCCTGGCGACGGCCGAGACGGACGTGCGAGTCCTCGAGGGCATCGGGGAAAAGACGCTGAAGAAGCTCATCGCCCACGGGGTCACCTCACTCGAGAAGATCGTCTCCAATCCCGCGGCGGTAATCGAAATCGCGGGCATCGGCGACAAGACGGCGGCGAAGATCGTGCGTTCCGCGCGCGTGTATCTGGGGCTCGAGATCGGCGCCCCCGAAGTCGCCGACGCCGCCGGCGTCTCTGAGGGTGAAGGCGAGCCGGTGACGCCTGACGTACTTGACGTAGCTCACATACCTGACGTACCTGACATACCTGACATACCTGACATAGAAGATGCTGAAGATGGCGACGACGGCGAAGAGGAAGCGCTCCTCGTCGGCGAGGGCGCGTCGGGTATTGCCGACGGCGCCGACCGAGGTGACGGGTCGGACACCACCGGAGGAGAGCGCTAATGGATAAAGTACGAGTCTACGAGCTGGCCCGGGATCTCGGAAAGAGCAGCCCGGAGACGATCCAGCTCCTGAAGAACAAGCTCAAGATACGCGTGAAGTCCGCCTCGAGCACCATAGAGGAGGACACCGCCATCAAGTTGAAGCGGATGATCCGGCTCGAGGGCGACGAGGGAGCTCCCCGTGCGCCGGAGTTGCCCGAGCCCGCCGCGGTGGCCGTGGAAGAAGGCAACGGGGGCGCGACCGTCGTCCGCAGCCGCCGTACCGAGAAGGCGCGTCAGGCGGTCCTCCAGGAAATGATGGACGAGGAGCAAGCCGTCCAGAGAGCCGTCGTAGAGGAGAAGGAGCGGAAAGAGCGGGAAGAGCAGCAGCGGATCGAGGCCGCGGAGGCCGCGCGTCTCGCTGCCGAGCGGGCGGCGGAAGAGGAGAGCCAGCGGATCGAGGACGAAGCCGCGCGTGAAGCTCTCCTCGCCATCGATCGCGCGGCCGATGAAGCGGCCGCGGCCGCGGCTGCGGCCTTGGAATCCCTGGAATCCCTAGAATCCCTAGAATCCCTAGAATTGAAGTCCGCGGACGTCGCTCGGCAGGAGCTTCCGAGCGTCGCGGAGGCCAAGCCTTCCATTAGTAGCGGGACGGGCGCGCACGCGGAGCTCGAGGCTGTCGCTCATGCTGCTCAGACCCCGGTCGTGGAAGCCCCGGCTCCCCCTCCGGCCGCTGTGCGACCGCCCACACCCCCTTTGCCCGAAGCGCGGCCTCGACCCGCGGCCCCGCCGGCCGCGGCGCTCCGTCCAGCGCCCGGTCATCCGTCGACGCCTCCCGGCTCATTGAGGCCTACGTTGTCGCGCGAGGCCTCGCGCGAGCCCTTCGTCCCGGGACCAACGTCTACCTACATTCGTCCCCGCCCGGCGCCGCCGAGACCTCGCCCGGACATGCGGCCGGTGCCGCCGCCGCCCCGGCCCGCGGCGCCGATAAGGACCGTCAGGCCCCGCGGCCCGGAGGCCCCGGCCTCGACCAAGCCCCAGCCGAAGCGCAAGGGGAAGCGCCCGCAGCGACCGCATCAGGTCGAAGTGATGGAGCCGTCCCTTCCCGAGCCTATGCCTCGGTTCGACGAGCGCCGGCCTGCGGTTCCGGTGATTCTGCGTAAGGTGACCCTCACGGAAGGCGTGACGGTGAAGGAGCTCGCGGAGAAGCTCGAGATCAAGCACAAGGACGTCATCAAGGCGCTCCTGACCCGCGGCTTCCTCGCGACCATCAACCAGACTCTCGACGCCGAGACCGCGACCGCGGTAGCGAAGTCGTTCGGGGCCGAGGCGGAAATCCTCTCCTTCGAAGAGGACGTGCTCCGCGAGGAGATCGTCATCGAGAAGGCGGAAGACGTCCTTCCCCGGGGTCCGGTGGTCACGGTCATGGGCCACGTCGACCACGGAAAGACGAGCCTCTTGGATGCGATCCGCCAGACGAAAGTCGTAGAAAAGGAGGCCGGCGGAATCACCCAGCACGTCGGCGCCTATACCGTCGCCGTCAACAACCGCAGCGTCGTGTTCCTCGATACCCCCGGCCACGAGGCGTTCACCATGATGCGCGCCCGGGGAGCGGCGGTGACTGACATCGTCATCCTCGTCGTCGCTGCCGACGACGGCGTCATGCCCCAAACCAGGGAAGCCATCGATCACGCCCGCGCCGCGGGAGTTGCCATCATGGTGGCCATCAACAAGATCGACAAGCCCGCCGCCAATCCCGATCGGGTGAAGCAGCAGCTCGCGGACCTGAACCTCATCCCCGAGGACTGGGGTGGAACCACGGTCTTCTGTCAGGTCTCGGCAAAGAAGCGCGAGGGGCTCGATCTCCTGCTGGAGATGGTGCTCCTGGTGGCGGATCTCCTCGAGCTCAAGGCGAACCCCGGCCGCGCCGGAACGGGAACGGTGCTCGAGGCGAAGATCGACAGGGGCAAGGGTTCCGTGGCTCACGTACTGGTGCAAAACGGGAGCGTCTCGGTGGGGGATTCCGTCGTCGCCGGGGCGGTCTCCGGTAAGGTGCGCGCGATGCTCGACGACCGCGGCCACAAGGTGCAGAAGGTCGGGCCCTCGTCTCCCGTCGAGATCCTCGGGCTCACGTCGCTTCCCAAGGCAGGCGATCATTTCCAGGTCTTCGCGGACGCCATAAAGGCGCGCCAGATCGCGGAGTTCCGCCAGCAGAAGCTCCGCGAGCGCGATCTTTCCAAGTCCGCGCGTCTCACCCTCGATCAGCTCCATCAGAAGGTGAAGGAGGGAAGCATCAAGGAGCTTCCCATCGTGCTCAAGGCGGACGTGCAGGGGTCGGTCGAGGTTCTGAACGACACCCTCACGAAGCTCTCGACCGACAAGGTCAAGGTGCGCATCATCCACGCCGGCGCCGGTGCCATCACCGAGACGGACGTGAACTTGGCCTTCGCTTCGAACGCGGTGATCGTCGGGTTCAACGTGCGTCCGGAACGAATGGCGCAGGAGCTCGCGGAGAAGGAGAGCATCGACATCCGCCTGCACACCGTGATCTACAACGTGACCGACGAGCTCAAGAAAGCCATGGAAGGCCTCCTCGAGCCGACGTTCAAGGAGGTCGTTGCGGGTCGCGCCGAGATCCGGAACATGTTCCGCGTCCCCAAGGTGGGGGTGATCGCCGGCTGCTACGTCACTGACGGCCGAATCCCCCGCACGGCGCAGGTGCGGCTGCTCCGGGACAGCGTGGTGGTCTACGAGGGGAAGATCGGAAGCCTCCGGCGCTTCAAGGACGACGTCTCCGAAGTGAAGGAAGGCTTCGAGTGCGGCATCGGAATCGCCGGCTACAACGACGTCAAGCTCAGCGACGTCATCGAGGCCTTCACCATGGAGAAGGTGATGGGCACCGGCCTCTAGGCAAAGCGCGTCACGGTGTCGAGAGGGAAGAAAGCGGGGTTCGAGGGAGGAGCTCCCATCATCGGGCTCCTCGTAATCGAGCTCCATTTCCCCGAGGCGCAGTCCCTCAAGGCGAAGCGGATGGTGGTGAAGTCGATCAAAGACCGGCTGCGCGGGCGGTTCAACGTCGCGGTGGCGGAGACGGGCTACCTCGAGCTTTGGCAGCGGGCGGAGCTCGCCGCCGTCTCGGTGAGCGGAACCCGCTCGATACTGGAGTCGGAGCTCGAAGCCATCAGCCGCGAGCTCGAGGATCGCTTCCCCTCGGAGCTCGTGGGCACGACCTTCGAGCTCATCGAGTAGAACAACCGAACAGCGGGGCCCGGAGGGCCCATCCTCCCCGAGCGAGGAGCGAGGGGAGCGAGCGAGCGAAGAGCGAGCGAGCACTGAATAATGTCGCGTAATCGTGGGGAGAGGGTACGGCCGGAGCGTCTGGCGGAGCAGATCCGTATGGACGTGGCGGAGATCCTTCAGAGCCAGCTCAAGGATCCCCGGCTTCCCCTCGTCACCTGCACGCGGGTTTCGGTGACCAACGATCTCAAGAGCGCGAAGCTCTACGTGAGCGTTCTCGGGGACGAAGCTCAGAAGAAACAAGCGATGAAAGTCCTCGAGGGGGCGACGGGGTACGTCCGGCGCCTTCTGGCCGAAAGGCTTGGCCTCCGCACCGCGCCGGAAGTCCGGTTCGTGTTCGACCCTTCGATCGAGTACGGGATCCGGCTTGAGGAGCTTCTTCAGTCGGAGAAAGAACGGTCTCCCGTGCCGGACGATATCGAACGGATCGAAGGGGTAAAACAGGCCGATGCGGAGCGCGAGCCCGACGGCGAGTGAGAGAGCGAGAACAAGGTGCCGCGGAGTTTCACGGCGCTCTTCTGGTGGACAAGCCCGGGAGAGTCACGTCCCACGACGTCGTCGCGAGCGTGCGCCGCCTCACCCGGCAGCGAGGCTGCGGCCATACCGGAACGCTCGACCCCTTCGCTACCGGGCTTCTCGTAATCTGTCTCGGCAAAGCGACGCGGCTCGCCCGCTTCCTGAGCGGGGCCTCGAAGAGCTACCTCGCCACCGTGCGCTTCGGATTCTCGACGGACACCTACGACCGTACGGGCGCGCTCACGGGGGTGAGGACCGACTCCTGTCCCGGCCGGGTAGAGGTCGAATCCGCCCTCGACGGGTTTCGCGGAGTCCAGGAGCAGCTTCCACCGCTCTTCTCCGCCAAGCGGATCGGCGGCAAGCGCTCCCACCGGCTCGCCCGGGCCGGCGTCGAGGTGAGACCGGCCCCCGCGAGGGTCGAGGTTTTGGAGCTCGCTCTCGTCGATTTCGAGCCTCCGCGCGCTCGCCTCGCGCTCTCGGTCTCGAGCGGGACGTACGTTCGCGCGCTCGCCCACGACCTCGGCGAGCGGCTCGGCTGCGGGGCACATCTGGAGGAGCTTCGGAGAACCCGCATCGGCCCCTTCACCGTCGAAGAGGCGGAAACCCTCGAGACCCTGAGCGGGCTCGCGTTCCAGAGACGACTGAACGAGAGCCTGCTATCGCCGGCGGAGCTCTTGCGCGAGCTTCCGCGAGTGGACGTTTCCGTCGATGCGACGAAGCTCCTCGTCCATGGCAGGGACGTGCCTCGAGGGGCCTGGGAGCCTCCCGCGGCAACGGCTGGACCTCTCCGGGTCTGCGATGAAAAGGGAGACCTCGTTTCGGTCGGGCGCCTCCACGAGGACAGTGGGGCTCTCCGTCCGCTCATCGTCCTCCGGTCGCCTGGATGAGTGTCAGCCCTTTACGTTGCCAAAGCCCAAGAGTCGTGGTCCTTTACAGCTTTTGCGCGCTGTGCTACCATTCGCGCCGAGTAAAATGAAGAAGAAAAAGAACGGTCAAGAACGGAGGACCTCTATTTGACGCTCACGAAGGAGAAGAAGACCGGGCTCGTCGGAGCCTATCGGCTCCACGGTAGTGACACGGGCTCGCCCGAGGTCCAGATCGCCATCCTCAGCGAGCGCATCGGGTATCTCACCGAGCACTTCAAGACTCACGCCAAGGACCATCATTCGCGTCGCGGGCTTCTGAAAATGGTCGGCCGTCGTCGTCGTCTGCTGGACTACCTGAAGAGCAAGGATGATAGTCGTTACCGCGGAGTCATCCAGCGGCTCGGTATCCGCAAATAATTTCATGCCCGGCCCCGCAGAATGCAGGGGAGCCCGAGTCGAGGCCACTCCCGCATTCTCCCGCGTGTCGTCCGATCGGCTTCCATGCAATCGAGCGGTCCTCGGTCCTCCGGTCCCACTCGTCTGAGCGAAAACTTACCTGGTAAGGCGCCGTCCGCGTACGACGCCCCCTTTTCGGCACGAGCTGGCGCGAGTCGCCTTGGGCGCCCGCCGCTCCTGACTACAGTTTCCACAATAGTTCCGCAATAGTTCCAAGGAGAGAAAAATGATTCACAAGAAAGAGGTGGCCCTTGGCGGGGCCACGCTGTCCATCGAAATGGGCAAAATCGCCAAGCAGGCGAACGGCGCCGCAGTCGTTCGCCTGGGAGACACGGTGGTGCTGGTCACTGCCTGCGCTTCCAAGGACGAAAGGGTGGGCATCGATTTCCTCCCGCTCACCGTTGACTATCGGGAGAATTTCTACGCGTCGGGAAAGATTCCCGGCGGGTTCTTCAAACGGGAAGGCCGCCCGAACGAGAAAGAGATCGTCACCAGCCGGCTGATCGACCGGCCCATCCGGCCGCTGTTTCCCGAGAGCTGGCACCGTGAGACTCAGGTGATCGGCCTGGTTCTTTCGACGGATCGCGAGAACGACTCCGACGTGCTGGCGGTGACCGGCGCCTCCGCCGCGCTCTATTGCTCCGACATTCCCTTCACCACACCAATCGGCGCGGTGCGCGTCGGACTCATCGACGGCAACTTCGTGGTCAACCCGACCTTCGAGCAGCTCAAGAAGAGCGACCTCAACTTGACGGTTGCTGGAAGCGCCGACGCCATCGTGATGGTCGAGGCAGGGGCTTCCGAGGTAACGGAAGAACAGATAGTCGACGCCCTCGGCTTCGCTCACCAGGAGATCAAGAAGCTGGTGGCGATGCAGGAAGAGCTCTACCGCGCGATCGCTCCTGTCAAGATCGACGTCAAGCCTCCCGTGAGGAACGAGGCGATCGAGAAGGAAGTCGAGGAGAGGGTCTACTCCCGGCTCAAGGAGGCGATGAGCACCAAAGGGAAGCACGCCGCCGATCGGGCGGTCACGGGGGTGAAGCGCGCGCTCCTCGAAGAGCTCACTGGGCGCGAGCCCGACGTGCTCGCCGAGGCGGCGAAGGTATTCGGCGCGCTTCAGGAGAAGGTGCTGCGCGATGAAGTCCTTCAGCATCGGCGCCGGCTCGACGGCCGAGCGTTCGACGCGGTGCGCGAGATCACCTGCGAGGTCGGCGTCCTTCCCCGCACCCACGGCTCGTCGATCTTCACTCGAGGGGAGACCCAGGCGCTGGTGACTGTGACCCTGGGCACTTCCGAGGACGTCCAGAGGATCGACTGGCTGGAGGGGGAGTCGGAGAAAAAGTTCATGCTCCATTACAACTTCCCGCCGTTCTCCGTGGGTGAAGCGAAGTTCCTGCGGGGCCCGGGTCGCCGTGAGATCGGCCACGGTGCCCTGGCGGAACGGGCCCTGGTCGGAATCATCCCGGGCGAGGACGAGTTTCCTTACACCATCCGCATCGTCTCGGACATCCTGGAGTCCAATGGCTCTTCCTCCATGGCGAGCGTCACCGGAGGCTGCCTCGCGCTCATGGATGCGGGAGTTCCGTTGAAGGCCCCCATCGCCGGAATCGCGATGGGACTGGTCAAGGAGGGCGAGACCTACGCCATCCTCACCGACATCGCGGGCGCCGAGGACCATTATGGGGACATGGATTTCAAGGTCGCGGGCACCGCGAGCGGCATCACCGCGCTCCAGATGGACATCAAGATCAGTGGGCTCACCCGGGAGATCATGGCCGAAGCGCTCGAGCAGGCGCGGCGGGCCCGGATGTTCATCCTGGAGAAGATGGCGGCGGTCATGCCCGCTCCGCGCAAGGAGATCTCGGCCTACGCGCCAAGGATCTTCACCATGAGAATCTCGACCGACAAAATCCGGGACGTCATCGGGCCCGGCGGGAAGATGATCCGCAGCATCATCGAGCGGACGGGGGTCAAGATCGACGTCGAGGACGACGGCTCCATAGCCATCGCGTCGACGGACGAGAACTCGGCCAAAAAGGCGATCCAGATCATCGAGGAGCTGACCGCGGTCCCCGAGATGGGGAAGACCTATCTGGGAAAGGTCCAGCGCATCGTCGACTTCGGCGCCTTCGTCGAGATTCTTCCCGGAACCGACGGTCTCCTCCACATCTCCGAGGTCGCCGACCACCGCGTCAATGACGTTCGCTCCGAGATGTCCGAGGGAGACCAGATCCTGGTCAAGGTGATCAACATCGATCCGCAAGGAAAAGTGAAGCTCTCCCGGAAGGCCGTTCTCCGCGAGCAGGCGGGACTGCCGCCGGAGGAGCCCCAGGCTCCGAGGCCGTACTCGGGCGGTGGCCGGCGCGAGGAGGGTGGTTCGGATCGGTCCGATCGCGGGCGGCGCCCTAGCCGCCGGCGCTAAAGAAACAGAAACGGCAGGCCGCCGGCACGTTTGGCCCGCGGCCTGCCGAGCTTTACTTGCTCAGGATGGCGAGGACGTCGTCTTCCCTCAGGATGAGGTACTCCGAGCCGTCGATCTTCACCTCGGTCCCGGCGTACTTGCCGAAGAGGATCTGATCGCCCTTCTTCACCTCGAGGTCGACCCTTGTTCCGTCGTCGAGCACTTTGCCGTTTCCGACGGCGGTCACTTTTCCGCGCTGGGGTTTTTCTTTCGCCGAATCGGGGATGATGATACCCCCGCCCGTCTTTTCCTCCGACTCCTCCATCCGCTTTACCAGGAGCCGGTCGTGCAGCGGCCGTATATTCATGACTCAATCTCCTTTCGGACCGTGGGCTCAGGCCCTTCGGTCCAATCGTCAGGTAGTGTAGCCCAAAATCGGTCACCGGCTCCAGAGTTTCAGCTCTTGGAGCTTCTTCGAAAGTGTATTTCGGTGGATGTGAAGCACTTTCGCCGCGCGCGACAGGTTCCCCTTTTCGATTTCCATCACCTGCGCCAGAAAGCGCTTCTCGAACTCCCTCTTGGCATCCGGGAATCGGATGCCACCTTCAATCATCTCCTCGATGAGGTTGTCGAGCCGTTCTCGAAGGGGCACTTTTGCCTCGGCGGCGGCGCGCGGACCCATTCGGCTAGCCCTGGTCCCTTCGAGGAGAATCGAGATCGCTCTTGCCCGTCAGCAGACGGTAGGCTTCGAGGTACCTGGCCCGGGTTCCGGCTACCACGTCGGGAGGAAGGTCCGGCCCGGGCGGGGTCTTGTCCCAGTCGAGTCGTTCCAGGTACTCCCGAACGAACTGCTTGTCGAAGCTCGGCTGGTCGTGGCCTGGGCGGTAGCTGTCCTTGGGCCAGAAGCGCGAGGAATCCGGGGTCATGACCTCGTCGATGAGGTAGAGGTCGTTTCCATGTGGGGATTTTCGATCGAGGCCGAACTCGAACTTGGTGTCGGCGATGAGAATGCCCCTCGACTCCGCTTCGGCGCTCCCGAGCCGGTAGAGGGAAAGCGAGGTCTCCTTTAGCCTCTCGGTCAGGTCCGCTCCGAGTACCTCCGACATCGCCTCCTCACTCACGTTCACGTCGTGCCCGGTCGTCGCTTTTGTGGAGGGCGTGAAGAGCGGTTCCTCGAAGCGGGAGGCGACGCTCAGTCCTTTCGGGAGCGGTATGCCGCAGACGCTTCCCGTCTTCTGGTATTCCTTCCATCCGGAACCGTAGAGATAGCCGCGCACCACGCACTCGAAGGCAACGGGCTCGAGCTTCTTCACCAGCATCGAGCGCAGCCAGAGCTCGCGTCTGAACGGCGCCAGCCCACCGGGGTAGCGATCGAAGTCCCCCTCGACTAGGTGATTCGGGACGATGCCTCGGGTTTTCTCGAACCAGTACAAGGAGAGCTGGTTCAGGACCTTGCCCTTGTCGGGAATCCCCGTGGGGAGAACCACGTCGAACGCGGAGATGCGATCGGTCGTGACGATCAGGAGCTTTCCGTCGAGCTCGTAGATGTCGCGGACCTTTCCTTTCGAGCGCAAAGGGAGCGCGTCGAGACGAGTATCGACAATAACGTTGTCGCTCACCGCGGAGACGACCCCCTCCTTCGGGCGAGTGTTTCGGCACCTCGACATTCCGCCGCAGCCCAGTCGTCGCCGCGCGCGGGAAGTCTCTTCTCTCTCTTTTGGAGAAAGCGGGCGTATTTTAGGGAAGGCGCGGGGTGAAGGTCAAGCCCCGAGAGGCGAAGACTTTCGAAGTCATTTCTGGCCGAGCTCGATGCGGCCATCCATGGTGCTGAGGAGCAGCAGAGGGCCGCCGCCGCCGAGCTTTCCCCGAAGACGGCTATCGCTTTCACCGCGCCCGGCGCCGTCGAAGGAAAGGAGGCGATTCACGATGCGTCCGCCGCTCGCGGTGGCATCGATGTCCGCCGCCGCCGAGACCGGGAGGAGGACCCGGATGGCGCCGTCGGCCGTCCTCAGAACCCAGCCGTCCAAAGGTGCCTGCCAAACGAGACAGTCGATGCGAATGCTCCCGTCGGAGGTAACCGCTTCAAGACCGGTGAACGTCCCGTCGAGCTCGATGTTGCCGTCTCCGGTCGCGGCCTCGACATTCGCGTCGAGGTCTCGCCCGGCGATCGATCCGTCCTCGGTCCGAAGCCGGAGCTCCCCCGAGACCTGCCCGACGAAGATCCGTCCATCGCCGCTTTCGGCGCGCACGCTGCCGTCGACTCCCTCGATCTGGATCCTGCCGTCTTCGGTCGCGACGTCCAGGTCCACTTCGCGCGGCACCCGAAGCCTCAAATCGGTTCGGAGGTCTCCTCCGAACGGGGGGATGGACTCGACGCGGCCCTCGAAGCGGATCCGCGCCCCGTCCTCGGATTCGAGCGCCGAAACCTCGATGCGCGGGAGAAGCCCCCGGGCGGTCTCGCGGTCGACGGAGCGCGCTCGCTTGACGAATTCCCCTTCGACCGCGCCGGAGCTCTCGACTCCCTCGATTTCGATCGAGCCCTCTTCGATGCGGACTTCTATCCTGCGCCGCACCTGCCTCGGCTGCTCCGGCTCCGCTTCGAACCGGAACTCCTCGACCGTGGTCTCTTCCGCGCGCTCGAGATCGCAGGCGCAGAGCCCGAGAACGACGAGGGCTCCAAGGACGATGAGCCTCATGACTCCGCCGATCCGAGGTGGATGTCTCCGTAGCTCGTCTCGACCGTGACGGTGTGGGTCGAGGAACCGAGGGAGCCGGTCCAGGTTCTCTCGGGTCTTCCTCTTTCGGCTCTTCCGGCCTCTCCGGCTTTTCCGCCGCGGTCCTCCAGGATTTCGAGACCGGGAACGCTGGCGTCGAGCTCGCCGTCCTTGGCCCTTCCTTCGAATCTCAGGGACGCGCCCGGAGGAACGCGGAGCTCGACGTTACCATAGGTCGTCTTCAGGCTCACGTTTCCCGCGAGCCGCGCCGTCGATACGCTCACTTCCGCGTGGGTGGACCGGACCGCCAAGCTCGAGCCGAACGCCAAAACCCGCACGTCGTCATGAGAGTTCTCGATCTCGAGCGGGCCCTCGATCTCCTCGGCCGTCACCGGCGACAGCGGCGACGTCACCCGCGCCGATCCCCGCACTCCCACGAGAGTCACGGCCTCATCGCGGTTGTCTATTTGAACGTTCCCCGCTATGTCCCGGGCCTGGATCGTGGAATTCGTCGCTTCGATGGTCAAAGCCCCTGAGACGCCGCGCACGAAGATCGGCCCGTGCCTTCCGGCAATGGTGACGCTCGCGCCCGCGGTCTCGACCGAGACCTCCGCGTGCTGCGCGGTCACGCGCACGTCTCCTCCGATGCGGGAAGCGTGGATCGGGGCGTGCTGGTTGTCGAGGAGCGCGTTGCCCGAGACGTCTTCCGCGACGAGCCGGCCGTGGCTGGTCTCCGCCTTGAGGTCCCCGTCGACGTCCTCGGCTACGATCGCGCCCCCGCGGTTTACGAGCTCGACCGTTCCTGAAATGCTGGTCACCCGGATCTCGCCGTGCCGCGTCGTCGCCTTGAGGCCCCCTTTCAGGTTTCCCGCCTCGATTCCGTCGTGCGCGGTCTCGATCCGGACCGCTCCTTCGATATCGAACGCGGAAACGGGCCCGCGACGGTTCTCGATCGCGACCGAGGCGCCCTTCGGGATCCGAACGTCCAGGTCGCACTCGATTGGCGTTTTTCCCTCCGGGAGAACGACTGTGAGCCGGGCCACGGTCCCGCTCGCGTCGAAATCGAGCTCCACCCCAGAGGCGATGGCTGACGCTTCGCTTTCGGACACATGGTGAACTCGTTTGGTGAACTGAACTTCGATCTCCGTTCCGGCTCCGCCCTGGACCTTCACGTATCCGCCGGGGTTCACGATCGCGATTTCGGAGGCGGCGCCGGGATCGAAGCGCGCCTCACCGGGAAAGCGGTGGGCGGGGGCGCCCACGAGGGAGACGGTCGAAAACCCGACCATGTCTTCCAGCTTCTCGCCCGACAACTCTTCCAGGAGACGGCGCCCCGCGCTGAAGCTCAATCCAGTGATGACCACGAGTATCAGGAGCACGATCTCGAAAGCGCCGACCCGGGTCCGCGCAGGCTGAGCGAAGCGCTGATAGACCTTGACGACTCCCCAGAGGACCAGAAGGAGAGGCCAATAGTCCGCGAAGAGGACGACCGCGGGCCGAAGAAGGGGGAGGAGCGGGTAGTCGTAGAGATTCTGCGCCAGGAACAAGACGCCGGTCCCGATGAGGAGGATCCCGAGAACGAGGGCACAGCCGCTCCGGCCTCCGGAGCCTTCGAGGGGCGCTCCCGCCTCAGACATTTTCGCGCTCTTCGCCCGCGATCTCTTCTTTCGCCGCTGATGGAACCGGCTCCGGGTAGGAGGGAGCGGCGGGAGTCGTGGGCTCGGGTCGGCGCCTCAGGATGAAGATCCCGAGCGCGATCAAGCCGAGCGGCCATAGCCGCCAAATCCAGTCGAAATCGATGAGGTCGAAGTTCTCGAGGGTGAAGAGGATGCCGAGACCGATGAGGATGTAACCCCACCACTTGGTGAGGCCGAAGTCCGGGCCTTTGGGCGGTGTCCCGCCCGAGGCCACGATCCGGTTCACCTCGACCGCGGCTCGATGGGCGTCCACCATCGCGTAGAGCACCAGGAAGGGGATGACGATCCCCAAAGGTCCATTCACCTCGCCCAACATGCGGATGGTGAGAGCGAACGAGAGGCCGAGGAGAAACGCCTTGCCGGCCTGACCCACGTAAATGTGCCCGAGGCCGGGGAGGATGGAAAGGAAGACGGCCGCGGAGGTAGAACGTTTCATGAAAGACTCCTTGCTTGGTACGTCGCTGCTTGTCGTTTCGGGCATTGTTCTGGGAGGCCCGATTGAGAGGATTCATCGTCACCGCCGTTTCTGCGGCGCAACTCTTCGAGATCGCGAAGTCGCTCGTTCAGACGGTCGAGCCGGTTTTCGAAAGCCACCCCGACCGTCATGCGCAGCACGTTGAGGTCCTCGATCCAGCGCGACGTCCGGTGAACCGTGCGGACTCCCAGGCTGTAGCTCTGGTGCGCCGTTTGCGAGACGCTCCGGGACCAGCCCGCGAGGAACTCCGGTGGACGGAAGAGCAGCACCGTGGCAAGGACGGCGGCCGCGGCGAGCCCGCTTCCGAAACTGCGCCAGAACGAGGAGTCGGTCTCGAGGTCCGCGCCCGTTTCACGGGCGGCGAGAAGCGCCGGCCTGGTGCGCTCGAGTATGAGCTCGGTGAGGTTCGAAGGCGCCCCTTGTGCCTGAAAGCTCCCGAACAGCGACAGTACCTCTTTCAGGGACAGGGCGAGGTTCCGGCACTCCTCGCAAGTCCGAAGATGGTTCTCGACCTCTCGCCTCAGAGGCGGAGAGAGGGTTTCTTCGAGGTAGTCCGATAGGAGCTCTTGTTGCCTACGGCAGCTCACGCTTCGCCTCCATCCTCTCCCCGGACGGTGTCTCCGAGGGCGACGCTCCACTCGGCGCGCCGGCGTTTCAGGAGTTTCGCCAGCTCCAGGCGGCCCCGGTTGATGCGGGACTTGACCGTGCCGAGCGGTATCTCGAGAATCGCCGCCATCTCTTCGTAGCTCATCCCTTGCAAATCCCTGAGAATGACCGCCTGCCCCAGCTCCGAAGGGAGACGGTCGATGACCTGCCGGAGCCAGGCTGCGAGATCTTTCTCCTCGAGCGCGCGGTGGGGATCGTTTTCGGCCGTCGTATCCCGCGCGACCGCGACGAGCTCCTCGGACTCCTCGCCGTCGACGACCATCGAGCGCTCCCGCCGCCGTCTCCGGTAATGATCGATGGCGTAGTTCCGGGCGACTCTTTGGAGCCAGGCCGGAAGGCTCCCGCTCGCGTCGAAGGTGCGGAGAGCGGAGAGCAAGTGGAGGAAGATCTCCTGGCTGAGCTCTTCCGCCTCGTCCGCTCTGCCCGTGAATTGATACGCGACATGCCACACCTTTTTCTGGAAGCGACCGACGAGAACTCTCCACGCCTCTTCGTCGCCGCTCCCGCATTGGCGAGCGAGCTCTCCGTCTTCTAGCACCGAGCCCGTCTCCGCTTTCGTGCCAAGTCCAACCCCAGGAACGGGGTTACCACGCGTAATGTTCCGCCAAAGGCAAGCCGGGGACGAGCGAAAGGGTTGCCGAAAGGGCCGCTGGACCCGGGAGAATGGCGCTAAACTGCGGTACTTTTTGACTTTCTCTCGTCATTGCAGTAAATCTACCGCGCCAGCGGCGGCGGTCTTCGGCCGCTCCTTCATAGCTCGAATCCGTGAAAACAACGCTCGGTTCAAAAAAGGCGCGTACGGCCGCGATCCTCATCGCCACGTTCGCCCTGCTTTGGCTGTTTTTACGAGGGGCGAACCTGCGAGAGATCGAGGAGAGTCTCCTGAGCGCGAAACCCGCCCCGATCTTCTGGTCCCTCGTCGCCACCATGGCCACCTACGTCATCCGCGCCGTGAGGTGGCAGGGACTTCTTCGTCCTCTCGGCCGCGCCGGTCTCGCGAGCTGCTTCAGCGCGACGGTCATCGGGTTCATGGTGAATTTCCTCGCACCCGGCCGCCTGGGAGAGATCGCGCGACCCTACCTCCTTGCGAGGCGGGAGGGGTTCTCCGCCTCCGGGGCGTTCGCGACGATTCTACTCGAGCGCATGTTCGACCTGGTGACGGTTGTTTTCTTCATGGCCTTCTGGCTCCTCGTGGGCCCTAAGCAGGCGAGAAGCGAGGAGATCGTCTCCTCACTCGAGCTCGGTGGCGTTCTCGGTCTCGCGTTCGCCGTTGTCGCCCTCGCCTCGATGTTCCTTTTCGCGCGCTACCCCGAGCCCTCCATGGACGTCGCGCGGTGGTGCCTTCGGGTGCTCCCTCATCGTCTCGCGGCCCGCGGGGCGAGCTTTCTCGAAACCTTTCGCGGCGGTCTCGGGGTTCTGGTCGAAGGCTCGGGCCTGGTGAAGGCGCTCTTGTGGTCGATCTTGCTGTGGCTCGGGATTTGCCTCGCGTTCTGGCTCGCGGCGCGGGCTCTGGCTGTCGACTTCGGGTTCGGGGAAACGTTCTTAGTGATCGGGTTTTTGACCGTCGGCGTCATGGTTCCGACCCCTGGGTCGATCGGCGGCTATCACTATATGTGCTCGCTCGCCCTGACGACGCTCTTCGGCATAGCGCCGAGCCCCGCGGCGGCGGTGGCGCTCGTGGCCCACGCGATTTCGTTCCTCCCGGTCACGATTCTGGGTATCTTGTTGTTCGTGAAGGCGGGCCTCACCGTAAGCGAGCTCAAGTAGGAGAAACCACAGGTGAAATGTCCTTTTTGCGGCCATCTGGCGGACAAGGTCGTCGATTCTAGAGAGAGCAAGGAAGGCGAGGCCATAAGGCGCCGACGCCAGTGCCTGAAATGCGGGCGGCGGTTCACGAGCTATGAAAGGCTCGACCGAATCGAATATCGAGTGGTGAAAAAGGACGGCCGGCGCGAGCGGTTCGACCGCGAGAAGCTGATGAGCGGGATCTTCAAGGCCTGCGAGAAGCGCGCGGTTCCCGTGACCCGGCTCGAGGCGATCGTGGACCAGCTGGAGCAACGGCTCCATGACAGCCCCGACAAGGAGCTCCCCACCACCCAGATCGGCGAGTTCGTCATGTCGGAGCTCAAGAGCCTCGACCAGGTGGCCTACGTGCGATTCGCCTCCGTCTATCGCGACTTCAAGGACGCGCACGAGTTCGTGGAGACGATCCGATCTCTTCTCGGAAGGCACGATCTCGGGGTGAGCGGCGAATAGCTCGATGGCCCGACGCCTCCAGCAAACGGCGTTTGCCGCCCTGCTCCTGGGCGCGGTTTCGGCGGCGGGGAAGGGCGCGGTCATCGAGGATCTGGTCCCTGTCGTCCGGATCGACGGGATCTTCGTCAGCTTTCGCGCAGGCGATGCCTTCGACCAGGAGATCGAGCACGCCATCGAAACGGGCCTCGAGGTGAACTTCCGCTACAATGTAGAGCTGAAGCGGCCGCGCGGAATCTGGCTCGACGGTCAAGTCGCGCGGCGGGTGATCTCGGTCACCGTCACGTACGATAACCTGACCAAACGCTACAAGCTCGGCCGGGAGATCGACGGTAAGATCGACGTCACCGAGGTCGTGGCGGATGCCGAGGCGATGAGACGATTCATGACCACGTTCGAGTCTCTGCGTCTCTTCGAACTTTCGGCGCTTCTGCCCAATGACTCGTACTACGTCCGGGTCAAAGGAGTGATGAGGGAGCGCAACCTGCTGCTTCTGATTCCCTGGGACGTCTCTACCGGGTGGAAGGAGTCGCGCTTCGACTACGTTCCCCCGAGCCACTCGAGCCCCTCGAGGTTGACGCGATGACCGCTCCCTCCCGGCCCCCCGAGCGGAAGGAGACGAAAGACAACTTTCGCCTCGTTTCCCTCATCGTTCTCCTTCTGTCGGGGGTCGCTTTCCTCAGCACCTATCTGGTGGGAAAGTCGGCGGAGTTCAAGCCCGACTTCCTGGCCCGGGTCTTCCTCTACGGGTTCACCCTGGTGAACCTGACGATGCTTCTGGTCCTGGTGTTCGTCCTCGGAAGGAACCTGATCAAGCTCTTCATCGAAAGAAGGCGGTCGGTGCGGGGGGCGAAGTTCAAGACCAAGCTGGTCATCGTCTTCGTCGGCTTCGCCCTTCTGCCTTCGGCGCTCATCATGCTCGTCGGGAGCAAGTTGATCTCGACCGCCGTCGAGCGCTGGTTCTCGCATCCGGTGGAAGCGGTGCTCGTCGGGGCCCAGGACATCGTCGAGCACTACTACCACGAGAAGCAGGAAAGCGCGACCTTCTACGCTCGCCGTCTCTCCCGGGAGATCGGGGAGGGGGCGCTTCTGACGCCGCAACGCCTCTCGATGCTCGGCCGAAGTATGGAGGCGAGGCTCACCCTCTATCGGCTCGACATGATAACCGTTCTTTCCAGCACCCAGGCGCTCTGGACCTCGGCCCGGCCGGGGCTTCCCCAGTACAATCCCGACTCCACCATTCGCCTGGCCGAGACCGGTCTCCGCGGAGAGGAAACACTTCACCAGGATCCCCTCGGCGACGGCACGCTCGTCCAATACGCGTCGCCCATCTTCGAGAAAGGCAGTCGTGAGGTCGTAGGCGCTGTGGTCGTGTCCTACTTCATCCCCAGGACCCTCGCCGCCACCCTCGAGGACGTGAACCAGCAGGCGAACGTCTACCAGCAGGCAGAGGCGCAGAAGGAGCCGATCCAGGACCTTTATCTCTCGTACTTCGTCATGGTGTCGCTTCTTCTCCTTCTCGCCTCGACCTGGGTCGGCCTCTATCTGGCGAAGCGGATCACCGGACCGGTAGGCGAGCTGGTCGAGGCGACGGAGAGAGTCATGGCGGGCGACCTCGACCACCCGGTGTCGGGTCCCGCGGTCGACGAGCTCGGGCAGCTGATGGAATCCTTCAACCGGATGACGGCGAAGCTCAAGATGAGCCAGGACCGGCTCGAGCGGTCCCGGTTCGACCTCGAGACCAAGAACCGCGAGCTCGATCGCAGGCGGCGCTACATGGAGACGGTGCTGGAGAACATCGCCACCGGCATCGTTTCCTTCGACCAAGACGGCTCCGTGACCCGCATCAATCAGAGCGCGGTGCGGCTTCTCGACCTCGACCCCGGCCTCACGGGCAGACACTTCCGAGACGTCTTCCGCGGAGAGGCGCTCGCCCCCTTTCGCCGCCTCCTCGATGCCATGGGAGGAGCGGAAGGCCGGCCGGCCGTCGAGGAGGAGCTTGACATCGCGCTCGCGGATCGCGAACTTCACCTCTCGGTCTACCTGACCGCGATCTCGGGCTCGGATGCCGCGCCCTCCGGCCTCCTGATGGTTCTCGACGACCTGACCCAGCTCCTCCGGGCTCAGAAGGTGGCGGCCTGGCGCGAGGTGGCACGGCGGTTAGCCCACGAGATCAAGAACCCCTTGACTCCCATCCAGCTCTCGGCCCAGCGCATTCGAAAGCATTTTCGCGCGGGCTCCGCTGATCTTTCGCGGGTGGTGGAGGAGGGGACGAGCACGATCATCGAGGAGGTCGACTCGCTGAAGAACCTCGTGGACGAGTTCTCGCAGTTCGCGAGAATGCCCTCGGTCTCGGCCGAACCGCACGAGCTCAACCCGCTTCTGAGCGGGACCCTGGACCTCTACGACGGCCTCTTCACGGGCCTCACTTTGACGAGACTTTTCGCCAGCGATGTCCCCAAGGTGATGGTCGACCCCGAGCTCATCCGCAGGGTCTTCATCAATATCATCGACAACGCGATCGAAGCGAACGGAGGCGATGGTCAGGTCGTGGTCGCCACGTCCTGCGATCGCGATCTTCAGATGGCCCGGGTGGAGGTGTCAGACGACGGCCCCGGAATCGCGCCCGCGGACCGCGACAAGCTCTTCATGCCCTATTATTCCACGAAGCTTCGAGGGAGCGGCCTCGGGCTCGCCATCGTGAAGCGCCTCGTCGCCGAGCATCGCGGACGAATCCGGGTGGAGGAGAACGAGCCGCGGGGAGCGCGCTTCGTGATAGAGCTTCCGCTCGAGCCGGCGCCCGATGCGGATCCCGTCGCCGCTCGCTCTGACCCGCAAAGGCACGACGAAAGACCAAGTACTTAATGTCCAAAGAGAAGATTCTCGTCGTAGATGACGAGGCCGGAGTGCGGAGCTCGCTCCAGGGGATTCTCGAGGACGAGGGGTACCGAGTGGACACCGTCGAGAGCGCGGAAGCCGCTCTTACCCGCATCTCGGCGGGCCGGTACGATCTCGTGCTTCTCGACATCTGGCTCCCGAACATGGACGGTATTTCGGCCCTGGCGCAGATTCGCGAAAGGGATCCCGACGCCGCCGTGATCATGATCTCCGGGCACGGCACCATCGAGAACGCGGTGCGGGCGATCCAGCTCGGGGCGTACAACTTCGTCGAGAAGCCGCTCTCGCTCGACAAGACCGTCATCGCGGTGGGAAGCGCTTTGAAGCAGCGCCGCCTGGAGCAGGAAAATCGCTATCTCCGCGCCCGCGTCGAGTCGAAACAGGTGCTCATCGGCGAGAGTGCCTCGATGCGCGAGCTCCGGACACAGATCCGCATGGCGGCCCCCACCCACGGGCGGGTGCTCATCTTCGGGGAGAACGGAACCGGCAAAGAGCTCGTGGCCCGCTCGATCCACGCGCAATCGCTCCGCAAGAACGTGAGCTTCATCGAGGTCAACTGCGCGGCGATTCCCGAGGAGCTCATCGAGAGCGAGCTCTTCGGACACGTCAAAGGGGCTTTCACCGGAGCGGTGGCCGCTCGCAAGGGGAAGTTCGAGGCTGCCGACGGAGGGACGCTCTTTCTCGACGAAGTCGGGGATATGAGCCTGAAGACCCAGGCAAAGGTCCTGCGGGTTCTCCAGGAACAGAAGGTGGTCGCGGTGGGAAGCGCCGAGGGGGTGAACGTCGACTGCCGGGTGATCGCCGCGACGAACAAGGATCTCGAGCGCGAAATCGCCGCGGGCAATTTTCGCGACGACCTGTTCTTCCGGTTGAACGTCATCCCGTTCCATATGCCTCCGCTGCGGGATCGGCGCGACGACATCCCCGCGCTCGCCGGTCACTTCATCGAGGATTTCTGCGCCGAGTACGGCAAAAGGCCCAAGAAGGCGAGCGCCGAGGCAATGGAGCTCCTGATGAGCTACCACTGGCCCGGAAACGTCCGCGAGCTCAAAAACGTCATCGAGCGGCTGGTGATCATGGTGGCCTCGGACGACATCGGCGCAAAGGATCTGCCGCCTCCCCTGCGAAAGGGACGGGAGGAGAGCTCCGACGGTCTCGGCGATTTCCCCTCCCTCGCGAGCGCCCGCGAAGCCTATGAGAGGCAATTCATTCTCAGGAAGCTGCGGGACAACGAGGGGAACGTCTCCCGGACGGCGGAAGCGCTCCGGATCGAGCGCTCTCACCTCTATCGGAAGATGAAGGCGTATGGGATCAAGCAGTGATCAGCAATCAGTAGAGGCCCGCTTGGCGCATGCGCTCTTCCAGGATCCCAGGGGGTGCGGCCAGGGATAGGCGATCCACCATGCCTTCGAAGGCGGCTTCCTCGGGAATCAAGCCCACGATCTCCGATCGTGCCGCTTCGACGCCCAGCCTGGCCGCTTCTTTTTCTACGGCGTCGAACGCTGTCTGGAGAGTCGTCACCTTGAAGTCGGTGAGGTTCATTGACACTTGCGCGCGGGGGGGATTCGCGAGCTCGAAGCCGAGCGCCTTCAAGTGCGGGAGCCCTCCGCCTGTTGAGCGGATCCTTCGGGCGATGGCCTGGGCGACAGCGCGGTCCGGTGTGGAGAGCTCGACGTTGTAGGCGATGAGAAGGGAGCGCACTCCGACCGCGATGGCCCCCGCCGTGGGGTGGGGCCGGTTGGGGCCGTAGTCCGGGACGAGCTCCGAAGCCGCCATCCTTGCTTCGAGCGCCTCGAAGCCCCCTCTCCGAAGCCAATGGAGCTCGCGATTCTCGGGCTTTAGGGCAGACTCGCCATAAAGGAAGATGGGGATTCCGAAGGAGTCGGCGATGTTACGGCCGGCCGCAATCGCGAGCGTTTTCGCGCGATCGCGGGAGAATCCAAAAAGGGGAACCAGGGGCAGCACGTCGAGGGCGCCGATGCGCGGATGAACGCCGCGGTGGTTTCTGAGGTCGATCCGCGCGATCGCGCGCTCGACGAGGCGGCCGGAAGCCTCGAGCACGGAGCCCGGCTCCGCCACGGCCGTCAGGACCGAGCGGTTGTGGGAACCGTCGCTGTGCCGGTCGAGAACGAAGACGCCTCCACAACCGGCGAAGGCCTCCGCGAGGTCAAAGACCGCGGCCTTCGACCGGCCCTCGCTGACGTTTGGAACCAGCTCCAGGAGATCCATCGATTCCGGAAACACTACCATTCCCGTCCTGATGGCAGTATATTTTACGAGGAGATCGTCCCCGGGGCTTCGGCCCCGCGGCCGGAAAACTTGGATCGACGAGAGACGGATTTCAAAAAGGGCGAGCTCGTCGTTCGTCAGGACGACAACCCGGAGGCCCCAGGAAAGTCCCTGGATCTCCTGCGTCAGGGCGAGGACCTCTACGCCCGCGGTCTTCACCACCAGGCGATTCACGTGTGGACGAGGATCCTGTTTCTCGACCGCGGGAACCTGGAGGCTCGCCTCCGAATCGACAAAGCCAACACGGCCGTGGCGGAGCGACTGCGCTGGCTCGATGCGGAGGTCGCCGAAGCCAGGGGGCTCTTCGACGCGGGAGAGATCGAGGGGGCGCGCGAGCGGGTTCGTTCGGTCCTCGCGGCCGGAGGAAGCCACGGGGAAGCGGTGCAGCTCGCGGCAGAAATCGAGGCCCTCGATCGCAGGAGCGAGGCGCCTTCAGGGGTATCGCGCGAGGCCGGCGTTCTCACGGCGCCCCCGGCCACGCCCGCACAGGGCGTGGTTTTTCCGGCCACGCCCGCACAGGGCGTGGTTTTTCCAGCCACGCCCGCACAGGGCGTGGTTTTTCCAGCCACGCCCGCACAGGGCGTGGTTTTTCCAGCCACGCCCGCACAGGGCGTGGTTTTTAGAGTCCCGAAAGGCCCGAGGCGCTCCTCCCATCGAGCCGGGCCGACGGCAGTGTCCCGATTCAAGATGGCCGCGTTTCTCCTCGGCGCGCTTCTGCTGTTCGGGGTCTCGGCTTTCTACCTCAGCGAGAACTGGGAGGGGATTGTGAGCGGCGGGGCGTTCGGTCATCCCGCCGGTCTAGCGACCGCTGTCCCTTCCGATCGCCTCGCGGGTTCCGTGCCCGGCCTTTCCGAGCTCCGGTACTACAACGGGGAGCGGCTTTTCGCCCAGGGCCATTACCGCGAGGCGCTGGCCGAGCTCCGCCGGGTGGACCGCGACTCGGCGGTAATGGCGGAGGCGCGGAGTCTCATCCTTCGGATCGAGGACCGCCTGTTGCGGGGCCCGACCGGGCCGGAACCGGAAGTCCCGGAAGTAGACAGAGCGAGGTGACGACGTTGACCTGCGCTTCCTGCGGCACCGAGCTCTCGCCGTCGGCCTCGATCTGCCAGGCCTGCGGAGCCCGGCGTGACCCGGCGAGCTGGCGGGATCAGGTCAAAGAGACCGTCGCGCGCCATATGGAGAAGAAGCGTTTGCAGCAGGAAAAACAGAACGACGACCCGAGGCAGCTCTCGATCTTTCCCGAGGAACCGCTCGTCGATGAGGCGCAGCGCGAAATTCGGGAGCGCCGGAGGGAGATCCGCGCTCGAGTCGAAGAAAGGGTTTCGAAGCGCGCGAGCACTGCACGCCCCAATCGAGGTGCCGGACGGGTCGTCGACGCGGGCGAGATCCCGCTCGGGAGGTCGAAAGGTCTCGCCGCAGCGAGAGAGCTCGCCCGCGAGCCGGACCCGGAACGTACAAATCCCCGGACCGACAGGTACGTGCCGCTTGCGGACCCGGTCGATTTCGAGATGCCGCTCCGCGAGGCCGAGCTCGAGGGGGCGCCCGAGCCCGTTCTCGCGTTCGGCATGGCTTCAGGGGTCGAACGAGTCATCTCCGGCGGCATCGATCTGGTTTTCGTCGGGCTCATCCAGCTCACGCTCTTCTACCTCACGACACACCTCGTCGCGCAGCGCGTAGGCGCCCTTCCCAGCTCGGCGCTCGTCGCCATGGGCCTCGTCGGAGCGGTGATGGCCACGAGCTACTTCCTGTTCTTCTGGAGCCTGTCGGGCCAGACGCTCGGGAAGCTCCTGACAGGCTCCCGCGTGGTCGACCGGCGCGGAGGCGCCCTCGGTTTCGGACGCGCGGCATTGAGACTCGCCGCGACGCTCGTCGCCGCGCTTCCGCTCGGCGCGGGGTTCATCGGGATCTGGACCGATCCCGAGCGCCGCGGTTGGCACGATCGGATCGCGGGTACGAGAGTGATCCGGGGCTAGCGAGCCCTAATATTGGACCGCCTGTTTCTCCGAGGGCTCGTCGAAGAGCTGAAGCCCGAAGTCAGCGGCCGGCGCATCCGGACGGCGCTCCTCGACCGCGGCTCGGGCCTCCTCTACCTTGCCCTCGCGCCGCCTCGGCCGGTGACGCTCGTGCTCAGCTTTCTGCGTGAGGCCCCCGGGGCATACCTTCTCCCGGACCCGCGACCTTCAGGCGAAGGCGTCGTGACTCCGGGCTTGAAGAAGCTCGTTTCCTCACGGATTGCATCGATCGAGATGGCGGATCTCGATCGAATCGTGACGTTATCCGTCGAAGGCAAACGCTTCAGCGGAAAGAGAACCGCCTTCCGCCTCGTTCTCGAAGCGCACGGAGTCCGAGCCGACCTCTACCTCGTCGATTCCGAATCCTCGGGAGTCGTGGAAGCGCTGTCGTCGTCGCGGGCCCGGCTCGGGGCCGGAGAACGTTACCAGGCCCCGGCGCCTCCGCCTGGGGCTTCTTCTCTCGCCTCGAACGCGTCGGAGGTCGAAGAGCGGCTCGCCCGCTTGGCCGAAGGCTCGCCCCTCAAGAGACGTTCCGCTCTTCTCGCCGCGACCGGCGCGACCCCCCTCCTGGTGCGCGAGCTCGAGTGGCTCGTCGAGCGGGAAGGAGTAACTGCGGGCGACGCCTTCATGAAGGTGCGCTCGCGGCTCGAGGAGAAGCGGCCGTTTCTCTACGTCCCGCGATCGCCCCCTTCGGGCCGGCACGCACTTTGTTCGCCGCTCGAGCTCGCGAGCGAGGGGGAGCTCGTGCCAAGAGCGTACGCGAGCTTTTCGGAGGCGATGGCGGAGGCAGTCTTTCTCGAGGGCGAGGCCCGGAAGCTCTCGAGTCTGAGGGCTCGGCTCGAAAGCGCCGTGAAAAAGCGCCTCGACCGGGCCCGGCGACTCGAGGAAAAGCTCCGGAGCGACGAATCGTCGCTCGAGGAGCCGCCGTCGCTCCGCCGCCGCGGGGAGCTCTTGCTCGCGGGCCTTTCACGCGCGCGAAAGACGGCGGACCGACGGTCGGTCGTTCTCCCCGATATTTTCGATCCCGAAGAAAAGGAGATCGAGATCGAAATCGATCCGCGGTTCTCCCTTCCACGAAACGCGGAGCGGTTCTTCACCCGGGCTCGCAAGGCGGAGCGCGCGCGTGTCGAGGTCGCAAAGAGGCTCGAGGCGGTTTTCAAGGACGTCTCTTTCTGGGGAGGCTTCGAGTGCGATTTGAGAGATGCCTCCGCGGTGGCCGAGCTCGAGGCGCTCGAGCGCGAGGCCGGAGACGAGGGCCTGTCGTTTCCGGCGCCGGGAAAGCCGGTGAAGCCGGTGAGACGGCGTCCCCCCGAGGCCCTCGGGCCCCGGAGCTTTCTCTCCCATCGCGGGAGCGCCATCCTCGTGGGCCGCTCCGGACGCTCGAACGACGAGCTGACGTTCGACGTGGCCAAGCCCCACGATCTCTGGTTTCACGCCTCGGGGGTCCCCGGGGCGCACGTCGTGCTTCGCCTTGCCTCGGGTGACACGGCGGACGAGCGCGAGATCCAGGAGGCGGCGGAGCTCGCGGCGTACTACAGCAAAAGGAGAGAAGACTCCGCGGTCGACGTGATCGTGACCGAGAGACGAAACGTCAGCCGGATCAAAGGCGCTCCGAGGGGACAGGTCAAGCTCTCCTCGGCGGGCGAGACCGGGACGGTGCGCGTCGCGCCGCGACGTCCCGAGAACGAACCGGGAAACCGTTAATATGGCCGGCATGCAAGCGGAGATTCTCGCGGTCGGCGAGGAGCTCTTAGCCCCCGGCCGCGTCGAGACCAACTCTCTGTATCTCACCGAGAAGCTGACCGCGATCGGCGTTCCCATCGGGTTTCGCGGGATCGTGGGAGACGAGGAGGAGAGAATCGCCGCCGCTATCCGGCACGCCCTCGAACGATCAGAGCTGGTGCTGGTGTCCGGAGGGCTCGGGCCCACGGCCGACGATCGCACCCGGGATGCCGCCTGTCGCGCGCTCGGTATCTCGATGCGGCTCGACGAGGGAATTCTCGAGGGACTGCGGGCGCGGTTCCAGAAGCGCGGAATCGAAATGCCCGAGGTCAACCGAAAGCAGGCCATGGTTCCCGAGGGAGCCACGGTGCTCGAGAACCGCCGGGGTACCGCACCCGGGCTCTTCCTCGAAACGCTTCAAGGAAGAATCCTCGTGCTCCTCCCCGGACCTCCCCGCGAGCTCGAGCCGATGTTCGACGAGCAAGTCCTGCCGCGGCTTTCGAGAGTCGCCGGGGAAGTCTTCTATCGAACCCGAAAGCTCTGGGTCGCCGGGCTCCCCGAATCGGCGGTCGAGCAAAAGACTGTTTCGACCTATCAGGCCTACGAGAATCCCCTCACCACCATTCTCGCGGCTCCGGGGCAAGTGGAGATTCGGCTTACGGCCAGGGAGCGAAGCGCCACGGCCGCCGACGCCCTGAACGAGGAGCTCGCGGCGAAGCTCCGCTCGATTCTGGGGGAGCACGTGTTCTCCGAGCGGGAAGAGAGCCTCGAGAGCGTCGTGGGGTCGCTTCTGCTCGAGGCCGGAATGAAGATCGCGGTCGCGGAGTCCATCACCGGCGGGCTCATCGCTCATCGCCTCACCCAGGTCGCGGGTGCCAGCCGGTATTTCGGCACCGGCTTCGTCACCTATAGCAACGAGAGCAAGACCGCGCTTCTCGGCGTCTCGCCGGATCTTCTTCGCCGGGTGGGGGCGGTGAGTGAGGAAGTGGCTCTCGCCATGGCGAGGGGAGCGCTCGAACGGGCGTCCGCCGGCATCGCGGTGTCCGTCACGGGAATCGCGGGACCGTCGGGAGGAAGCGAGGAGAAACCCGTGGGGCTGGTCTACATCGGGATCGCGACCGGAGCAGCGGCGCGCGCCGAGAGGCGCCAGTTCCCGGGCGAGCGCCGGCAGGTGAAACGCTGGACCGCACAGACCGCGCTCGACCTGGTGCGTCTCGAGCTGCTGCGTCTTTCGAAAGAGCGCTCTTGACGAATCAAGAAGAGGAAGACCAATACAAGGGGGATAAGGGGGATAGGAGGGGATAAGGGGATGGGGTCCCGGATTCATCCGAACGGTCTTATCCCCATATCTCCTCCATCTCCCTATCTCCTTTCTTACTGCGTTCCTTCTGGATGACTGATGCGCGTTTTTCTCGCCCTTGACCTCGACTCCGAGGTTCGGGGGAGGCTTTCCGAGCTCGGCCGCGAGCTTCGCCCTTTCGCCCAGCGCGCGCGATGGGTTCGTCCGGAGGGGCTTCATCTCACGCTTCGCTTTTTCGGGGAGGTTCCCGCCGAAGGCGTCGAGTCCCTTGGCGCGACTCTTTCGGAAGCGTTCGCGGGGCTCCCGGCATTCGCCCTCGACTTTCGTGGATGCGGGGTCTTCCCGGATCGAGGTAACCCTCGCGTTCTCTGGGTGGGAGTCCCGAAGCCACCCCCGGCACTTTTCGAGCTTCAATCGAGAGCAGAAGCGGCTGCTCGCGCCCTTGGGTTCGTGCCCGAAAAGCGGCGCTTCGATCCCCACCTGACGATCGCGCGATTTCGCGAGCCCGAGGGGGAGATCGACGCCCTCCTCGGCTCGTGCCGGGAACGGGCTTTCGGAGCCACCGAGATCGAAGGGGCGGTCCTCTTCGAGAGCCATCTCGCCCCGGCGGGCGCGAGCTACGAGAGGCTTCGTACGTATCCTCTCGGGCCGGTGGGATAACGGCGGAAGGGCTGGTATAATTTCGTGTTACAGGATCCTACACTTCGGCGGTCTCAGCGAGCGGAGCGAGGCGAGCACTAATAGAATGTTCGAGCTGGCGTTTCTGGATGAGGGGAGCGAGCATATCGTTCCGATCCGCCCCGAGGGGGTCGTTCTCGGCCGCTCGCCGGAGTGCGGCGTCGTCATCAAGGATTTCGGCGTGTCCCGGCGTCACGCCGAAGTGCTGATCGACGGCGAGGACTGCCGTCTCGTCGATCTCAAGAGCAAGAACGGGACGCAGGTGAACGGCGTCCGCGTGCTGGAGGTCATCCTCAACGACGGCGATCAGATCCTTCTGGGAAAGTTCCAGCTGCAGTTCAGAAAGACCCTCGCAGAGCAGGTCGTGCTCGACGAGGAGAAACCCATGCTCGAAGAGGCGGGAACCATCATCCGCAGCGTGGGGGAGCTCTCGAAGTACTTCCTCGAGGAGAAGCCGACTGCCGACACGACGAAGCGCCGCCCGGTGGCGGCCCCGGGAAAGACCTCCGAATCGCCGATTGTCGAAACCGAGCTGGCAAAAATCAATCGCGTCCTCAGGAGCCTCTCGGAGCTCGCGAGGGCGCTCATCTCGGCGCAGCCGGAGGAGGTGCCCGCCCGCGTCATGGCCGCGGTCTTCGAGCACATCCCCGCGGACCGGGGTTTCCTCATGCTCCTCGACGAGGAGGGAAACTTGAAGCCGCGGGTGGTTCACCACCGCCATGGCAACGACGAGAAGATCACGATCAGCAAGACCATCGCCGACCGCGTGGTGAAGGATCGAGTGGCCATTCTCACCTCCGATGCCCAGGTCGATCCCCGCTTCGCCACCGGCGACAGCATCCGATTTCACGGAATCCGCTCGGCAATGTGCGCGCCCTTGTGGAAGGGCGACGAGGTCATCGGGATCATTCACATCGACAGCCCCATGCAGACCAAGACCTTCACCCCGGACGACCTCGAGCTCCTCTCGGCGCTTTCGAACTACGCCGCGGTCGCGATCCAGCAGGCGAGCCTGAACAAAAAGATCCAACAGGAAAAAGTAGCCCGCGAACGCCTGGAGAAGTATTTCTCCCCCTCGATCGCGACGAGGATCCTGTCCGAGGGCGAAAAGGAGGCCCAGGAGCTCGAGGCATCGGTGCTGTTCGCGGACATCGTCGGATTCACCCGGATCGCGGAGCGGATGGACGCGCCATCGGTCGCTCGGCTCTTGAACGAATACTTCTCCCGGATGTCGGAGCCGATCTTCGATGCCGACGGCACCCTCGACAAGTTCATCGGCGACTGCATCATGGCGGTCTTCGGCGCCCCCTACGCCCAGGCCGATCACGCGGTCAGGGCGGTGCGGGTCGCGCTCGAGATGCGCCAGCGGTTGAACGAGCTCAACGCCGAGAGGGGCGGCGCCTCTATCGCGATGCGCATGGGGATCAACAGCGGTCCGGTGGTCTCGGGGCCAATCGGCTCGGTGAAACGCAAGGAAATCACCGTTCTCGGAGACACGGTGAACATCGCCTCGCGCATCGAGTCGATGGTGGCGGAATCGGGCCAGATCGTGATCGGCGAGAGGACCTACGAGCTGGTCAAGGACCAGATGGAAGTAAGGGACCTGGGCACGGTGGCGCTCAAGGGTCGTAAGGAGAGCGTGCGAGTTTTCGAAGTGCTATCGGAGAAGGCGCATTGACCCCCTCGAATCTCGCCAAGCGCGTTCGCCGGGAGGCGGCGAAACCGGCGGCGGTGAAACCGGCGGCCGCGGCCCCGCGGAAGAAGACCAAGCACACCGGCAAGATTCTCTATTCGCTCATCGGCCTGATGCTACTCACCGGGCTCCTGCCGCTCCTGCTGACGTCAGTATGGCTCGTCCGCCGCAACCGCGAGGCGCTCGAAGCCTCGGAGCGGCTGTTGCAGCTCGACCAGACCCGCTCCATCGCCCAGCAGGCCCGATTGTATTTGCAGTCGATGCACAACCAGCTCGAGGCGATCGCGAAGACGTTCGAGATCGGGTCCGACCCCCAGGCGGTGCGCACCCGCATCCTCTCCGTGACCCCCGAAGCTCTCCTCGATTTCATCGAGGAAGACCGCGTGCTGGCGATCTATGTGTTCGACCGAGAGGGACGGGGCGTGACCGCCGGCTACACCCTGGACGATCCGGCGATCGTGGCGTCGCTGCGCGAATCGCTGGTTCAGGGACTGCAAGCGCGGCCCTGGACCTCGCCCGCCCACGTCTCGGAGCCGCTCCTCGATACCGTGGTGATCATGTCCGCGCCGGTCCGGGGGTTCTACGGCGGCGAGGGAGCCCCTCCCATCGAGGGCGTGGTCGCGGCGATGGTCAGTCTCAAGCCCATCGAGGAAATGGTGAGGCAGAAGGGGAACGAGCGCCGTAGCGTCTACGTCGTCGACGACAAGGGAAAGCTCGTCACCCACTCCGATCCCGAGACCCTCTACGAGGGAGTCGATCTCTCGAACACCGCCATCGTGAAAGCGTTCCAGGAATCGCGCGGCCAGGCGAGCGGATCGGAGAACTTCGAGCTCTTGCATGCAGGCGAGACCAAGAAGCTTCTGGGAACCTTCACGCCCATCGGCGACCTCGGCTCGCCCCTGCCCTTTCTCAAGACCCTGGGATGGGGCGCGATCGTGCAGGCCGAGGAGGCCGCGGTGTTTTTCTCGGCCCGCGAGATCGTGAAGGACAGCGTCCTCATCGCGGTTCTCGCGGCCGTGCTCTCGTTGGTGCTCGCGGTCGTCTTCGCCCGCCGGCTCTCGCAGCCGATCGGCAAGCTCGCGGAGAGCGCGCGCCTGCTCGCGTCCGGCGACTTCTCTCACAACATCGATGTCACCAGTGGGAACGAAATCGGGGAGTTCGCCGAGACCTTCAACTTCATGATCTCGGAGATCCGGCACTTCATCGAGCGTCTGAGGAAAGCGGCGGAGGAGAACAAACAGATGTTCATGGGCGCGGTGACGTCGCTCGCCGCCGCCATCGACGCCAAGGATCCTTACACCGCCGGTCACTCCGAGCGCGTCGCCCACTACTCCGCCACCATCGCCAAGATTCTGCGCTTCCCCGATGAGGAGGTGGAGAACATCCGGATCGCGGCCCTGATGCACGACGTGGGCAAGATCGGAATCCAGGACAGCATCCTGGGGAAGATGGGCCCGCTCACCGAAGAGGAGTTCGCGGTGATGAAAACCCACCCTACCAAGGGCGCCGCTATCATGGAGCACGTCCCTCAGCTGAAGTCGATGATCCCCGGCATGAAGTACCACCACGAGAACGTGGACGGAACGGGGTATCCCGAGGGCCTCAAGGGGGACCAGATTCCCGTCATCGCGAAGATCGTGAGTGTCGCGGATACGTTCGACGCCATGACCACCAATCGCCCCTACCAGAAGGCGATGGAGATCACCTACGTGTTCACGCGGATGCGGAGCTTCATCGGAAAGAAGTTCGAGAAGCACTACGTGGAAGCGCTCATCACCGGCTACGAAGAGGGTCTCATCCGTCCCAACATGAAGGTCGACAGCGTCCTGAAGACGGCGCCTTCCGCGGTGTCTCCGGTCGTCCCCGCTAAGGAGACGCGCGAGCTTCCCGCGCCCCAGATGCCCCAGGAGGCGAGGGAGCCTCTCACCGCGGCGCCCCCGGCCTTCCGCACACCTCCGCCGACGGCTCCTCCGCCGCCCGTCGCTCTGGCCGCCCCTCGAGCCGCCGCGGTTCCGCCTTCTTCCATGAGGGTCGAGGAGACCCATGGAATCGGACCTGCGCCCGCTCTCATGGACCTGATTCGCTGACGGTTCTCTCCCTGCCCGCCGGGACGTTTGCCCTCGAAGAGGCTGACTCGCGGTAGAATACGACCGTCGTGACGGAGCAACGGCACCCGGAGGGCGCCGTCCTCCCCGAGCGAGGAGCGAGGGGAGCGAGCCGAGCGAAGAGCCCTCAGCCCGAGCGCAGGGCGAGCGTGGCGAGTCCCGGAGCGAGAGGCGCTGGGGGTGGGGCCCCAGCGCACTGATTGATGAGGCGAGCACTTAAGATGAGGAGGACGTGCATGGAACGTGGAAGGCTGATAACGCTGGTCTTCCTGACATTCTCGACGTCCGTGGCTCTCGAGCCGGCCCACCTGCTTGCGGCGACCGCGGCCCAGACGGAGGAGGAGATCGAGGACGCGATCCGGATCTTCAACCGCGGAAAGCTTCTGCATCAGGAGCACGAGTATCGGGGAGCGATCAAGGAGTATGAGGTCGCGGCCAAGCTCGACGATCAGAACCCGTTCGTGTTCAACGCGCTCGGGCTGGCGTACGCCGCCCTTCGCGACTTCGCCCCGGCGCTGAAGGCCTTCAATCATGCTCTGCAGATCAATCCCGATCTCACCGACGTGTACAACAACATCGGGATGGTCTACGCCGAGCAGGGCGCGAAGGAGAAGGCGTTCGAGGCGTTCTCTCGCGCGGTGCGAAACCCGAGCTACACCACACCCGAGAAGGCGCTCTACAACATGGGCAACCTCTACCTCGAGGATGGAAACCTCGAGCTCGCGGAAATGCATTTCCGAAGGGCGGTCGAGAAGCAGCCGAAATTCGCGCTTGGCCACCGCGGCCTCGCCAGGGTCTATCTCAAGATGAACCAGGTCGACCTGGCCGTGTCCCAGTTTCAAAAAACCGTGGAGCTGGCTCCGGAGGATGCCGAGAGCGTCTTCCAGCTCGCGCGCATCCATCAGGAAAAGGGCGAGATCGAAGAGGCGCGAACGCTGTATCGCCGCGTGGTCGAGATCGATCGGCTCTCGACCTTCGGGCAGATGGCGCTCGCCCGCCTCGACGCCTTGAAGGCCTTGGAGGCCTTGAAGGAAAGCTGAGCCGCCATCCGCGGCGCTGACTCCGGCTCCAAACGGCACTCGGATCCCCTCATGACGCTCACCGAGCGGCTGCGAGACAGCCTCCGCCGAACCCGGGAAAAGCTCGGTCTCACTCGCCCGCTCGATGAGGCGCCTGACTGGGTAGCGATCGAAGAATCGCTGCTGCTGGCGGACGTCGGTCTTCCCGCCACCCGGGAAATTCTCGCGACCCTGCGCGGGCGAAGCGGAGACTTCCGCGAGAACCTTCGTTCGGTCCTTCTCGATCTGATCTCGCGTCCGGCGACGGCCGCCGTTTCCGCCGCTCGGCGGCCCCGGGTGACCATGGTCGTGGGCGTCAACGGCGTTGGAAAGACGACGAGTGTCGCCAAGCTCGCGCGGAAGCTCGTCTCTGAGGGCAAGAAGGTTCTGATCGTGGCGGCGGACACCTTTCGCGCCGCGGCTCAGGAGCAGCTCGGCGCCTGGGCGGGGCGGACGGGCGCCGCCATCGCGAGCGGCACGCCGGGCCGGGATCCGGCTTCCGTAGTGCATGACGGGCTCGGTCGAGCCGTCGCCGAAGGGTTCGACGAGGTCCTGGTGGACACCGCGGGCCGGCTTCATACCAAGCGTCCACTGATGGACGAGATCGCGAAGGTCTCTCGCATCGCCTCCCGGGTGATACCGGAGGCTCCGCATGAAACGCTCCTGGTCCTCGACGCGACGGTCGGCGGAAACGGTCTCGAGCAGGCGAAGCAGTTCACCTCCGCCTTGACGGTGACCGGGATCCTGCTGGCGAAAATGGATGGCACGGCCCGCGGAGGCATCGTCGTCGCCATCGCCAAAGAGCTCGGTATTCCCGTGCGCTACCTCGGTGTGGGAGAGGGAGCCGATGACCTCGTCTCGTTCTCGCCCGAGGCCTTCGTGACCGCACTCCTGTCGGACTAATGTCTTACTAATTTCTTACTAATGTCTCCGCGTGAGCGATCCGTCGACGACCGCATGATTCGACGGGCGCTCGCTCTCGCGGCCCTCGGAACCGGCACCGCCGCTCCCAATCCCCGGGTGGGCGCGGTGGTGGCGCGGGGAGCCCGGGTGATTGGCCAGGGGTATCATCGCCGTCCGGGGGAGCCGCACGCCGAATCCGTCGCTCTGACCCATTTGGAGACGTCGGGCGAAAGTGCCTTGGGTGCGACTCTCTACACTACCCTCGAGCCCTGCTGTCACACGGGACGGACGCCGCCCTGCGTTGACGGGATCGTCCGCGCCGGAATCGGACGAGTGGTCGCCTCGATGAAGGACCCCAACCCCAAAGTGAATGGAGGCGGCTTTCGCGCTCTGAGGCAGAGGGGCATCGCGGTCGAGGTGGGCTTGCTGCGGGAGGAGGCTCATCGGCTCAACGAAGCGTTCGTTAAACACGCGAGCACCGGGCTTCCGCTCGTGACGCTGAAGGGCGCGACCAGCCTCGATGGTCGTATCGCGACCCGCTCCCTCGACTCGAAGTGGATTACTTCCTTGCTCGCGCGGCGCCACGCGCGTCTTCTCCGCGCGGAGCACGAGGCGATCCTGGCCGGCATCGGCACCGCCCTCGCGGACGACCCGCGGCTCGACCGCAGGCCCCAGTCGCCGCTCTCGAGACCGCTCCTCAGGGTCATCCTGGATCGAAGGCTTCGCGTGTCTCCGCGAAGCCGGCTCGTGCGGAGCGCCGGCCGCGGACCCGTGCTGGTCTTCTGCGGAAAGGGCGCGTCGCCCAAGCGGCGCCGAGCGCTCGAGGCTCTGGGAGTCGAAGTCGAGGACGTTCGTGAGCGCGGGAAGAAGCTCCCGAGGCTCGATCTCGAGGAGGTTCTCCAGAAGCTGGGAGGGCGCGGCATCACGAGCCTCCTGGTCGAGGGCGGGGGAGAGCTCGAGGGGAACTTTCTCGACCTGCGGTTGGGAGATCGGCTCGTGCTCTACGTCGCACCGCGGATCGTCGGAGGCCGAGACGCACTTCCTTGGATCGGAGGCGAGGGAGTAGCGACGGCGGCGGGGGCGGTTGGTCTAAGGCGCGCACGCTCGACGCGGGTGGGCGACGGCTGGCTCGTGGAAGGCTCGCTGGAATACAAATGAGTTCGGGAGCGAGCGCCCGCCTTCGCCAAGGCTTCGGCGGGTCCGCCGGAGCCCGAAGGGCGTAGGCGGAAGCACTGAATAATGTTTACCGGTCTCGTACAAGCGGTGGGACGGCTCGATTCCTCTCGACGTCGAGGCGATACGCTCGAGCTCGTCATCGAATCCGAGCCCATCGCGTCGGAGCTCGAGCTCGGCGCGAGCGTTTCGGTCTCGGGGGTCTGCCTCACGGCGACCGAGGTCGCGACGAGCTCCTTCCGCGCCGACGTGGCGAAGGAGACCGAGCTTCGAACGCGGCTCGGACGTCTTCCGTCAGGCGAACCTCTCAATCTGGAGCTGCCGCTTCGTCCGGCGGACCGCCTCGGAGGCCACATCGTTCAGGGGCACGTCGACGAGCTCGGAAGGGTCGCGGCGTCCGGCCCGCGCGAGGGGAATCACGTCCTGCGGGTCGAGCATTCCCGCGAAGCGAGCCGCTTCGTCGTGGAGAAAGGCTCGATCGCCATCGATGGCGTGAGCCTGACCGTCATGGCTTCGGGTCCGGGATGGCTCGAGGTGATGCTCATCCCTCACACGCTCGCGGTCACGACCCTGGGGCGACTCTCTCCCGGAGACGGCGTCCATCTCGAGTACGATATACTGGCGAAGTACGTGGCTCGGCTCGCCGAACCGTATTGGCCCGAGCGCCGTCTGCGAGACGACCCTTGAAAGAAACGAACTTGGCACAAAAGCAAACCGCGCCGCCAGAGAATGTTGCCACGGCTTGCGGCCCTCTGGCGTCCATCGAGGAGGCGCTCGAGGACGTTCGGGCCGGCAAGATGATCATCGTCGTCGACGATGAGGATCGCGAGAACGAGGGCGACCTGACCATCGCCGCCGAGAAAGTGACCCCGGAAGTCATCAACTTCATGGCCCGCTACGGCCGCGGGCTCATCTGCATGCCTATGACCGGCGAGCGGCTCGACGATTTGCGGATTCCGCTGATGGTCTCGGAGAACACTTCGAACTATGGAACCGCGTTCTGCGTGTCCATCGAGGCGAAGAGCGGAGTTTCGACGGGGATATCCGCCGCCGATCGCGCCCGGACGGTGCTCGCGGCCATCGATCAGAAAACGGCGCCCTCCGACCTGGTGCGACCGGGCCACATGTTTCCCCTGCGCGCGCGGCCCGGCGGGGTGCTCCAGCGCGCGGGGCAGACCGAGGCGGCGGTGGATCTCGCCCGCATCGCCGGTCTCTATCCCGCGGGAGTCATCTGCGAAGTGATGAACGACGACGGCTCGATGGCGAGGGTGCCGGACCTCGAGAAGTTTTCCCGGAACCACGGAATCAAGCTCATCAGTGTCGCGGATCTCATTCGCCACCGCCTCCGAACCGAGAGCCTGGTGAAGCGGGTGGCGCAGGCGTCCCTTCCCACGGACTACGGCACCTTCGAGATCGCCGCCTTCGAGAGTGTGAACGACGGGGCTACCCATCTCGCGCTGGTTCTTGGCGCGATCCCCCCCGACGACGACGTTCTGGTGCGGGTGCACTCCCAGTGCATCACCGGAGAAGTATTCCATTCGAAAAGATGCGACTGTGGTCCGCAGCTCGACCGCGCCCTCGCCAAGATCGGCGAGGAGGGGAGGGGCATACTTCTCTACCTCCATCAGGAGGGACGGGGCATCGGTCTCGTGAACAAGATCCGCGCCTATGCGCTCCAGGACGGAGGGATGGACACCGTCGACGCGAACGAGCACTTGGGGTTCAAGGCCGACCAGCGGGAGTACGGGATCGGCGCCCAGATCCTCTCGGAGCTGGGAGTCCGGAGGATCCGGCTCCTCACCAACAATCCCCGCAAGTTCATCGCTCTCGAGGCCTACGGCATGAGGATCACCGCTCGCGTTCCCATCGAGATTCCCGCGAACGACGTCTCCGCCGCGTACCTGCGCACCAAAAAGGAGCGGCTCGGCCATCTGCTCGAGAAGGTTTGAGCGGACCCAATGACAGGACCCGGGATGCCGCGCGTGAACCCGGAGTTCCTGAGGCGCGTGCGGCTCTTCGAGTCGCTGGACGTCCCAGAGCTCGCCGAGATCCTCATGCTGGGCGTGGTGAAGGAGTACGCCAAGGACGACGTCATCTTCGAGGAAGGATCTCCCGGTGACTCGTTCTACGTCATCTACGAGGGTGCGGTGCGCATCAGCAGGATGTTCCAGCACATGGGGGAAGAAGCTCTCACCATCCTGGGCGCGGGGGAATTCTTCGGAGAAATGTCGTTCTTCGACGACGTTCCCCGTTCCGCGCGCTCGGTGGCCCACGAGGGGGCGAAGCTTCTCGAGGTCAAAAACGCCGATCTGAAATCCCACCTCGCGACCCGCCCGGAGGTCGCGCTCAAGTTCCTCTGGGCGTTCTCCCGTACCCTCTCCCAGCGAGTGCGGGACACGAACGCCAAATTCTCCACTCTTTTCGCCATCTCGCGTGTTTTTTGAGGCCTGGAAAATACAAGGGGGATAAGGGGGACAGGGAGGTGGATGCGGAGATAACTCGATCTTCCGAAGTAAATTTTCCCCACTGGGGGAGCTAAAGTGTTGCTTGAGTCCGCTTGGCGGAGCGGCCCACGAGGGAACGAATTTCCGCGGGTCCTGCTCTCGGGGATGGTCCTTGACTTTGACCGGGGGCTCTTCTAACATGATTTGTTGCAGCACTTAAAGGGGAGATCTGTCCTTTCGGGCACGCCTTTCGACTATGTTCCAGCAGTTTTCCGAGAAGCTTCAGGGCGTTTTCAAAAAGCTCCGAGGTCAGTCGCGCCTCCGCGAGGAGCACGTCGACGAGGCCTTGCGCGAGATCCGTCTGGCCCTTCTGGAAGCCGACGTGCAGTTCCAGGTGGCCCGCGACTTCGCCGAGCGCGTGCGGGCGAAAGCCGTGGGGAAGGACATCCTGGCCTCGCTCACCGCGGCTCAGCAAGTCATTCAAGTCACTCGAGACGAGCTCGTTTCGCTTCTCGGAAGCTCGGAGCGTCCGCTCGATCTTTCCAAAGGATGGCCGGCGGTCGTCCTCATGGCGGGGCTTCAGGGCTCGGGCAAGACGACCTCCTCCGCGAAGCTTGCTCGGTGGCTTCGGAGCGAAGGAAAGCATCCCGCCCTCGTTTCCGTCGACGTGCGGCGTCCGGCAGCGCTCGAGCAGCTCGCGGTCCTGGCTCGAGAGCTCGAGATCCCCTGTCTCACCCCCGACTCCATGGACCCGGTCGAGAGGGCGTCGAAGTCGGTCGGGCTCGCGCGCGACCGCGGCTACGACGTTCTCATCGTCGACACCGCCGGCCGAATCCACGTCGACGACGAATCGATGAGCGAGCTAAAGGCGATCGAGGAGACAACGACACCCTCGGAGACACTCTTCGTCGCCGATTCGATGACCGGCCAGGACGCGGTACGGAGCGCCTCGAGCTTCGCCGCGAAAGTTCGCCTCACGGGGCACGTGCTGACGAAGCTCGACGGCGACGCGCGAGGCGGCGCGGCGCTCTCCATCGCCGCGGTGACCGGCGTTCCCATCAAATTCGTGGGAACGGGCGAGAAGCTCGACGCCTTCGAGCCCTTCCGTCCGGATCGCATGGCGTCGCGCATCCTCGGCATGGGCGACGTGCTCTCGCTCATCGAGCGCGCGGAAAAGACGTTCGAAGAGGAGAATGCGAAAGAGCTCGCGCGCAAGATGGAGCGCGACGAGCTGACCCTCGAGGATTTTCGCCAGCAGCTCCGGCAGGTGAAACGGATGGGGTCGCTCTCGGAGATCCTGAGCTTGCTCCCGGGTGCCTCGGCTCTCTCTTCCGAAGTCGACGAGGGAGAGCT
>CAZKNR010000293.1:0-2351 GCA_964553925.1 uncultured Acidobacteriota bacterium
CCGATGGTGCGCGCACCCTTCAGCTCCTAACCGAGCTCTCGCCACTTCAAGCCCGCGCCTTTCAGCTCCTCGAACTGTAGCCAGTAGTCGGAACCTCAATCCGGGAGCAAAACACGATGGCTCAGGCGGTTGCTGCCTACCCGCTACTGGAACTTCGGGCTAGCCATCCCTCCCGACGAGGAGAAGACTCTCCCGTGGGGTGCGATCGAGGAAATGTACGTGGAGGGAATGGGATCGGCAAGCGAGATGCCCAGAGATGAGTTCGAAAGAAGGCTCTCGCTCCCCGACTGGCACTCGATGCGCATCACCGTAGCCGGGGGTGCCACCCACGAGGTCGACCTGAAGCGCTTGAGCGTCGAGCAGAGACAGATCTTGTGGCGCGCCATCGCGCGGCGCGCGAACCTGGTCGAGATTCGAGAATAGCAGCCCCGCGGCACTAAGAGATGCCGCTTTAGACCGCCTCGCTCATCTTGATCGGAAGCTTTCGCACGCGCTTTCCCGTGAGCGCGAAGAGCGCGTTCGCGACGGCGGCCGCGAGAGGAGGAACGCCCGGCTCTCCCACTCCGGTAGGCTTCTCCGTGCTCTTCACCAGGTGGACCTCGACTTTGGGCATGCGATCCATGCGAAGCACGGGGTAGTCGTGAAAGTTGCTCTGCTGGACGCGCCCTTTCTTCACCGTGAGCTCGCTGTAGAGGGCGGCGGTGAGCCCGTAGACGATGGCGCTCTCCATCTGCGCCACGACGTTCCAGGGATTCACGGTGATGCCGCAGTCGACGGCACAGACCACGCGGTCGACCTTGACCTCGCCCTTGTCATCGAGCGATACCTCCACCACCTCGGCGACGTAGCTCTCGAAGGACTTCCGCATGGCGATGCCCCGCGCCCGCCCCTTCGGAAGAGGCTTGCCCCAGTCGGCCTTTTCGGCGGCGAGCTCGAGGACCGCGAGGTGCCGCGGCTCGTTCTTCAAGAGCTGGCGGCGAAGCTCGTAGGGGTCCTTCCCTCCGGCGTGGGCCACTTCATCGAGGAAGCTCTCGTTGGCGAAGCCGGTATGGGTGTGCCCTACCGACCGCCACCAGAGAACGCTCAGGGTCTTCGGCGCGTTATGCGACTCGATGCGGCGATTGGGGATGGAGTAAGGCATCCCCGCCGCCCCCTCAACCGACAAGCCGTCGATTCCATCCTTCATCGAGGACTCGAAGGGCGTTCCTTGAACCAGGGATTGGCCCACGGCACGCTGGTGCCAAGCGATGGGCATGCCCTTCTCGTCGACGCCGGCCTTGAGTTTATGAACGAACATCGGCCGGAAGTAGCCGCACTGGATGTCTTCCTCCCGGGTCCAGATGGTCTTGATCGGGACGTTCTCGCCCTTCGCCACCTCGACCGCGTCGGCGACGAAGTCCGAGGTGACGTTGGCGCGCCGGCCGAACCCTCCGCCGAGAAGAGTGGTATGCACGTAGATCTGTTCGGGCTTAAGACCGGTGATGGCGGCCCCGACCTTCTGATCCATCGTCTGGTACTGGGTGCCCGCCCAGATGTCGCAGCGATCCGCCTGCACGTGCGCGACCGCGTTCAACGGTTCCATCGGGGCGTGCGCGAGGTAGGGAACCTCGTAGACCGCCTCGACGGTCTTCGACGCGCTCGCCATCCCCTTCTCGGCGTCGCCCTCGTTCTCGGCCACGAGACCGGGCTCGTTCGCGAGCTTTCGATACTGCTCCCGTATCTCCGCCGAGTCGAGGTTCCCGTTCGGACCGTCGTCCCAGACGATCTCGAGAGCCTCGCGCGCTGTGCGGGCGGTCCAGAAGTCCTTGGCGATGACCGCGACGCCTGTCGAGATGGGTTTCACTTTGACGACGCCAGAAACGGCCATGGCCTTCGTGGCGTCGAAGCTCTTGACGGTCCCGCCGCAGACCGGCGGGTGAGCGACCACGGCGGTGAGCATTCCGGGAAGCCGGACGTCGATGCTGTACTCGGCCTTCCCCGTCACCTTGCTCCGTCCCTCGACGCGCTTCACGTTGGTGCCGATGATCTTGAAATCCTTGGGATCCTTGAGAGCGACCTCCGCGGGTACGGGGAGAGTCGCTGCCTTCACTGAGAGCTCTCCGTAGGACGCGCTTCTTCCGCTCTGGTCGTGGTAGACGCGACCCTTTTCGGTACGGAGGCTTCCTGGAGCGACACCCCAGGTCTGGGCGGCGGCGTCGACGAGAACGGCTCGGGCACTCGCCCCCGCCTTCCGGAGCGGCTCCCACGAGCCCATGACACTGGTGCTCCCGCCCGTCGTCTGCTCTCCCATCATCGGGTCGTAGTACTCAGGCCCCGCGGGCGCCGACTCCACCTTGACGCGGCTCCAGTCG
>CAZKNR010000294.1:0-14192 GCA_964553925.1 uncultured Acidobacteriota bacterium
ACGTAGTTGTGGACCCGCCTCTTGTCGGTGTACCCCTGACGGCCGGACCAGCCGATCTCCTTCCACCGGGCTTCGCTCAGAGGCTCGGTCAGGAGGATGAACGAGAAGAGCGACACCGCGCGGTCGCGGACGATGCCGAGCCGCGCCGTGGGAAGGTAGGCATTGAGACCGACGACGAGCGTCTCGGCGCGAATGCGACCGCGGGCGGTCGCGACCTCGTAGCCCCGGCCGTCGTCGACGACGTTCTCGACGGGACTGTCTTCGAAGATCCGCACGCCCTTCGCGAGCGCCGCCTTCTTCAGCCCCGAGACGTACTTTCCCGGATGGAGTATCGCCGCCTTCGGGAAGTGGAGCGCGCCACCGAACCGCTCGCTACGGATGGTGGAGCGCATCCTCTCGCGATCGAAGAGCTCGAGCTCGATGCCCACGTTGCGGCAGGCTCTTTCCTTTTCTTCGTTCTCTCGTTCGTGCTTGGGGTAGAGAGCGATCTCTAGATACCCGGTGCGCTCGAGCTCGCAGTCGAATCCCTCCTCGCGCGCGAGCTCCTCGATCCAGTCGATGGTTTGGACCGTCTCGTCGTAGGTGAATCGCACCCTCTCGACGCCGCGCTTTCGAGCCCGGTCGAGATGGGGCTCGTGGAGCGCCATCCCGCCGTTTCGGCCCGAGGCGCCGAAGCCGACGTAGCTTCCTTCGAGGACCGCGACCTCGAGACCGGGGTTGCGTTTCTTGAGAAGGTAGGCGGTGACGAGGCTCGTATAGCCTCCGCCGAGGCAGACGACGTCGGCCTTCCTCTCGCCCTCGAGCGCCGGCTCGAGACGCGTCCGATCGATGGCCTCGAGCCAGAAGCTCTCGTTGGGAGTGAAACGGGATTGGACGTTCATGAGGACTTGACGAATCCTGGGTATGGCCCTACTATAGCTGAGTATGGCCTCCACAATGGTGAAGACGACCTACTCCTTGGACGTCGAGACGGTGCGGGCGCTCGAGGATCTGGCCAAGCGCTGGGACGTCCCGAAATCGGAAGCTCTCCGCCGTGCGATCCGAGCTGCTTCTCGAGAAGCTTCGTCGAAGTCATCCGACGCGCTTCGTGCGCTGGATGAGCTTCAGAGGTCGCTCGGCTTGAGTCTAGCTGATGCCCGCCGCTGGCAGAGGGAGGTAACCGCCGAACGCCGCGCGTGGCCACGCCGCCTCGGCAGGTCGCGGTGATCCACCTGGACACGAACTTCCTCATCGGGGCAATGGTCTCTGGCACTCCTCAGGACCTGAGCTTGCGCGAATGGTTGAGCTCCGGGGAGGCCGTGGCGATGAGCGTCGTGGGATGGGCTGAGTTCCTTTGCGGGCCGGTCTCCGAAAAAGACTTGGCCTTCGCGGACCAGGTCGTCCCAGAACGCCTCCCCTTACTTGAGGAAGATGCCACCATCGGGGCTCAGCTTTTCAACGCTACCGGCCGGCGTGCCCGCTCTCTTGCCGACTGTCTCATCGCCGCCACCGCGCTTCGTTTCGAGGCACCCCTCGCGACTGCGAACGTTTCGGACTTTCGGCGCTTCGAGAAGATGGGCCTCCGTCTCGCCCTCTAGCTCCCATCCGTCGCCGGCTTCGACGTGATCTCCGAAACCGCGCGGTACGCCTGATCGATCGCGGCGTTGGTGTAGGCGTAGGCGCCGGCGTCCGAGTTCGCGATGTGGATCCTTCCGAAGGGCTTTCGCGCGATCTCGAAAGGTGCCTGACCGAGAGGGAACTCCGGATCCCAGAGCGAGTTGTACTCGTAGGCGTAGCCGTGGGGCCAGCGGTTCACGGTGATCCCGAGGATGTCCTTCGCGGGATCGAAACCGCCCGCTCCCAGGATGCGCGCGAGCTGCTGTCGGATCTCGCGCTCGAATGTCTCGAACTTCGTCGAGAGGAGATCGTACCGCCCCGCCGCGTGCTGCTCGCGCGAGCTTCCTCCCGGACTGCAGGGGGTGCGGGTGAGATGGAGAACCATCGGCTCTTCCGGGCTCCGGGGGTGATGGTAGGTCCCGAGGCTCACGGGGAAATCGAGGGTCACGCCGCTGTGGTAGCCCGAAGGGCTATAGACGTTCGAGATGCCAAGCTTCTGAAAGGACGTCCAGTTTCGGATGAACACGTTCGTATAGACCAGGGGCACCTTGGGACCGTAGACAAGCGCGTCCCGCTGCTCTTTCGGAATCTCGGGGCAGAGGTGGGGAACGACGGCGTTCCAGCAGCCCAGGACCACGTGGCTTCCGCGTATCTTCTCGGTGCGTCCATCGCGGACGTACACCACGTCGACCTCGCTCGCGCTCTCGGGATTTCCCCGATGTTTCACCCGCACTCCGGTCGAGCTCAGGCGCACTCGAACCTTCGAGTCCGCGGCGTCGAGTCTTCCGTAGTCCATCTTCGCGGTGACGATGTCCTCCATCGTGCTCCCGCTCGCCGATCCGGGGATGAGGCTTCGCACCAGGAGGCGCGCGATCGAGGCGTTGCCGTCGGGGAAGTGGAAGATGTAGGGCTCCTCGGGCTTGGGCTTTGCCGTGGCCGACAGACCGGGGTCGTCTCCTTTCGAGAGCTTCATTCCCTCGAACCCGGGATAGCCGAGACCCCAGCAATCGATCGCGGGAACGCCGTCGATGCCCATCCCGTAGAGGCCGTGAGTGCGGCTCTTGAAGGTTTTCGCGATCTGCGGATGGACCTTGGCGTAGTCCTGGAGAAAAGCGAGGTAGCTCGTCTTCGCGAGCTTCTTTTTCTTCTCGCCCTCGCTCAGGCCGGGCATGTAGTCGATTTCCTCTTCGTAGAGTCGCACCAGGTCCTTCTGAGCCTCGGGCGAGAGGGGAGAGGCGGCGGCGAAATCCACCCACGACCCGCCGCGCGCGCGAACGACGAGGCGATCCTCGCCGAAAGTCTCGCGGTCGAAGAACGTGCCAGAGGAGAGCTTGAGCGAAGAGTAGAGCTCGGTATCGAACGCCTGGTAGAAACGCTGCGTGTCGATCGCGAGCTCTTTCAGGAGGCCGGATGCCTCGGGGCTGAAGCTCGCGGGAGTGTCGATCGATTGCGTTCCGCCGTAGCCGATGAACGTCCGGCCTTCGTGGGTGAACTCGTTCCGCTTCGCGTGCCCCCCGAAGTCGTCATGGTTGTCGAGGATGAGGATGCGCGCGTCCTTCCCGAGTGCCTTTCGATAAAAGTATGCCGCGGCGAGGCCCGAGATGCCCCCTCCCACGACGACGAGATCGTAACTCTCGCCGATGTCGACCCCGTCTTCCCACACCTCTCCGTCGCGCATCGAATGCGCGACCTCCCACGAGCCGTCATGGCTTCCCCGAAGGCCGGTCAAGCCCGGTGGGTAACGGTCCGGAGCGAGAAGCCCCATCGCCCGGGCTACGGGGCTCGAAAGTAGGCTCGCTCCCACGGTGACACTGACCCCGTTCAAGAAGTCGCGGCGGCTGATGGAGCGGTCCATGCCGAGGTTGCGATCGCGCCGATTCATACAAGTGCCTCCTGAGAGCGCGAGGATCGTATCACACGCGTGTTTTCCTGGTTCCCGGGGCGCTCGCGCGGTGTTATCATGATCCTTTCCTAATCCCGAATGATCTCTCAAGGAGGCTGAACGCTGACCTCTTCCCCCAGGGTTGTATTCGCCGTCGCACTTCTCGCCACCGCGGGCTGCAAGCTCGAAGAGCCCGTACTCCCTCTCGGCAGCTCCAGTTTTGGAAACACATCGGGCGCGACCGCGGGCACGGGCAACTCGTCGCCCCCGCCCTCTTCGAGCGGATCCACGCAGAACGGGCTCACGGCCCCAAGCATCCTGAATCCACTTCCTGGGACGAGCTTCAACGATCCCAGTCCGACTCTCACCGTGCGAAACGCCGCGTCTTCGGATTCGACGAAGCCCACGTACGACTTCCAGGTCGGAACCGACGATGGATTTCGAGGCATGGCCGCCGAGACCACGGGACAGACCGAGGGACAGGGAGGAGAGACCTCGTGGCGCATCACGACCGCTCTTCCCAATGGGCGCTACTACTGGCGGGCGCGGGCCGCCTCTGCCCTCGGTCCGGGACCGTACTCTCCGATCTCGGATTTCTTCATCGGTGGAAGCACGAGTCCATCTCCTTCACCGCCATCGTCGGGCGAGCTTTTCGACCCTCTCACCAACGGCCGATCGGCAGGCGAGGTGCACGGCGGCCGATTCAGCGGCGCGGGCTGGCAGGTGACGAGCCGCGGAGACTTCATCCGCTACGTCGTTCCCACAATCACCAGTGGTTTCGTCGAGTGGGAGAATCTCGGCCTTTCTCGCAACAACCCCGCGCCCGACCTCTACACGCTCTTCGGGATGTGGGACCCTTCGAAGGGACCCTACCGCGAGAACCCCTATCGAGTACACGTCCGCAAGCTCGATACCCAGGGTCACAACCCTCCCTACGTCCGCCTCCGGTGGATCTCCGGAGGACAGGAGTACAACGAAGGCTTCGATTTCCTCGCCTGGAACCCCGGTCACGCCTATCGCTGGCGCGTGGAGTGGGGCCCCACCGGCTCAGGCAACGAGGCGCGCGTTGTTCTCGACGGCCAGGTCGTGATCCGCGCCCGATACGGCCCGGCTTATCAGCCGGCGGAGCACTGGATCGAGATGGGCGTCGAGGAGCGGGCCGAGTCCATCGTAGGGGTGGTCTTCCGCAACGTGAGCATCGGCAGGCGCTGAGAATTATCAGTTCGCTCTCTCGAACCAGCGCAGCCAGTCTTTCAGGACATTTAACTTCTTTCGGTTCAGGCGATAGATCCTCGTTCGTCCCTGCTTCTCGTGGACGATGAGCTCGGCTCGCTCCAGCACCTTCAGGTGCCGGCTCACCGTGGGCCAGGCGCAGGAGAACCGCCCGGCGATCTCCCCCGCGGACATCTCGCCGCCTCGGAAACGGACGACTAGAAGGATCTGACGCCTCGAGGGGTGCGCGAGGGCGGAGACGACCTCGTCGAGCGCTCTCAGGCGCTGAGCCTCGGTGTCCGTCTTAGTCAAATTGGCTCAATCGGTCTCTCGAGCTCGATGAACTCCATGCCCTCGGCGAGCGCCCCCATGGGCTCCCAGATCGACATGACCTGAGGAGAGTGATGAGCGACACTGGAAGCCTCGGAGTCCTTCCACTCGAAGAGCTCGACGAAGCGGCGCTTCTTGTCCCTGGCCTCCCCCCGGAACCACTTCGCCGGCTTCTCCGACGCCAGGCCGGCGTCGCGGAGCGTCGGCCAGTGTCTCTCGAGGAGGGTCTGAAACTCGTCCTCCTTGCCTTCCCGGACTCGGTAGATGCAGAGCATGCGCACCGGTTGTGAATCCATCGTTCCTCCTGCGAGGATAATTAGCTAAAGTGCTAATTAAAGTCAAGCGGCGGCATCTCGTCGAGATCGATGCGGCGAACGCTCTCTCCCCATTCGGACGGCACCTCGAGGACGAAGGCGCTCTCGGGGAGATCGCGGTTGACGAGGATCCCGTCGGGACGGACGGTCACCACCAGAGTGTAGTCGTCGTAGGGTCTTTCGATCCGCACCCGCGCGGGGAGCGAGAGTCCGCCCGCGGTCTCCGGTGGTAGGAAGCCATCGTAGCGGATGTCGCTCACGAGGTAGCCCTGGGCATCGAAGACCCGCTGCCGGACGAGTGCGATGTTCCCCATCCGGTCGAACCAGAACTGAGCCCGAGGTGAGGAGGCGCCCTCGCGAACCGCGTTCAGCACGTAATAGCTCTTGCGCACTTCGGATTTTTTCTTGGCCCCGGGACGGAGGTCGCGCTCCGTGACCTGCTCCTCGTGCACGAACGCCCGGGTCTCGGCATCGATGACCGCCGGAAGAAACGCGCTGGTGAAATGCTGAGGACGGATGTTCAGGAGAGGTCCGGCTTTCCCGAGCTCCGGGTCCTTCTCGAGCTTTCGTTGCTCCTCCCGGTACGAGCCCTCGTTCGAGCCGAAGATGAGCGCCCGATAATCCAGCGGATGTATGAGGAGCTGAAATCGCTCTCCGTCGGACGCCATCTCGGCGATATCGACGCTCAGAACCGGCGCCTGGATGTTGAGGCGTATCGAGCTCGGCCGGCTCAGAAGGAGCCGCCCGTTCGCGGCGCGATACCTCCGCCCCTTTCCTTTCTCCGTCTCCTCCACCGTCTCGAACTGGAGGTCGACCCGGAGAACCAGAGTGTGAATCTCCTCCCAGGCGTTTACTCTGAGGACGAGATCCTCGAGGGTCGCCGTCGCGGTCGGGCGGAGAAAAGGCACGATGTCGACGCCGCGGGAGAAGCAACTCGATAGCCCCGCTCCCAGAACGACGGCGAGAACGACGGGCGCGCGCATGGTTAACGAAGGATGTCGAACTGATGGGTGTATTTGACGATGAAGCTCCGGTTCTGGGGACCGATGAGCAGATCCCCGAGCCCCTCGGTGTCGTTGTAGACGAGGAACAGTCCCGTTCCCGCCGTACTGAGCCAGCTGAAGCGGACGTTCGACGACCAGGCGTCGATGCGGTCGTTGTACTGGACGAGGGCCTGAAGGTAGATGAGGGGCGTGAAGTTGTAGCTCACCTTCACCTGGCCGAGGTTGGTGACGAAGCTTCCCTCCAAAAGATCGATGTCGTTGTAGCGCCAGGTGAGGGAGGTGATCACCTTCGATTGGTAGCGGAAGTTGACGGTGTTCTCATACCCGCGACGATCGCCGGAGAGAAACCCCCCGTAGTCGATGCCACCCTCGTAGGAGAGCGGCCGCGCCAGGTTCGTGTTCCAGCGCCAGGCCGCCTCCCAGTTCGAGTAGGCGCCCGGGGCAACGACGATCCCCGGATAGATCTCGAAGGGCTCGCTGAGGCCTTCCACCGTGCGGTTGAACGCGGGGCTGAAGAAGGCGCCGTTCTCGAAGTCCACGTGGCTGTCGACGTGGATCCGCTCCGTCTCCTTGAAGCCGTCGAAGTCCCAGAAACCGCTGTAAGTGATGTGGGGCCGGAGCTCGCGAAGCCAGGAGATGTCGTTGCGGACGTTCAGGAAGAAGCCGGTCTCGACGTTTCTGTAGTCGTCCCGCGTCAGGAATCCCACTTCGGGGTTGAACGAATCTCCGACTTCGGTGAAGCCGAGCCACACGCGACCCTGGCGCTTCTGGTACTCGCCCCGGACGTTCAACGCGTGCTCCCGTCCGTCGAGTCCCGGCGTATCGGTCCTTGCGGCGAAGCCGCTGAGAGTGAAGGGATCGCCGATCCCGAGCTTCCCGTCGAACCCGTAGGTCCGGTTCCAGTCGTCGTCGCCCGCGAGATCGCCGGTGCCGAGCCGGTTGACGAAAAGGGCGCCGATACTCGAGCGATTCGGGAGCTCGCGACTCAGGCTGGCTACGGTGTAGTTGTTGGCGGCCGTCGCGCCGCCGACTTCGTCGGTCTGCATGTTGAGGACCCCGAGGTTGTACTGCCCCGCCTTCCCGCTCATCCGCGCGCCTCCGAGGATCGGAACGATCTCGCCGCTCGGCCCGATACCAATCCTGCGGCTGAAGAACAGCTCCACCGACTGGTTCTGCCCCATGGCGAAGCTTCCCGCGTTCTCGAGGAAGAACGGGCGCTTCTCGGGAAAGAACAAATTGAACCGCGTCAAGTTGACCTGCTGCTCGTCCACTTCGACCTGGGCGAAGTCGGTGTTGTACGTGAGGTCGAGGTTCATGCTCGGAGTGACTCCGAACTTGGCGTCGACCCCGAGCTCGCCATCGAGGTCGTTCTCGTCCGCGGTGACGTAGTCCCTCTCGGAGGAGCCGAGCGCGTAAGGGGTGACCTTGAAGTTTCGCGGAGTCTCGAGCTCGAGGCCGCGGAGCTCTCCCGCCGAAGACAGGCGGTTGAGGCTGTAGATTCGAGAGACGGGAGACCAGTACGCCTCTTCCCGCTTTCGTCGAACGTTCCTCTGGAAGTTCAAGCCCCAGACCTGAGGCGTGGCCGACTCGTAGCGAAGCGTGCGCAGGGGAATCGCGAACTCCGCCGACCAGCCGAAATCCCCCACGTGGCTTCTCACGACGAAGCTCGCGTCCCAGTTCAGGTTGAACCCTCCGCCGGAGCCGGATTGGGAACGGCGAGATCCGCCGCCGCCTCCGCCTGCGCCGGGACCGCCGCCTTCTCCTTCGTTCGTGACCTGGCCGTCGTACTCGATCCCCGCGGGATTGGTGCCGAACACGAACCCGTTCTGGCGATCGAGGTAGGTGTCGAAGATCACCCGAAACGAATCGGTGTCGTCGAGGCTCGAGTCCCGCCGGGAGTCGGTGACGATGATGCCGGAGGGGTCGGTGTCGTAGCAGATGACCCCGAGGTAGAGGTGGGTCTTGTCGTAGAGCAGGCGGATTTCTGTCTTCTCGGTCGCGGGCTCACCCTCGTAGGGCTCCGCCTGCACGAAGTCGCTGATCCTCTGGGCCGTCGCCCAGATCGACTCCTCTACGACACCGTCGATGACCGGAGCTTCCTGAGCCTCCGTGGCTTCGGCAACACGGGTTGTGGCCGAAGAGGAAGCCTCGCTCGAGGAGCCGAACATTTCTTCTCGTCCTAGAACGGACGATAGGGCGACAAGAAGCACGGACCACGCCATGCTCGTCAATCTAGACAGTGGGGGCGACAACCGCAACTCCTTCAGCGATCCTGAAGAAGCTGCGCCGCCTCCTTGGCGAAGTACGTGAGGATCATGTCCGCCCCCGCCCGCTTGATTGAGGTCAGGCACTCGAGGATCGCCCGGTCGCGATCCATCCACCCGCGGTCGGAGGCGGCGACGATCATCCCGTACTCTCCCGAAACGTTGTAGGCCGCGACCGGAACATCGAACGCCTCCCGCACGCGAGTGATGACGTCGAGGTAGGCGAGGGCCGGCTTCACCATGACGACGTCGGCCCCCTCCTCGATGTCGAGTGCTACCTCCTTCAGGGCCTCTCGCCAGTTCGCGGGATCCATCTGGTAGGTCTTCTTGTCCCCTTGGCGAGGGGCGGAATCGAGTGCGCCCCGAAAAGGACCGTAGAAGCAGGAGGCGTACTTCGCCGAGTACGCCAGGATCCCGACGTGGCTGAATCCTCTTTCGTCGAGAGCGTCGCGGATTCTTCCCACCCGGCCGTCCATCATGTCCGAGGGCGCGACCCAGTCGCAGCCCGCTTCGGCATGGACCAGCGCCATCTTCGCCAGGACCTCGTTGGTCTCGTCGTTTACGACTTCGCCACATTTGACCAGCCCGTCGTGTCCGTGGATGGAGTAGGGGTCGAGGGCGACGTCGGTCTGGACGCAAAGCTCGGGGAGCGCGTCTTTCAAGGCCCGGACGGCGTGAGGCACGATCCCCTCCGGGTTGAACGCTTCGGTGGCCTCTTCGTCCTTCTTCGTCGAGTAGCCGAAGAGGTTCACCGCGCGGACCCCGACACTCCAGAGCTCCTTCGCTTCCCGTACCGCCTCATCCGGAGACAGCCGGCTCTGTCCCGGCATCGTATCGATGGGCTCTCTGAGCCCGCGGCCCTCCTTAATAAATAGCGGCGCGATCAGCTCTCCCGGATGGAGGTTGGTCTCACGCACCAGAGTGCGGATGGGTTCTGAGCGTCTAAGGCGGCGCGGGCGGTGTCGGATGTCCATGAACCAGGTTGTACCAAATGAGCTATGCTCCGCGCCATGGGAGCGGCGAAGCCGTATCAGGAGCGGTTCATCGATCTCCTCGCCGAGTACGACGTCATTCGCTTCGGCGACTTCACTCTGAAGTCGGGGAGGAAGTCTCCCTATTTCATCAACGCGGGGCAGCTCCGGACCGGGCGGGCCATCTCCGGCGTGGGGCGCGCCTACGCCGAGCGCATCCGAGATGCCGGGCTTCTCCCCGACGTCATCTTCGGTCCTTCTTATAAAGGAGTTCCTCTCGCGGTCGCGACCGCGGTCGCGGTTTCGGAAGAGGGCCGAGACGTAGGGTTCGGCTTCGACCGAAAGGAAGCAAAGGACCACGGTGAGGGAGGAGCCTTCGTCGGGACGCAGCCGGCAACGGGGCAGAGCTTCGTCCTCGTCGACGACGTCATCACTTCGGGAATCTCGATCGCGCAGTCGGTGGCGCTATTGCGAAATACGGCGGCGGTCCGGATCCTCGGCGTCGTGGTGGCGGTCGACCGACAGGAGCGCGGGCGCGAGAGGTCGACGGTCGAGGAGCTTGCGGAAAACATCGGAGCGCCGGTGCTGCCGGTTACCAACGTGCGGCAGATCGTGGCGTACCTGTCTTCGACACAGAGGCTTCGTGGTGGGGAGAAGGCGGCCATCGAGGAGTATCTCGGTCTCTACGGCGCGTCCTGATATCATCCACTTTCTATGGCAGCGGAAGTAAGTGAGGTCCTCGAAGCCAACGAGCGGTTCTACCGAGCGCTCAACGCTCTCGATCTGGGAGGCATGGAGCGGCTCTGGTCGCACGGGAACTTCGTGCGCTGCGTCCATCCTGGCTGGGAGCTCATCGTCGGCTGGGATGCGGTTCGCGCGAGCTGGGAAGGGATCTTCCGGAACAGCTCCGGCGGTCCAGCCCATTCGGTCGAGACCGCGGACGTCTCGGTGCGCGTCGTTTCCGGCCTCGGTTGGGTGAGCTGCATCGAGCGCATCACGCTCCCCGGGCGCTCCGCGAGTCTCGCGGTCGCGACGAACCTCTTCGAGCGGTCAGAAGAAGAGGGCGCGCGCTTCCAGATGATCCTCCACCACGCTTCGCTTATTCCCCTCGTCATCTCCGACGCGATGGATTCTCCCGAAGTCATCCACTGATCCCCATGGCCGATCGGATCCTCGTCGTCGGTGGAAACGCCGCCGGCATGACGGCTGCCTCGCGGGCGAAGCGTCTCGACCCCTCGCTCTCGGTCGCGATCCTCGAGGCGGGATCCCGCATCGCCTACAGCATCTGCGGGCTTCCCTTCGCCATCGAAGGACGGGTGGGCTTCTCGGACCTCGTTCTCTTCACTCCGGAGACCCTCAGGAACGAGCGCGGGATCGAAGCCCGGGTGAACCGCGAGGTTGTCGAGATCCAGCCGTCGCGAAAGACGGTCGTCGCGTTGAACCGCGCGACCGGTGAGCGCGAGTCCCATCTTTACGACAGGCTCCTTCTCGCGACCGGCTACCGCGCGCTCTCGCCTTCGATCGAGGGGATCGATCTTCAAGGGGTCTTCACCGCGAGCCGACTCGAGGATGGCGAAGCTATCCTCTCCTGGATCTCGACCGCTTCCGCGCGCCGCGCCGTAATCCTCGGAGGCGGGTACGTGGGCCTCGAGCTGGCCGAGGCGCTCGTCGAGCGCGGAGTCGAGGTCACGGTGGTCGAGCGGTCGCCTTCACTCCTTTCGTCTCTCGACCCCGACATGGCGCGACTCGTCGAGGAGGAGCTGGAGCGAAAAGGAGCGCGGGTCTTGACCGGACGCGCCGCGAAACGCATCGCGGGAACATCCGCCGGTCGTGTCGAGTCCGTAGAGCTTGCCGAAGGCGGGCTCCGACTTGCCGCGGACATCGTGTTCGTTGACGTCGGCGTCGCGCCTCGGGTGGAGCTCGCGGAAAAGGCGGGAATCCGGCTGGGCACGAGCGGTGCTATCGCGGTGAGCGAGCACCTCGAGACGAGCGTTTCCTCGATCTACGCGGCCGGCAATTGCGCCGAGTGCACTCACCTCGTGACCGGGCGGCCGATCCTGATTCCTCTCGGGACCGTGGCCTCGAAACAGGGAAGGATCGCCGGGGAGAACCTCGCCGGCCGGAGAAGCCGGTTCGCGGGGGCTCTGGGAACGAGCCTGGTGAAGGTGCTGGGAGTGACCGCGGCATCGACCGGCCTCTCGTCCGAAGCCGCGGAGCGCGAGGGATTTCGATCGATCGCCGCCTCGATCGAGGGCCCCTTCCAGGCGAGCTACTTCGGCTCCGGCGCGCGCGCGAAAGTGAAAGTGATTGCGGAGCGGGGAAGCGGGCGTCTTCTGGGCGCCCAGATCGTGGGAAGCGCCGAGGGGGCGATTCGTATCGACGTTCTCGCGACAGCCATCACCGCGAGGATGACCGTTCGCGACGCGGCTCAGCTCGATCTCGCGTATGCCCCGCCCTCGGGAGCGCTCTGGAATCCGATCCTGGTGGCGATGAACGCGCTCTCGCGCGAGCTCAACGCACCATAGCCGGCTTCGACTCCGCCGGGAACTCCCGCACTTCGTCCTCGAGAGGAAGCGTGTGGCGGCTGATGGGCGAGGAAAGAATCACGGAGGCTTTCGTCGAGACCGTTCCCGGGATGCTCTTGATTTTCTGCAGCACTTTTTCCAGCGTCTTCGGCGAACGGGTGAGGACGAACGCCACGTACGTCTCCTCACCGGCGACGCTGAAGCATTTCTGAATCTCCGAGATTTCGGTGAGATGCTTCTCGTACTCCAACGAGGCGACGCGGGAGTCGGTCACGATGTGGACCAGCGCGGTGATCTCGTATCCGAGCGAGTCGGGATTGATGATCGCGGTGTAGCCCTCGATGATCCCGCTGCGCTCGAGCTTCTTCACCCGATCGTGCACCGTGGGGGCGGTGAGGCCGACCTGCGCCGCGAGCTCGGCGAACGTGCTTCGCCCTTTTGAGAGCAGCGCCGACAGGATCTTCCGGTCGGTGAAGTCAATTGTTCCGTTCAGGAGACTCACGGGGTACCAATCGCCGTTAGAGGGGGGGGATCCTAGCTCCCCGGAAACGAGAAAGCAACCTCCAACAGTGCTCGCCTCGCTCTTCGCTCCGCTCGCTCTTCGCTCGGGGAGGAGGGGGCCCTCCGGGCCCCGCAGTCGCCACCCTCCCCCCTCGCGGTTGTCAGCACTCGAATTTTGTGATTTGACGTGAAGCTTCGGAGGAAACATTGATGAAGCCGTGGTTCTTTGCACTCGCGATCGCCGCCGATCCCTCGCCGCTCACGCGAAGTGACGAGCTTTCGATCCTCGTCGTTTTCGACTCGCGCACCGGTCACACCGAGAAGCTCGCTCGCGCCGTAGCGGAGGGAGTGGACCAGGTCGAGGGAGCGGTCGCGGTCCTTCGGAGGCGGGAGGAAGTCCGCGATGAAGAGATCCTGTCCTCTTCGGGAATTCTTCTGGGCTCTCCCGTCCACTGGGCGAGCCTCTCGGCCGAGAGCAAAGCGTTTCTCGAGCGCGTCGGACAAGTGCTCGTCGAGGCCAAAGAGCTCGGGCCGGGAACCACCTCGAGGCCTCGCGCCGCCGGCGCGTTCGTGACCGGGGGTGCGGTCTCCTCGGGAAAAGAGCTCGCACGCCTTTCGATCCTCGCCGCCTTTCTCAACATGCGCTTCGTCGTCGTCGGAGGAGAGGAAGCCGACGGCTTCGGCACGCTCGGCGCCCAGGCGACGACCGCGGGGGGCGACCCAGGGCTGAGCGAAGCCGAGCTCGAGGAGGCGCGCCGGTTCGGAAACCGTTTTGCGTCGATGACTCTCGCGCTTGTACGGTAGGGCATGACCAGCACCCGCGAGTACCTCGACTTCGCGACCGACATAGCCTTTCGCGCGGGCCGTCAAGCGCTCTCCCATTTTCAGACGGGAGTCGAAGCGGACCGAAAAGCCGACCTCTCTCCGGTCACCATCGCCGATCGGACAGGGGAGGAGCTCCTCCGGCGGCTCATCCACGCGCGATTTCCCGACCATGCTGTAGTCGGCGAGGAGATGGGCGTCTCCGGCGCTTCGAGATACCGCTGGATCCTCGATCCCATCGATGGCACTCGCTCCTTCGTTCGAGGGATACCGCTCTTCGGAGTCCTGGTCGCGCTCGAGATCGAGGGCGAGCCCGTGGTCGGCGTCTGCTACTTGCCGGCGCTCGACGAGATGGTCGCGGCGGGCCGCGGCGAAGGCTGCCGCTGGAACGGGCGTGAGGCGCGGGTGAGCTCGATCTCTTCGCTCGAAGAGGCGCTCGTGAGCGTCACCGAGCCCGCGAGTCTCTCGGAGATGCACCCGGCGTTCTGGGAAAAACTGAAGAAGAGGGCGGGCACGATTCGCGGATACAGTGACTGCTACGGGCACGTTCTCGTCGCCACCGGCCGCGCGGAAGTCATGCTCGATCCGGTGATGAACCTCTGGGACAACGCGGCGCTTCTTCCCATCCTCGAGGAGGCGGGAGGGAGCTTCACCGACTGGAGCGGCCGGCGCACCATCGACGGCGGGAGCGCCATCAGCACCAACGGCGAGTTACTGGACGCCGTCCTCGCTCTCGAAGAGTGAAGGAGCTATGGTTCGAAAACGCCGCGA
>CAZKNR010000295.1:0-3771 GCA_964553925.1 uncultured Acidobacteriota bacterium
CCGTCGACGACGACCGCGACCGACATTCCCGGAGCCCGCCACTCATTGCGGGCCGCCTCGACGAGGTCGGCCACCACGGCATAGGTGTCGGGAGCTTCCGCGAACGTCGGGGTAGCGACGAGTGCGGTAAGGAACAGGAGGGTAGACTTCATGACTTACCTCAATTGGTCGTGGGAGCCTTGAGCCTCACGATGCCGACGCCGTCCACGTACTGGACGTCGGTTCCGAAGGGTTTCGAGAGACGCGTGAGGTCGGAAATGATCTTCCGCGAGAGCGCCTGGTCCGCGGCGAGAGGGCGTCCACGGACGTACCGGGGCTTTCCGAAGCCGAGCGAGATGGGATGGAGGTTCACTTCGACCAGCGTCTTTCCCTCGAAGACCGCCTCTGCCACGACCGACTCCCAGATCTCCGGAGACGCGGGAAATCCGGTGCGGTCGCGATCGTAGCGGGCGTCGTTGAAATCCGAGAGACCCTTGTCGTCGCCGAGCCCGAGGGGGGCGTAGTTCTCGTGCGGCAGCCGCTGGAGGGTCTCGTTCTGGAAGATGAAATCGCCGAGGCTGTAGAAGATCGGTTTTCCCTTGTAGATCTCGATCCCCCGCAGCACGTGGGGACCGTGGCCGACGAAGACGTCGGCGCCCTCGTCGATCATTCGCCGCGCGAAATCGACCACGAACCGAGCGGGCACCGATCGATCGCCGTCTCCCTCGTGAGCGTGGATGGAGACGATGGTGTAATCCGAAAGGCTCTCCGCGTTTCTGACGATGGCCGCGATCTCTTCCATATCCTCGGGGTGGGGCTCGGTCATTACCCCCGCCGGCTCGCCCACCACGAACTGCGCGCCCCGAAAGGCGAGGCTGTCGCCGGTCTCGGGAACGTTCATCGAAAGGCTCTTCATAATGCCGCGGAGCGCGTCGAGCTGGTCGCGGCTCACGCGGTACGTGACTTTGTGCCGGAGCGGGCTCAGTCCGGGGCGGGCGGGGACGTCGTCGCGGGACTTCCCGGCCATGGAGTGGTCGGAAAACGTCGACGCCAGCGATACCAGCGCGATGCGAGCCTTTCCCGTCTCGAGAAACTTCGCCTCGCGCGCCTCGGCGAGACTCTTCCCGACGCCCGAGGCAGTAATCCCCGCCTCGCGCACGTACTTCTCCGTCAGCAGCATCGCCTTCGGTCCGTAATCACCGGAGTGGTTGTTCGCGAGGCCGCCCAGATCGAATCCCGCCCAGGCGAGCTCCTTCGAAAGCTCTGGCTGGGCCCGCATGTAGGTCCCGCCGCCCGACGCCATGGGGTACGACTCATAGTCGTGGAACAGCATCTCGATATTGGTGAAGGCGGCGTCCGCGCCGCGGATACGCTCGATCATCGAGAGGAACTCCGGCTCCTCGTAGACGGACAGCTTCCGGGTGATGATCGAATCGCCGGTGAGCGCGATGGTGTAGCGCTCCGAAGGCTCGGCGGCGGTGAGGCCTGAGAAGAGGATGGCGACAAGTCCGGCTCTGGTAGTCCTCATGGGAGCAAACTATATCGCCGCCGGCGGCGGTTTTCGAGCGTCACCGGGCGGACCCGAAGGCGGGGGGCGCCGTCATCGGCACGCCATTAATGGCGTGCAGGACGCTATTAATAATGTTAGCGAAGGGATGGTGCACACCTCGCTCCTGCGGCGGCGCGGATGGTGAAATCGGCCTGCCATCCAGAAAAGTGCCTCGCTGCCGGTCGGTGGTGGCCGCCCTTCGCCGACTTTGCCCTTGACAATGGCGGGACCCTAGATAAAACTGATGCCGCCTTGGATGGCTCCCAACCAGCCAATCTTTAGCGGGGTCTGTCGGCGTGCGGAACAGCTGCAAGCTGTCGGTGCGTAGATGGGGCATGCGGGTTCGGGTTCGAGAAAGTCGTGGATCGATGGGGGAAGAAGTCTCAACTTGGCGAACAACTCGGCACTGCCGACGATTTTCTAGACGGATAGAAATCCGGTAGGACATCGCTTCCGAACGAAACTCCCCCAGCTTTCGAGCGTTGGCGCGCGTCAACCAGCGGGGGGTTTCAGCGGTTAGCGGGCTTCCGGACATCGTCTCAACAGCGCGTAACGAAGGCATTGTAGAAGTCGGGTACTTTGGCCCCGACCCCATTAGGTGATTTTCGAAATGGAATCGTTCAGGCTCATAGCCCTCACGCCCTCGGGGCTCGACGATCCGGCTATCGCCATCGCGGCGTGCCGCGCCGGAGAGATCGGGATTCTCGATTTGGGGCATTCGAGGGATGACGCGTCCGCCATGGAGGCCGTCCACAAACTCGCCCGGTTTGCGCCACGGAGCGCGGGCGTTCGTCTGAGCGACGTGAATCCCGGCCTGCTGGCGCAGATCGCGGAGTCGCTTCCCGAGGCCATTGATATCGTCATCGTCTCGTTTTCAGCAGGCTCGTCCGGAGATCCGGAAATTCTCGCGAAGACGATTCGCGAGCTCAGGGGCCGTGGCCGGCAGGTCATGCTCGAAGTTACGGACGGCCGGCAAGCGAGAGCCGGCGCCGAGATCGGTGTCGACGGCTTCATCGTCAAGGGGCACGAGTCGGGCGGATGGGTCGGCGAGGAGACGGCTTTCGTTCTCCTGCAGAGACTCCTCTCCGAGCCGGCACTCTCCGGTCTCCCCTTGTGGGTGCGCGGCGGGATTGGACTTCACTCCGCCGCCGCCTGTGCCGCCGCGGGCGCCGCGGGAGTGGTTCTCGACTCGCAGCTCCTCGTTACCCGGGAGAGCTCTGTCGGAGACGCCGTTCAAAAGGCCATCAAGGCGATGGACGGGAGCGAGACCTCCGTTGTCGGGAGCGGCGAGATCGGAGCCTCGTTCCGATTCTTCACTCGCTCCGGCGGCGCGCGGGGAATCGAAGAGCTCGCGCGCCTGGCGGCAGAGATCGGCGAAGCCGGCGATGCCGTCGAGGAATCACGCGACCGTTTCCGCCGGGCGGTCGATGCCCGCGCGGGCTTTGGCCCGGGCGATATCTGGCCCCTCGGTCAGGATGCGGCTTTCGCTGAGCCGCTCGCCAGAAAGTACGTGACGGTGGCAGGAGTGCTTCAGGCGACCCGGGAATCGATCGACCGGCACCTGCGCGCCGCGATCGAGCTCGCTCCACTCGGAGAGGAGAGTCCGCTCGCCCGTTCCCACCGCACTCGTTATCCGGTCGTTCAAGGACCGATGACCCGCGTGAGCGACCGCGCGGAGTTCGCTCTCCGAGTGGCCGAGGGCGGCGGGCTTCCGTTTCTCGCTCTCGCTCTTATGCGGGCGCCCGAAGTCGAGCAACTGCTCCAAGAGACGAGCCAGAGACTCGGGGACCGCTCCTGGGGCGTCGGCATCCTCGGGTTCGTTCCGCTCCAGCTTCGTCAAGAGCAGCTCGAGGTCATCCGAAAGTACCGCCCTCCCTTCGCTCTCATCGCCGGAGGCCGGCCCGATCAGGCGCGCGGGCTCTCGGCGGACGGCACGGCCACGTATCTCCACGTGCCTTCGCCCGGCCTCCTCGATCTCTTCCTCAAGGACGGGGCGAGGCGCTTCGTGTTCGAGGGCAAGGAGTGCGGCGGGCACGTGGGGCCTCGTTCCAGCTTCGTGCTCTGGAACTCGATGATCGACAAGCTCCTCGACTCCGTGCCTGCCGGGGATTCGGGGGACTGCCACGTTCTCTTCGCCGGTGGAATTCACGACGCCGTCTCCGCCTCCATGGTCGCGGCGATGGCGGCGCCGCTCGCCGAAAGGGGAATGAAGGTCGGGGTGCTCCTCGGCACCGCCTACTTGT
>CAZKNR010000296.1:0-2785 GCA_964553925.1 uncultured Acidobacteriota bacterium
GAGCCCGCTCAGAAGCTTGACCGTGGCTCGCTCTACCGGCTCGGTCGCGAGCCAGTGGGCGACGAGAGCGGGGATCTTGTAGGGGAGGTAGTGGAAGAGAGCGCCGGCGGCGAACAACGGCAGACCGGCGGCCGCGAGGAGAGCTCGCGGGGCGAGATAGCGAACGATCGGGCGGAGGCGATAGGTCCGGTCGAGCTCATCGTGCGAGACCCCGAGGACATCGAGCACTCTCCCGTATCCAAGCACCCGCCTTCGGAGCCGCGCGTACTCGATGGGATGGCGGTCACGAAAATCGGTGATGGCGTCGACGAGCGTGCGGTCCACGACGAGTCGATCGGTCGTCGGAGCGGCGGCCTCGGCGAAAAAACCGCGGAGCGTCCGAAGGAGCTTCTCGTCTTCCTCGCGGGGGACATGAGTCGCGAGCGACTGGAGCGCCGTCTCGAGCTTCAGGGTCAGTGCCTTGACGGCTTCGCCCTCCTTCCCCTCCCGATACGCCTCGAAATGAGGCGAGGGGTCGAGAGTCTCGCCGAAAACAACGAGCGCGTCACTCCGGAAGAGCTCGCGGTTCGAGAACGTGATTCCCACGGGAACGATGACCGAAGACAGGACGAAGCCGTGCTTCGCTTCGGCCTCGAGGACGATGCGGGCGCAACCGGTCTTGAGCGGAAGGACGGCTTCGCGGTCGTGGCTGACCCCTTCGGGAAAGATGGCGATGGCGCCTCCGGAGGCGAGCAGGCGATGGCAGGCCGCGAACGTCTCGAGGTTCTCCTCCATCCGGCTCGGGCTTTCTTTCTTGCGGTGAACCGGGAGCACTCCGCAAAGCCGAAGGACGTGGCCTAGAATCGGGTTCCGAAAGAGCGTCGCCTTCCCCAGAAAATGAAGCGTGCGGCCCGTCGATGCCCCGAGGAGGAGGACGTCGAGCATCATGTTGGGATGGTTCGACGCGAGGACCACGGGTCCTTTCGGAGGGAGTCGCTCGGAATTCTCGACGATGAGCCGTCGATGAAAGAGGAGGGCGAGGGGCCGGGCGAACGGACGGAGCAGCCAGTAAAGAAGAGCGTCGGGCACGGAGCGTTCTCTTCAGTATACCGGCCGAAAGCAAAAGCCCCTCTCCCCGGCGGGGGAAAGGGGCTTCTGAGGAAACCAAAAAGTCTTAGCCGCGGCGACGATAGAGGGCGAAAAGCCCAGCTCCGAGAAGGAGGAGGGTGCCCGGCTCGGGAGCCTGGCCATTCTCGGTGTCCGGCACAGGGATCCAGTTCAGAAAGTCCGTGGCCGTACTCGACGGATCACCCCCGAACCCCAGATTGTTCGCGACTTCACCCCCGCTGCCAAAGGCGGAAAAATCGCCCCACATGGGTGCCTGCGGGCTGCTAAACGTGTACGTATCGAAAACGTCCGACGTACCCGTAGTGATGAACACGCCGTAGATCAAGCCCGGGTTACTCCAAGTCGTCGGACTCTGATCGCTAAACGAGAAGTTCGGGTTCAAGATCATCTGGTCGATATTGTTTGGCGTGATGCTGAGGCTTACCTCGAAGATCCACCCGGTCAAAGCTGGTTCGAGAGTCGGCGTGTCGTCGTCGATGAAACTGTACGCGTAGTTCCAGAGGTTCGCCGCGCTGTCGAAGGCGATATCCCATCTGAGGATGAGCCCGCCACCGTCCCAGCCCCCGCTCCCTTCCAGACCTTCCCCTGGGAACGTCGATCGGAAGCCTGTCTGGGGAATAATCGGGGTCGCAAGTAATACGCTAGGCACAAAAGCGACGAATGCGCTAATGAGCGCCAAGCTGAGAACTATTTTGGAAGTATTACGCTGTATCATTGCTACAACCCTCAGGGTTATCAATCTCAACGCGAGTGTGCAAACATCAGGCCACACACATGTGGGATGTTGAGTTTTCGGTGTAACTGTCTTCATCCAAAACACTTAACGGTATGGGCCGCGTTCGCCTCCGGGCAGATTGGACTGCTTCCGGGTGTCAAAATTTCCGCCGGACTTGGGACAGCGTGCACCACAAACTAAGTGCTTTCAGTCGCTTGGCGCTGCTCCACGCGGTGTAAGAGAACCCGACGAGTACACGCATCCGCGGCAGGGCGGGGAATCTTGTTTCGCTCGGCACTGGTCTTTCGAAACACGCCTGTCATAGAATCCACCAACTCTTCACGGGAGTATCGCTTCGAAATGCGGGAAGATTCACTTCATCCAAGAGCTGAGATCGATGCTCTACTGCAAGAGCGGCGCAGGTTTCCCCCGTCGGACTCGTTCCGGGCAGGGGCGCACGTCGCCGACGAGTCGATGCACCGGGAGGGGGAAAAGGACTACGAAGCCTTCTGGGCGCGCATGGCGGGCGAGCTCGATTGGATCGCGCCCTGGTCGAAAGTCCTGGAATGGAATCCGCCCCACGCGCGGTGGTTCACCGGAGGCAAGCTCAACGTCAGCGCGAATTGCCTCGACCGGCACATCAAGACCGCCCGGCGGAACAAGGCGGCGTTCATCTGGGAGGGCGAGCCTGGCGACCGGCGAACCCTCACCTACTGGGACCTGTATCGGGAAGTTAACCGGTTTGCGAACGTTCTCAAAAAGCTCGGAGTCAAGAAGGGCGATCGCGTCGCCATCTACCTCCCCATGATTCCCGAGCTTCCCATCTCGATGCTTGCCTGCACCCGCATCGGGGCGGTGCATAGCGTCGTCTTCGGAGGCTTCAGCGCGGAGTCGCTTCGTGACCGTATCAACGACGCACAGGCGAAGCTGGTCATCACCGCGGACGGCGGCTATCGGCGCGGA
>CAZKNR010000297.1:0-5684 GCA_964553925.1 uncultured Acidobacteriota bacterium
CTCCTTGTCAACCCCCGAGATTCCCCCGCCCGCAAACCGCGGCTCGTAGGGGACCGCCGCGGACGTGAACGCCCCTTCCACACGCTCCGGAAGCTCCGTCCCGATCCAGTTCTTCGCCTGGTCCAGTGTGAGCCGCACCACGCCGCGCACGTAGCGCGCGGGAATCCCCTCCGCCCTCAAAAGCTCCACCAGCAAGCGAGCGATGTCCGCGTCGTTTCCGCTGCCTTCGCGCAGAGTCTGAACCGAACCCTTCATCGAGCCGAAGTAGAGCTCGAATCGAGTCTGGTTCTTCACAAGCTCGTAGGCCCCGACTGCACCTTCCACCTGGGCCGCGAGCTCCTGGATCTCCCGTGGCACAGAGCCGATGGGATCGGCGGGTCCCGCACCCTCAGCGGAAAAACTCGACGTCGTCGTCGGCCCCCCGAGAGAGAGCGGCGGCGGCTCTAGGTCGAGCTCCCTCAAAGGAAGCTCTTGTGCGCTCAGAAGCTCCTCCCGCTCGGCCTCCGCAACCGGCGCGAGCGCTTCGATGCAAGCTTCGAGCTCGGAGAGCTCAGGGGATGCGGCGAGCCGGGTCAGCCTCTCCAGAATCACGAGCTCGCTCCGCTCGAAAGCCTCCCGCGCACGCTCCACTCGCTCCGCCGCAACCGCACCGAGGCCAAGCTCAGAGACGAGCGCCTCCACGCGCGCGATCTCCGCCTTGAGACGAACCACACGCCTCTCGTACCCCGAGCGTATCGATTGAAGCTCGACCACAACCTCCGCGGGCGCAACGCCGCTTTCGAGACGCTCCTGAATCCGCCCCAGGCTCTCCCGGATCCGGTGGAGATCGACGGGCTGCGCGATCGTGGTGGACGACAGGCCCAACACCAGAAGAACGCTCGCGCGCATCATCGGAGGCAAGACTCCAGTCGATAGGCCTCGACGTGAACGGTGGATTTCGCGACGGAGCGGATGCGAATGTCCGAAACTCCGGGGCCGAGCACGACCTCGACCGGCTCCGACCAGACGAATCCGTCTTCGCCGTCCTCGTCGTCCTCGTCGTCTTCGTCGGAGCTGATTTCGACCTCCGTACCGTCGGGGACCTCGACTTCTATCTTACGATCTGAGCCCGGATGAACCAGGAGGCGCAAGCGATAGCTTCCGGCGGCGAGTGCCGGAGTTCGGACCACCAGGACCCCGGTGCCGCCTTTCACCGCGTAGGAACGCTCGGCGCCGCAGACGCTCGGCCCGTGGTGCTTGGTATCGCCATGACGTGCGACGACGGCAGGGCTCAGGCCGGTCGCCGCCTCGTACCCTTCGTCGAGGCAGATCTCGAGAGGCTCCTCGGTTTCGCTCTCCTCCACGTCGCAGACGCCGTTGCCGTCGGCGTCTCCCGACATCCCGCTCGAAAAGCCCGCGACCTCGCCCACGCGCAGGTCGTCCCAGGCCGCGCGCGCGAAGCTTGCCCAGACGCCCACCGTTCCCGATCGAATCGGCGCCTCCGCGTCTTCCACCTCGAGAAGGTAGTGCTCGTCTTCGATCTCGAGCCGGGCACGGAGGCTCGTGCTCTCCCGATGGTTCAAGGTCTCGATTTCGAACCGCACGGTCACGTCGTCGTCCTCGTGGTCGCGGTCGAGGTCCACGCTTCCGAGCGTTCGCACCTGCTGTCCCGTCACCTTGACGAAGCGGGCCATCGGATGGTGACAGTCGAAGCTCGTGAGCTCGAGCCGGTACGAGACCTCGTCCTTCTGCCGGGCGTAGAAGGCGACCCCCGTTTGATAGCTGCAGCCCTCGGACTCCGTCGGCCTCAGCTCGCCCTGGAGCTCGTAGTTCCGCCAATCGAAGGCTTCACCGTTTCCCGCGAAGAGGAACGAGCCTCGACCGCCTTCGGCGCTCCCGAGTCGTTGCGAGCCAGCGACTTTCTTGACGCGGAACTGTGGATCGCGAACTTCGCGTTCGAGCTGCCATCCGGCAGGAACCGTCCCTGTGGCGTAGCGCTCGAAATTCTCGCTCCACTCGGGCGGGCATTCGTTCGTCTGGGACTCGACCGTGAACCGGAAGCTCGGCGCAAAGTCCGAAGCGAGGCCGCGCGAATCGACCGCGCGAGCGCTCCACGAGTAGGTCGCTCCGGGCATGAGCGTCACCGGGACGTCCCACGTGGTGGTGACGTTCCCTTCGGGAACCAAGGGATCCTCGGCGACGAGCGTCTGATCTCGATAGAGCGCGAAGTGGTAGACGAGCGTTCCGGCCCTCGGACCATCGGGAGTCGTCGCGTTCTCGACGACGAGGAGGGGCAGGGTGGTCGCCACCGTGGCGCCGTCCGTGGGCGTGACCAGGACCGGCGCCGTCGGAGGCTCCTCGAGCGCGTCCACAGTGAAGCGGAAGGCGCCGCTCGGAGCGCTCGAGAGCGCTCGGTCATTGGCGAAGGCCGTCCACTGGTACGTACCGTTCTCTTCGAGGGCTGGTTCGACGCGCCATGACGTGCGCCCGACACCCTCGTCGATCGACGGGCTCTGAGCCACACGGACTCCGTCACGGAAGACTTCGAACACATAGAGGAGACGGTCGTTCTCAGGATCCGCCGCGTTCGCGACGACGAGGGTCGGTCGAGGATCGTCGAGTACGGCGTCGTCCGAGGGCTCGAGGGGTACGGGACTTCCGGGCGCCTCGTTTTCGGCCGAGAAGCGGAATCGCGCCGTCTCCATCCACGAGCCGAACAGGGCACTGTCGAAGGCCCGGGCGCGCCAGTAGTAGACGTGGTTTTCGTTCAGGACGGCGCTGAAAGTGAAGGCGGTCTCGGAGGCGCCCTCCGGAGCATCGCCGGATGCAACGAGTACGGTGAGAGGCTCGTCCTCGTAGACCTCGAAGCGATACGTGAGCGGATCGGAATCGGAATCGCTCGCGTTTCCCACCACTAGAGTCGGCGAGGGCTCGGAGACGATCCCGCCGCTCGGGGGCGAAACCAGGGACGGGGCCGAGGGCGCCTCGTTCATGACGTTCACGCGGAACGACTCCACCCGCGACGGGGCCCCGTCGGAAGTCCCGTCGCTCGCGAAGGCCCTCCAGTAAAAGGTCTTGCCATCCTCGAGGCGCGGCGAGGCTACCCACGCGGTCTCGGTGGCGCCCTCGGCAAGTGCCGTCACCCGCGCGGCGAGGCGTATGAGCCCGGGGTCTTCGTAAACCTCGAAGCCATACCTCAGGCGATCCCCCTCCGGGTCGGAAGCATTAATAACGGCGAGCGGGGGGGTCGTGCTCTCGACGACGGCGCCGCCTGTCGGTCGCTGCGGCGTCGGCGCCGAGGGCGGCTCGTTCGCGACGTCGACGCGGAAGCTCGCCGTCTCCGACCAGGAGGAAACCGCGAGGCCGTCCGAGGCCCGAGCGCGCCAGAAGTAGACGCCGTTCTCCGCGAGCGCGAGAGGAGGCGTCCAGCGGAGCTCGCTTCCGGCCGCAATCAGCGCCGGCGACTCCTGGAGCGCTCCAGAGTCGAATCGATCGGAGACGTCGATCTGAACAGTGTGCGTCACCGGATCGTTTTCGGGATCCCGGGCGGTGAGGGCCACGAGCTCCGGCTGAAGCGTTCTCACCTTCGCGGACTTCGGGGTCAAGAGTACCGGAGGTGCCGGCGGCTGGTTTGCCGTATTCACCCGGAACGAGGCCTGAGCCGTCCAGTCGGAGTCGAGCTCGCCGTCGTTCGCCCGGGCTCGCCAAAAATAAGTCTGGTCCTCGAGGAGATCGAAGGCCGGGGTGAAGGCCGTCGCCGCATTTCCTTCGGCTACGCCCGCGACCGCCGCCACCAGGTCCGTCAGATCCGGATCGCGGTAGAGCTCGAAGGAGTACGTCAAGAGGCCGCCTTCCGGATCGAGCGAGTTCGAGACGACGAGAGCGGGTCTTAGAACCCCGACCTCGGACGCCTCGGCGGGCCCTTCGAGCGTGGGCGCGTCGGGCGCGTCGTTCTGAGAGTCGACAAAGACCTCGGCCGGGCTCATCCAGTCGCTCGCGGCGTACCGGTCCGACGCCCGGGCGCGCCAGAAGTAGCTCTGGTTCTCCTCGAGGAGCAGGGGTATCGTCCAGGGAGTGGTGTTGGCTCCTTCGGGAAGGCCCGAGGCCGCGCCCACGCGGAACTGGAGGCTCGGGTCGAGGTAGATTTCGAAATCGTAGGTCAGCGTCTGACCGTTGGGATTGCTCGCGTTGTTCACCGAGAGCGAAAGCCGCTGCGAGGCGCTTGCGCCCATCGCCGGCGCGTTGAGAGACGGAGCCGATGGAGCGGCGAAGAGGACGACGGAAGCCGTCGCCAGAGGATCGAGCGAAGACGCTCCCGCCGACAGGATCGCGCGATACGAGCCGAGGGCGAGGCCCGAGGTAGAAATTCGCAGCTCTCCCGTCGCACTCGAGGAGGCGTCGATCGAAAGCGCACCCTCGGCCGAAGCCACCGTCGCCGGAGCATTCGGGTCGAAGAGCTCGACCCGCACGGTCCCATTCGAAAGCCCGATGACGCTCTGATTCCGGACGGTGTAGCCAACGACGATCTCCTCCCCCGCGGGGACGGCGGAACGACCGAGCGAGAGCGTTCCTCGGAGCGACACGCTCGCGAGCGCCTCCATCTCGAAGCTCGCTTCCGACGTGGCCACGAGCGTGCCTTCGTCGAAAGCTTCGACCGTCGCGCGATAGACGCCGGGATCGAGAGCGCCGCTCGGCCAGACCGCTCTCGAGGTCACGGCGGCGCCGATGGCGAGATAGCCGAGCGACTGGCTGGTCTCGAAGATCGCTGCTTGCCCCGGGCCGAAGACGCGATAACGAAGCGAGAGAGAACGAAGCGGCGTGTTGCTCCCGGCATTGGCGACCCGGGCGAGGAGACCGACGGCGTCGCCCTCTCGGTAGACGGGCCTCTCCGCGGTGAGGCCGAGCCCGACCTCGAGAGTGCGCGCGATGGTAAAAGCCGCGCTCGCGGATCGGTCGACGGCGCGCACGCGCGCGACGTAGTTCCCCGCGAGGACGGATCCGGTCCGCCAGAACACCGCGAACCGCAGGGACTCCGCGTAGCCAAGGGTCGCGCTTCTCGAATCAACAAGAGCGACCGAGGCGCCTTGGGCGTCCTCGATGACTGTCTCGAGAACGAAACTTCCAGCCGGGCCGCCGTTCACCGCCGAAACCGTGATCTCCGCCGTCTCCCGGGCGCCGTAGCTTCCGCGTCCGAGGGCGATGGAAAGCGAGAGGGCCTCGGTCCCGACGACCGTCGCCGGGCCGGTGGCGACGTTGTTCTCCTCGTCCGACTCGTCCAGAAGAGAAAGCGGATCGACCGTGGCCACGAGAGTCTGCGGCCCGAGAAGCACCTCCGTCGCCCAGAGGAGGCCGACGGTCACGCTCGCGCCCGGAGCGAGCGCGGGAACCGCGCGCGTCCCTACCGCGTAGAGGCTCCCGCCCTGGTCCACTCCCGTGACCGAGACCACCGTCGCCAGAGACGGGCTCGAGCCGATGTTTCGGATCGGAACCGAGACACTCGCGGTCTCGCCGGACACGGGAGCCGCGGGGACGATCTGGAGGGCGCCGTCGATACTCAGGTCCGGAAGCGAGGAGTTTTCGAACGAAACGTCGATGGTTTCGGAATCGGGGCTCTCGTTTCCGACTTCGTCCGTCGCCCTGGCTGCGAGCCGGTTCAATCCGGGAGCGAGCCTCACCTCGAGCGCGAAGCGGCCCGGGGGCTCGAC
>CAZKNR010000298.1:0-10092 GCA_964553925.1 uncultured Acidobacteriota bacterium
GGAAATGGAGCTCACCTGGGCCACGGTTGATACCGATGACGAAGAGGAAATGACCCGCTTCGAGGAACAAGAGCTCCAAAAGGCCGGCGAGCGCATCAAGAAGGCTGCTCAAGAGCTTCAGGACCTCGGTATCGTCGATGAAAAGGGGCGGCGCGTGAAGAAGGAACTTCCCCCCGACATGCAGCCCGGGTCCGATGCCGACATCTAGCTTGCCGAGCCTGTTGAATTTCTCTCCCGGAGACGACGTTACACCCTGAGAAGGAATTAGGGGCCTTCTTCCCCCTCCGCGCCGAATGCAACCCCGGATGATCGTGGTCGCCGGGCCTCCCGGAAGCGGCAAGTCTACCGCCTTTCCCGTCTCTCAAAGCGGGGTGGATGCATTCAATATCGATGACCGAGCCGCGGAGATCAATCTGGGCTCTCACCGAAATATCCCTCGCGAGATTCGGTCGCAGGCGATCAAGGAGTGCGAGGACTTCATTGCAGAGCACGTTCGCGCTAGAAGGAGCTTCGCTATCGAAACCACCCTCCGGAGCGAAATCACCTTTCGCCAGGCCGCGGCGGCCAAGGGCAACGGTTTCACGCTCGAAATGAGATACCTTTCCGTCGAGGGATCCGAGACGAACGTCGAGCGCATCGCGAATCGAGCGGATCGAGGCGGCCACGCAGCCACTCCTGGCCGGATTCGCGACATCAGGGAGGCCAGCTTGAGAAACCTCCCCAGGGCCATCCGGGAGTTCGACCGCGTTCGTGCGTATGACAACAGTCGATGGGCAGAGCAACCTCGGGTAGTGCTGGAAGCCCGAAAGGGTAAACTCCGCTACCTCGCATTAGACGTCCCGGTCTGGCTCGAGGAAAGCCTCAAAGGCTCTGAATACGAGATCCCTCGCCCACGTGCGGACGATTGCTAGAAAAGCACGAAGAGAGGAGGGGGGTCGGCGGAGCGGTAAGATGCACGGAGATCATGGCCTCCGGTGATGCCCTGCGGGTTTGGTTCCCCGAGATGCTCGACGAGCTCGAGCGCAAGTGGTCGGCCTCGGTCTCTTGGGAAGAGCTGGTGGATTTCTGCCAGGTGCTGACCGAGAAGAGAAAGGGGATCCGCGAGTCGAGAGGGATCGAGCCGCCGCTGACTCGCTGTCCGAAGTGTGGGGCGGTATCGAGATCTGACGTTTCCGGGGTCTCGATTCGGTCGGCCCTCTTCGCCCTGAGAAAGATCGGCGCTGTCACCGAAGCCGAGCACGAGGTGCTCGACAAGAGCTGGAGGAAGTTCAAAACCAGGAATCGGCTCGACGCATACGGCCGCAGGGTCGAGCCGACCCAGAACACCGACGGCGAGGGTTCCGATTCGTGCTGCTGACCGATGGGAGTCCCTGGCGTTTCACCCCGCGTCGAAACGGAGCAGTCTCGTCCATTACCAACGGCGCCACTTGTCTCGGTACGATGGCGGACGCGAGATTGGCTCGTCGGGTTCTTCGGCTCTTTCAGCGGAGAACGTGCTTCGCCACCTGACTCCGATCGAGACGTACTTCCGGCTCTCCGCTGAGGAGCGCTCCGGCGCTCGAAAGAGCGCTCGGCCAGGGCGAGCGGACACGAGATCGCTGTCTGGAGAGTGCCGGCCGGCCTTAGGATACGATCTACGGGGCAATCGGTGAGGTACGATCATACTGCCCCGAAAACGGCCGGCAGCGCAGGAATCCGTCGATGGCGAAGGTTGACGCTCACAAGTGGGAGTTCGGGGCGCGCTTCCGCCGTGGTGCCTTCGGGTGGAAATCACAGCCTGCCATCAAGCGCATCAAGGAAGCCGTCTCCGAGATCAAGAAGGTCGCGCGCAAGGACAAGGTGCTCGCGGCCGAGGGGGCGGTGCTCTTTCTGGAGAAGATCTCCCCCGCCCTCGAGCACGTGGACAGCTCGTCGGGGGCCATCGGCACAGCGGTCGGAAACGCCGTCGCCGCGCTCGTGGAGGTCATCGCGACGGCGCCGGCCGATGAGACGACCCGAGACAAGTGGCTGGAGCGCTTGTACGAGGCTCATGCCGAAGATCGGATCCCCTACATCGAGCGACTCGCCGACTACTGGGGCGAGCTCTGCGTCTCGTCCGAGGCGGCCTCGCGGTGGGCCGATCGGCTCACCGGCATCACACGCATGTCGCTCAGCCCCGACAGGGACGTCCGCGGCTATTTCCACGGTACCTCGGCGTGCCTCAGCGCACTGTACTTTGCCGGTCGCTACGACGAGCTCGTCCACCTGCTGAAGGACGAGCGCTTCTGGCCCTATCAACGGTGGGCGGTGAAGGCACTGGCGGCGCAGGGGAAGAGAGCGGAGGCCATCCGCTATGCGGAAAGCTGCCGGAACGCGTGGGCGAGCGATCTGGACATCGACCAGCTGTGCGAGGAGATCCTGCTCTCCTCCGGTCTCGTGGATCAGGCCTACGAACGATTCGGACTCCGGGCGAATCGCGCCGGAACGTACGTCGCGTGGTTCCGGGCGGTGGCCAAGAAGTACCCTCACAAGAAGCCTGCAGAGATCCTCGAAGATCTGGTCGCCGAGACACCCGGAGAAGAAGGCAAATGGTTTGCCGCTGCCAAGGACGCGAAGCTCTTCGACGAAGCCATCGCGCTCGCCAACCGCACTCATTGCTCCCCGCAGACGCTAGCGCGGGCGGCACGTGACTTCGCGGAGAAGAACCCCCGGTTCGCGGTCGAGGCTGGGATGGCCTCTCTGCGCTGGTTGGTCGAAGGCTACGGATACGAGATCACGGGCTTGGATGTCTTGAACGCCTACACGCACACCCTGAAGGCGGCCGAGTACGCTGGATGCGTCGACGAGACAAAGCGACGCATCCGCGACCTCGTGGCCAGGGAAAGCTTCGGCGAGCACTTCGTCAACAAGGTGCTCGGTCGGCAGCTGGGGCTTTCATGAGGGCATACCGGCGCGCTTCGAAGCCCGCGGATTCGCCGACGACCGAGGCGGCTCTCGCCGCCATGGATGCCGAGGAGCTGAGAGACCTGATCCGCGAGATGATCCCGTGGCTCGACGAATCGACTCACGCGCGCCTCGTCAATGCCCTCGTCGATCTCGCCGCTCGCAGCCGGTCGGGCTGGGTCCCCCCCGGACCGACCAACGACGCGGTCGGTGAGATCTTGCATTTCGCCAAGGCGGCCAAGCGGGTTGGCTATGCCGATCCGTCCGAGGTGGACGACTACCTGCGACAAGGCTCGAACGCGTTTTTGGGTAAGGATTACCGATCCGCATATCAGATCTTCCGCGCGTTGCTCGTCCCCATCGGCAACGCCGACGTCGACCTCGGCCAACACGAGACGTTCGACGAGGTGCTCGGCATCGACGTGGCGGCCTGTGCCGCTCAGTACGTGGTCTCGACGTACATGACCGCGACCCCCTCGGACCGTGGCAAGGCCGTGCATTCGGCCATCGACGAGGTGCGCGGCATCGGCCACTTCTGGGAGCCGATGCGGGAGATGGAGCGAGCGGCGGTCGAGCCCTTGCCGGAGCTCGGGGAGTTCCTTGCCCAGTGGCGTGCGCTGGTGGAGGAGCGGGCCGACGGAGGGCGCGAGAGCGACTGGGATTCCGATGAGGACCGCTGGCGTCGCGAGGTCGTCGAACGGATGGAGGGCGCCGACGGGCTCGCCAAGCTCGCGCGAATCACGAAGCGCGCCTCCGACCTGCGCGCCTGGTGCCGCGTGCTCGTCGAGGCGGGAGATTGGAAGACCGTCCTCGCGGCCTACGAGGAATCCGCCGAGGTCGTCACCGACAAGAAACTCTGGCGCGGTGACTTTCTCGACGGCGCTGCACTGGCGGCACAAGAGCTCGGCCGCAAGGATCTTCCGGAGCGTCTGGAACGTGCATGGCGTGATGCTCCAGACATGCTCCGCCTGCGCCGGTGGCTCGGCTCATCCAAGAACAAAGGGAGCAAGGGGACCCTTCGTCGGCGCGCCGCCGAGGCGCTGGATGCCTGCCCGAAACGAGCCCACCGCCAGCGAGCGCTGCTGCACGTCCTCCTCGGCGACCTCGAATCCGCCGCGCAACTATTGGCGAACGCACGCGGACTTGGATGGTCCGATGCGGAGCACCCGGGATACCTGCTGTTCCCCTTCTTTTGCAGCCTGCTCGGGAGCGTCGAGCTCTCGACGGAGCGATCACGCGACTTCAACGAGCTGAGCCTGCCGTCCGCGGGCGGCGAGCCGCGGCTTTTGACGCCCGAGGTCAGCGAGCTCCTCGAGATGGCGAACGTGGGAGCCACGACTGACGGCAAGACCCGTGCCGCGGTGCTCAACGCCATGCGCATGGCCGCCGCGAAGCGCATCGAAGGCGTGACCGAAAACAAGCGCAGGGGGCATTACGGTCATGCGGCGGCCCTGGCTCTGGCCTGCGTGCAGGTGGATGGCTCACCCGAGAGCGCTACGTGGCTTTCGGCCATTCGGGACGAGTACCGGAGGTATCCAGCACTGCAACGCGAGTTGGGACGTCGCAGTGAACGACGGTGAGCGGGAAGCCTGCGTGAGCTACCCCGATCCGACGTTCCCGCTGGAATCGACCCGCAAACAGGCGACGTTGTGAGGCGCTGGAGCCGGTTGCACTTCCCGCGCGACTGCGCTCACCACTTCATTCTCGAAGTGGATCGCCTGACGCTCGAAAACATGAGCCGAACCCAACCCGGCATTCCTTCGCGCAGATAAGACCCTCTCACGACCACCCGAGGGAGCTGTTTGCAAGTCACGTATCTCAGTTCGAAACAGGATGCCCATTGCAAAACCATATGAACTTGCCTAAGTTGAGACGGAAGAGAATGTTGGAGATTCGAGTTCCATCCGTCGGGTTCAGGTAGACGACATGATTTCTCGACGTTTCGTCACGCTTGGTGCTCCGCTCACACTTTGTTCGGCGTGGCTGCTGCTCTCCGTGGAAAGCGCGCTTGGACAATGGTCCATACCCGGGGAGCTGCAGGCGCAGGCGAGTGTCCTGACTCGTGAACAGCTCGAATTCATTACGTCAGGCGCGATACTCGAATTCATTCCCGAGCGGCAGCTCGAACACGAGCTCGCCACGCGTGATGCCGACAGCCTGCGATCTTTCATGAACGACCTGATGTCGCTCGCCGACAAAATACGTTACGACCCGGAGCAAGACCTGGGTGCGGCACCTCTCAACCTCACTTCCAAGAGTTTCAACACCGCCATACCGACTCCGGCGCCGCTCCGCGACTTCGAACGGGAACCGGGTCCGTTCAGCGTGCACCGTTACCTGTTTCCGAAATCTGGTGTGCCTACGTTTGGAGGCGCCCCTGTCGCCATCTGGCCGGAGGATCTCGTCGCTGGCAACGTGGACGTGGCGATCGTCGGCGTGCCGAGCAATATGAGCAGCGGCCGGCGCGATGCCGTCAACGGCCCGGACGAAATGCGCGGACTGAACACCATTGCCGTGCCGGACGTGCAAACGCTCGTGAAGCCGTTCGAAACGCTGTCCGTGGTCGACTACGGTGATTTTGCCGTCGACCGGATGAGCACCGAAAGAACCGTCAGCCATGTTACCGCGATGGTTGCGGAAACCGCGGGCACCGGCGCCATCCCCATGCTGGTCGGCGGTGATACTTCCCTGCTATACCCCGCTGTCAGCGGCGTCGCCCGGGTACATGGAAAGGGGAGCTTTGGACTCCTGCACTTCAGCGCCCACCCGGATGCCGAGCGCCACGGCGACCATACGGTTTCCGACCGTCAGGCGCTCTTCCTGTTGTTGGACGAGGGGATCGTGGAAGGCAGCGAAACCGTCCAGGTGGGCCTGCGCGGGCCCGCAGTGGATGCGGATACGCTTCAGTGGCTGCGTGATAAGAACGTGCGCTACCACACGATGGCTGAGTTTCGAGAGCGCGGTTCCGAGGCCGTTATGGATCGGGTGCGGCAAGAGGTCGAAAGCGGCCCCGGCGCCTATTTCGTCTCGATCGACGTGAGTGTCGTCAAGCCCGCCGAGATGGTTGCCGCCGGGCGAGCGACATACGACGGCCTCGGTCTCGAGGAGGTGACCCAGGCAATTCGCCACGTGTGCGCGGCGAAGGAGATCGTTGGGTTCGAGATTACGGACGTGGCCCCGATGCTGGACTATTCCCGACTGTCGGTGATGCATGCGAATGCCTTGCTGAATGCCTGCCTGGTTGGCATCGCGGTGCGGAATGAGGGCCTCGACCCGGACTACGTTCATCCTTTGGCGCTCGATCATGGCCAGCGATAGCATGCGCCCGGCCCACAGGTCATCGAGCTCTGCCGTGGCATTCGTTTCGATTGAAGCTCGTGCGGCACTGCTCTTGCTCGCGACGGCGGTTGCACCGACGGCCTTGGCCCAAGAGGAAAGGCCTGCCACCCCGGAGCACGTGGTCGGTCAGGAAAAGTATCCGTTCGACACCGTCGATCCACGGGAGAAGGAAGAACCGCCAATCGAGCTCCCCGACAGCGTGGCGCCGAAGCTTGCTTTACTGACGCGGGAGCAGATCGAGTTTCTCAAGAGCGGCGCTGCCCGCGCCTTTACCGGGCCCGCCGAAAAGGCCGTCGAAGCGCTCGAGAAACGCACACCGGAGGAAGTCAAGGCCTGGGTCGAGGCCATGCAGCAGGTCGTCACAGAACGCCGCTACGCCGAAGGACGAGACCTCGGAAACATTCCCTTCAACACCGAATCGCCCTACTTCAATGCGTGGCGATTACAGCGTCCGCGTTCCATGGATCCAAAGCGGGAGCCGGGACCGTTCGCGCTCGGTCGCTATGACGGCCGGGGCGGTCCGCCCACGTTTGGCGGTTTCCCCTTGGCGCTCACGAAGGAAGACCTGGTGGCGGGCAAGGTCGATGTCGCCATCCTGGGGGCGCCCCTGAACATGGGCTCGGGATGGCGCGACTCGGGAGAGCGTGCCACCGTCGAGCTCCGCAAGCGGAGCGTCAGCTGGGCCATGGGTGCACAGAACCAGTACGTGCAGATCGATGCTTCCAAGGTACTGAACGTCGTCGATTACGGGGACGTTGCCGTCGACAACGAAAGCACCGAACGGTCCATGCGCCATGTTCGCGATATCGTGCGCGAGATAGCGGAGACGGGAGTCGTCCCCATGATCCTCGGCGGCGACCACTCATTGGAATATCCCAACGTCGCGGCTCTGGCGGACGTTTACGGCAAGGAAAAGGTATCCGTGATTCACTTCGACTCGCACTACGATGCGTGGTGGGGCGGAAGCCACCTCATCAGTCATGGATACCCCGTGTACCGCCTCATCAATGAAGGCCACGTGCGCGCCGCGGATTACATCCAGGTCGGGCTGCGCTCGTCCGGACCCGACAAGTCGGGATTCAACTGGATGCGGGAAAAGGGCATGCGTTATCACACCATGGCCGAGATCGAACGCCGGGGCTGGGACGCTGTCCTCGACCGGGTCGTCGCCGAGGCCAGTGAAGAAGGGCGGAAGCTCCACATCTCTTTCGACATCGACGTCATCGATCCCGCATTCGCCGTAGCTACGGGGACACCGGTTCCCGGCGGGCTGAGCATGCGCGAAGCGATTACTATCGTGCGCCGTCTGTGTGCCGAGTCCAACGTGGTGGGTTTCGACCTGGTCGAATTCCATCCTGCACTGGATCCGACCTACACCACTGCGCTCAACAGTGCGCACATCGTCCATGCGTGCCTGACGGGGCTCGCGATGGACAAGGAGGGGCTGACCGAGAAGCATTACCTGAGCCCGTTGTCATCGGAGCACGCTCTCGACGACTACTATCGCGACCGGCAACACTACCTGGACGCGACAAAGGCGGAGGAAGAGAAGGAGAAAGAAAAGAAGAAGAAGTGACCAACGCACCACTTCGCTTCTCGTCCAAAAGGTCCGCGGGAATCGACGAATCCTTCAGCCGGCAACGAGTTCGGCAAATCTCCGGACGAGCCCATGGTGCTGCACATGTGCTACGTCCCGTTTTTCGCAGATATTCAGGGCCCGTTGAGGCCACCGCCTCGGCCTCCGTCGCCGGCAAGCCGGTTCCCTCCGCCACCATGTTGCGCGCCAACACCTGGCCGAGCACGCGATCGAAGTCCGCAATCGAAACGTCCAGGACGGAGTCGGCCTGGATCATGCGGGCGTTGTTCATCGTCTCGGGACGCGCTTCGGCAACTGGCGTTCGTGGAGCTCCCTTCGATACCATCGGTGCCCTGACGGTGCAGCCCGCGAAGTCCGCGAAGTCCGCGCAATAGGAGGTAGTCGATGCACACAACGACCCGTGTCGCCACGAAGTTCGCCATCCTCGCCGCCCTGGTCGCGGCGGCCAGCGTCCCGACGGCGTTCGCCCAGTCCTCCCCTGCGGACGATCCCGATGTGAAGGCGCAGATCGGCCTCTTCTCGGCCTGGCTCGACGGCCAGGTCGCGATCCGCCAGCTCCCGGGGGTCGTCGTGGGCGTCGTCTCCGATCAGGACCTGATCTGGGCGAAGGGGTTCGGGCACGCGGACGTCGAGTCTGGCCGTCCCATGGAGCTCGACACTCGGTTCCGCATGGCGTCCCACAGCAAGCTCTTCACGGCGACCGCCATCATGCAGCTCCGCGAGCAGGGCAAGATCCGGCTCGACGACCCGGTCACCCAGTACCTGCCATGGGTTGCGTTTCGGCATGCGGCCGGAGACGATCCGCCCGTAACGATCGAGCACTTGCTGACCCATAGCTCCGGCTTGCCCCGCGAAGCGGGCTCCCATTGGAGCGACCTCGACTTCCCGACGGAGGCGGAAGTGAAAGAGTTGATGTCCCGGCGTCAGGCCGCGTTCTCGCCGGAGGTCCGTTGGAAGTACTCGAACCTCGCCTACATGATCGCGGGCATGGTGGTCGAGGAGGTCTCCGGCATGAGTTGGGCGGACTACCTCCAGAAGAACATCTTCGACCCGCTCGCCATGAGCGCATCGAGCGTCGACCGGGAAGACCCGAAGATGGCGACGGGTTACGGACCGCGAATGCCCGACGGATCCCGTGAGGTCTTCCCCTTCGTCGACGCTCGCGGCATGGCCGCGGCGACCGGTCTCACCTCGACCGTCTCTGACATGGCGAGATTCGTGTCGGCGCAGTTCCGCAGCGGGGATCGCGGCGGGAATCGTATCCTGAGCACCCCTTCCCTGCGCGAGATGCATCGCGTTCGCATGCTCGAGAGCACGTGGACCCGGGGTCAGGGAATCGGCTTCAGCGTTCAGCGGATCGACAACGAGCTCTACGTCGGGCACGGCGGCGGGTATCCCGGCTACACCACGAACACTCTGATCCAGCTCGACTCGAAAGTCGGCGCGATCGCGCTGACCAACACCAGCGACTCCAACCCGGCTCAGATCGCCCAACAGTTGATGAAGACCGTCGGCAAAGCCGTCGTCAAGGCGACGAAGCCCAAAGGGGAAACCGTCACGTGGAATCCGGTGTGGGAGCGGTTCGCCGGCGTCTATCGGAGCCGGGGCGGCGAGAGCCGTGTGCTCGTCATGAACGAACGGCTGGTGATCATGGACCCCTGGGCCCCGAGCATCGAGGATCCGATCGAGCTCGAGCCGATCGGGGACGGGACGTTCCGCATGCTCGCTCCCACCGGCGGCGGCCCCGTGGGCGAGATCGTCCGCTTCGTCGAGGAGAACGGCGAAGTCGTCCGGATGATCACGGGTGACTCGTACGCGGACCGAGTCCGCGACTGAGCGCCCGGTGTTTACATTGCCAGGCCGGCGGCCGCGCCGCACCCGAGATCTTCGTCCTTCACCTCATGGGCTACGACGACCTGCGGCGCTACCTAGGCTAGGCTCCTGGGAGGGCTGGAGCCGCCGGGAGGAGCTGCCGGTGGCACGCCCTCCGCAGTGATCCGCGGCGCTCGTACTCAGGCGCGCGTGAGATCGCGCCGTCGATCCACCGCCATACCCTTCCAAGGCTTGATCTTCGCCAGGGTGGAGCTCAACGCGCGCTCGGCGACTTCAGTGTCATGGAGAACTTGGGCGCGCAGCCAGTATCCGTTGGAAAGGCCGAAGAACCGGCATAGGCGCAAGTCGGTGTCGGCGGTAATGGCGCGCTTGCCCGCCACGATGTCGCTAATGCGCTGCGC
>CAZKNR010000299.1:0-37851 GCA_964553925.1 uncultured Acidobacteriota bacterium
TCCCGCGCCCGGAACACCTCGCCCATTCCGCCCGCGCCGATCGCGGCCGTGATCTCGTAGGGACCGAGGCGGGTGCCGATCATGGAGTGCTCTCTCCTTGGGTCCGGCGCAGCTCGGTGAACCAGTTCTGCACCACGAGCAGCTGGGTCGCGTAGGCACCGTACGTGCCCAGAGCGAACGCGCCCCGTGGGGTTCGTACCATCAGGAAGCGGCGGCCATCCGGAGCGAGGCTGAACGTATGTCCCGTGTCGTCCTCGCCCAAGAAGGGTCCCGAGAACAGCCTCCGTGGCTCGCTCACCCGCAGGGTCGGCGTGGGCTCGACACGAGCGGCCATCACGTCGAGATCGCTGCCTCCTCGTGCGCTGGGGACCGTGAAGTAGAGCTCCCGCCCATCGGGCGACCAGATTGGGTTGCCGGCGGGTCCGGACCACACCCCCGTCTTCTGCCCGCGCTCCGGGAACTTCTCGATGAGGATCTCGCCGCTCCCGGACTCGCTCGAGAAGTAGGCGAACCACTCCCCGTTCGGGGAGATGGCGGCGCCCCAATCCGAACCGGGTGTCGCGACGAGGGCCTTTGCCGCTCCCGCTCCCGGCGCGGCCTCGAGGTCGAGTAGCAGGAGATCCGCTCCGGTTTCGGGAACGTAGCGCGAGAACAGGAGGAAGCGTCTGTCCGGCGAGATCGACCACGGGCAGAACCACGTTCCCGGCAGGCGCGCCAGCACCTCGTCGGGGATACTCCCGTTCAAGGTATGGCGGACGATCTCACCCTCGACGGGGCCGTAGCGCGCGTAGAGAATCGACTCTCCGTCTGGTGTCCAGACCGGCGACGTGGGCGCATCGACGTTTCCCAGATCGACGAGACGGGTGGTCGCCTGGCGCCGGAGGTCGAGAGCTTCGATCCTGGCCCGGCCGGCTCGACGCCCGGCGAGGGCGAGCCGCTCGCCGTCCGGAGAAAGCGCCAGCAGCGGGCGGAGGAACGGGAGCCGGCCGAGCTCTTCGACCTGCCCGTCGTCGGTCACGGCGACGAGCTGCGACTCGCTCGGGGCCTTCTCGTCGCTCGGCGCATAGACGAGCGTCCCGCTGCGGGAGACCGCGAGCTGCGGAGTGGGAGCGCTCCCCTTGACGGAATCGACAACGGCCTCGATCGGGAGCGGAATCGCCGGGCCGGTCACTTTCAGCCGGTCGGCGTCGAAAGGCGCGAGGTGGAGCCCGCCGTCCCGGACGAAGAGCAGATGTCCCGACGCGAGGAAGCGTCCGTGGCTCGCGTTCTCGAGGATCCCCGTCCGCCGTCCGCCGTCCGCCGAGATGGCCTCGATCGAATGGCCTTCGGCGCGATAGGTGTAGAAGAGAACGCGACACGGTCCCGGGAGCGGCTGGGGATCGAGATGCCACTCGTCGGTCGGCTCGGTTAGAACCCGCGGGTCTCCGCCATCGCCGCCGACCACGCGCAGCCCGCCGTTCCAGGTATCGAAGACGACGCGGCCGTCGTCGCACCAGGCGCCGAGCATCCAGCCGGCGTTCGCGAATCCGCGCTGGAGCGTGACCGCTTTTCCCCCGCGCACCGAGATCTTCTTGAGCGCCGCTTCGGCCTGGTCGAAGTACGCGAGCCATTCTCCGTCGGGCGAGAAAAACGGCGCTCTGCCCTTCTCGGTGCCTGGAATCGAGTGGATCTCGGTTTCGTCGAGCCGGCGCAGGCGGAGCCGCGTGTCTGGAAGCGACTCGGCCGTTGCGTAGACGATCTGGGTACCGTCGGGCGAGAGCGCGAGCGCGCGCCCCGGGTAGCTTTCGACGACGAACGGCGCGTCGGCAGGGAGCGGAATCGCGAGCCGTGAGACCGGGAGCTCTCGCGGCTCCGCCCCCGAGCGAGCGATCAGGGCGGTGATCCCGGCGCCGATTCCGAGCCCGATGAGCCCGATGAGGACGCCGAGGGCGAGGCGGCTCCCGCCGGGGCGTGTTTGCGGCTCCCCCGGCCCCGACTCATCGAGCTCGATACGGGCGTCGGCGATATCGTGAAGCCGTGCGCGAGGATCCTTTCGAAGACAACGCCCGAGCACGTCTCGAGCCCGCCACGGGGTCTCGGGCGGGAGCGCCTCCCACGACGGCTCTTTGTGGACGACTGCTCCGAGGACGTCGGCGACGCTCTCTCCGTCGAACGCTTTCTTTCCCGTCAAAGCTTCGTAGAGCACGCAGCCGAAGGCCCAGATGTCGGTGCGCTTGTCGACCGTCTTTCCCCGCGCCTGCTCGGGGCTCATGTAAGAAGCCGTTCCCAGGATCACCCCCGCCTTCGTCGCATCTCGGGTGAGCGTGGGCGAGTGCGAAAGGTCCGAGGCCGAAACTTCCGCGGCGAATCCCTTGGCCAGACCGAAGTCGAGGACCTTGATCTTGCCGTCGGGCGTGACTTTGATGTTCGCCGGCTTGAGGTCGCGGTGGACGACTCCGGCCCCATGCGCCGCTTCCAGCGCCTCGGCGATCTGTCGGAAGAGGGGGAGCGCTTCCGCGAAGGCGAGCGGACCTTGCAAAAAACGCTCGCTGAGCGTTTCCCCGGGCACGAGCTCCATCACCAGAAAATGCGTTCCCGCCTCGTTCTCGAGCCCGTGCAGGGTCGCGATGCCGGGGTGGTTCAGAGACGCGAGAACTCTCGCTTCCCTCTCGAACCGCGCGAGCCTTTCCGGATCGCGGGCGAAGGAATCCGGCAGAACCTTGACCGCCACTTCGCGGCCGAGCTTGGTGTCTCGGGCCCGATACACCTCGCCCATCCCTCCGGCCCCGATGAGACCGCTGAGCTCGTAGAGACCGAGCCTGGTTCCGACCTGGAGCTGACGTGGATCGGCGTTTTGCGGCTGCCTGGGTCCGGTCACTTCTGATTGATCCTCAGGCGCGCATCGAGCGAGCGCCACCAGTTGAGCAGCACATTCAACCTCGTCGTCGTTCTCGGGTCATCGTTGCGCATCATCACGAAGCGCGTCCCATCCGGCGACACATCGAAATCGCGGCCCGTCGCGCGGTAGCGGCCCGCGAAGAGGACAACCGGCTTGCCAACCGTGAAGCCGGGCGCCGTCTCCACGTCGACCATCAGGATCTGGTCGCCACGCCGGTAGAAGAGCTGCCGCCCATCGCGCGACCAGATGGCGTTGTACCCGCCGCCCTCGGACACGAGCCATTTGCCTCCGGGTCCCGGGAAGGGCTGGACGTAAACCCCCCTGGGGCCAGACTCGTCGGAGTTGTACGCCATCCAGCGCCCATCGGCGGACAAGCGCCCGGCCCATTCGTTGGCGGGCGTCTGCAGCCACGGCCTCGCGGTGCGGTCGGCGTCGAGCGACAGCGTCCAGACGTCGTAGCCGGTGTCCTTCCCTTTTGTGGTGAAGATCAGCATCCGGCCGTCCGGCGTCCAGGACTGGGGATCGGGCCAGATAGAATCGGGGCTGGCCCAGATCAACTCCTCGGGCGCCCGGCCATCGAGCCGTTGCCGATACAGCCCGAACGTGGACTCGCCGCGCTTGGAGCCGAATACGAGAGATTCGCCGTCCGGCGCCCAGACGGGATCACGGCTCAGGCCGTCGAACGTGAAGCGTGTGAGCGTGCCGCGATCCGTGTCTGCGAGCCAAACGTGTGCGGGAGAGTCCGGGCCCGCCTCCTCGACCGTCAGCGCCACGCGCCGACCGTCCGGGGAAAGGTGCAGGTCCTCGTAGCCCCGAGCCAGGTCGTTGATGGGACGCGCCCGGCCGGCTCGATCGACCCAGACCAGTGAGAAGTCCGGCGCCAAGCCGGAACCAGGTGTGTACACGAGGACACCGTTCGTCGATACGTCAAACTGCCCCTCGCGCACGCCTTCGACAACGGCGATCGGTGGGCCGGCCGCCTCGGCTCCGGCGGGGTCGAAAGGCGCGGCCATGAGCGCGTCCGAGCGCACGAAGACCAGGTGGCCGCCGGCGGCCCCCGGAGCCGCGGGCACGTAGCGGGCGAACGCGACCCCCGCTTGAACCGTGCGTCGCGCGCCCGTGGCCAGGTCGACGACGACGATGTCCGATGTTTCGCGACTCCCGGCGGAGACGGTGAATAGTGCGGCGCGGTGGCCTGGCAGCAGCTGCGGCCATCGGTGGGAGTCGTCGCCCGCCGCGAAATCCAGGGTGGTGACCGTGCGCGGCGTCCCACCGGTATCGGGCACCACGGCGAGACCGGAAGCCCCGCCGGGGGCGAACACGATATCGCCTGCAGGGCTCCAACTGGCGCCGCGTCCATCGGGCGCCTCAGCGAGGGTTGCGGGAGTTCCACCGCCGAGAAAGGCTTTCTTGAGCTTCCCGTCCGCAAAGAAGCCCACCCACTGCCCGTCGGGAGACAAGAACGGAAAGCGTGCGCCCTCGGTGCCGGGCAGAGCCCGTGGCGTGAGATCGGCCATTGCGCGCGCGTAGAGCTGGGTGTTGCTGCCGCTGAGGGCGACGTAAACGATCTGTCGCCCATCCGGCGACACGGCAAGAGGGCTTTCGCTAACGCCGGGGATTTCGAGCGTCACGAGTGGAGCCTCGGCGGGAAGCTCGATCGTGAAGTGACCCTCCGCGGCGCCGCCCGGCTCCACGGGTGAGCGGCTCGAGAGCGCCCACGCCCCGATCGCGCCTGCCATGGCCGCTACCATCCATGGCAGCCATCCCCGTACCTGCCGGTTGGCGGAGACGCTTTCGACCGACCCCAGGTCCGTGGCCTCGCGTAGCTCCCACCACACGTCTCCGATGTCGCGAAGGCGTTCCTTGCGATCCCTCGCGAGACACCGTCGCAACAGCCTGAGCACTCCTGGCGGTGTGCTCGTGGGCAACCGGCTCCAGTCGGGCTCGCGCGTAAGCACTGCTGCGAACACATCGCTCACCGTCTCGCCCTCGAAGAGGCGCTTGCCCGTGAGCATTTCGTAGAGTACGACGCCGAAGGCCCAGATGTCGGTGCGCTTGTCGACCGTCTTTCCCCGCGCCTGCTCGGGGCTCATGTAAGAAGCCGTTCCCAGGATCACCCCCGCCTTCGTCGCGTCCCTCGTGAGTGTGGGCGAGTGCGAGAGGTCGGAGGCCGGAGCTTCCTCGGCGAATCCCTTGGCCAGACCGAAGTCGAGGACCTTGATCTTGCCCTCGGGCGTGACTTTGATGTTCGCCGGCTTGAGGTCGCGGTGGACGACTCCGGCGGCATGCGCTGCCTCGAGCGCCTCGGCAATCTGCCGGAAGAGGGGGAGCGCTTCCGCGAACGAAAGCGGCCCTTGCGAAAAACGCTCGGCGAGCGTCTCCCCGGGCACGAGCTCCATCACCAGAAAATGCGTCCCCGCCTCGTTCTCGAGCCCGTGCAGGGTCGCGATACCGGGGTGGTTCAGAGACGCGAGAACTCTCGCTTCCCTCTCGAAACGAGCGAGCCTTTCCGGATCGCGGGCAAAGGAATCCGGGAGAACCTTGACCGCCACTTCGCGGCCGAGCTTGGTGTCTCGGGCCCGGTAGACCTCGCCCATGCCTCCGGCACCGATGAGACCGCTGAGCTCGTAGAGACCGAGCCGCGTTCCTTCCGTGAGCGGCATGAGCGGAACATATTAGCACCGCTCAACTCCGTTCAGAACGTATGAGCCCATTCGCTCTGGCGAGAACTTCCCGTATCGCAGACGAAGCGATCACACGGGAAGAAGCTGCGAATGGTCGTAATGCTTCGGTCGCACCGCACGAAAGTGACGTTGATCGAGCGTCGCGACTTTTCGTTCCCCGATAGATCGCACCTCATGATTGGTGGAGTCTTTCTCCTTGACCGAGTGCACCAACGTGGTTACCTTCCACGATCATGGAGCTCGCGGATATCCGAGACTGCGTGCAGCGCGGCGCATTCTTCGTCACCGACCACGCAATCGCGGAAGGATTCAAAGAGGGCATTCGTGTGGCGGACATGGTGAACGTCGTCCTGAGCGGCGAGATCGTTGAGAGTCATGAGGAGCGCTGCCGCTCGGTCATCTTGGGCCGCCACGACGAAGGGGTTCCGATCCATATCGTAGTAGACTGGAGTTCAAGGGTAACAGTAGATACTGTCACTACGTACATCCCGCAAGAAGATCGATGGATAAAAGGTCGCGTTCGCAGAAAACGAAGACGCTAGCAGGGAAGGTGTGTCCCGAGTGTGGTGCTTCTATGCAACCATCTCGGACGACGCTACACTTCGAGCGGGATGGCTTTTACGCGGATGTCGAGAACGTGAGCGCGCTGCTCTGTTCCCACTGCGGGACCCGAAGTGTTCCTGGGCCTGCAGCGCTCAAGATCAGCGAGACGATCGAGCGGCTCTTCAAGGCCGGCAAAGACCTGGACTCGACCGGGATTTCCTTCCATAAGATGGCTGGATAGTACTTCGACGCCACCTTCCGCGGCGAGCTTGGCCGGCAGCACCTTGATCGCCACCTCACGGTTGAGCTTCCTATCCCGCGCCCGGTACACTTCGCCCTGTACTCTCGCCCCTGCCGAGGAGGCTCAGGATCCGGTAAGCGCCGAAGGACTGACCGGGCTCGAGCTTCAAGGTGCGGTAGTAAAAGCCGAACGAGCCACGGTGCGCCCGACGCGCTCGTCAAACGTGCGCCGATCGGGGAGCTCGGTCCAGACCGAGTACCTCTGCCGGCAACGGTGCCAAGTGCTCTATGGGCTGGTCACCGGACGAGCTCGCGGACCGCGCTCGGCGCCGCGGGTGGGTCGGCCCGGCTGAGAGCTGCGCGCGAGCCCGGCCACCTGGACGTTCTCGTGATAACGCCGCTGAAGGCGCGCTCTCAAGACGTCGATCTCGACCCTCTCGCTCTCCGCCCGCTTCTTCAGCTCCCGCTCCGCCGCCGCGACTCCCGGCCAGAGCGAGCCCGAGAGACGCGACACCAGGTCCTCGTCGTAGCCGAAGCCGAAGGCGGTGATACTCGGCGGAGGCACTTGATAGTTGTCCACGAGCCCGAGAGCACCGAATGGAAAGTTGCGCGCCCAGTCCGCGTGGTAGCCGATGAGCTTCTTGTCCGCGTTCACCGAAACGAGGCCGTGGGGAACGCAGTTGACGTCTTCGATTCGGTAGCGCGCGCGCAGCAGATCGGTGAGGCTCAGCGCCGCCTGGATCTGGGCGGTGGTGATCGCATCGCCTTCCGCTACGCTCCACTGGCTCTCGAAGGCGATGCCGATGAAGCTTTCGTTGAGGTTGAGGTAGTAGTTCTTCTCGTCTCCCCAGATGGAAACGCCGGCGTGGATGGCGACCGTCTCGTCTTCGACCACGCGGTACACCTGGCCGAAACGGTCGATGATGTAGTTGTATATCCGCCGGCGGCTGAGCCAGCCGACGAGGTCGCGCGTGGTCGACAGCATGTCCCGGTTGAAGGCCGCCCCGAAGGGCGCCATATCGCTCTCGCTCGCGTGATATACGATCCCGGCGGGTTTCGGGCCCAGGGGCACCGGGGGCGAGCCGTCTCGGGGAAACGCGAAGAACCGGCGAGGCTCGCCTTTCGTCTCGAAGGTCTTGACCACTCGAAGACCGTTACTCCAGAGCTCCTCGTCGGCGTCCTCCGTAACCAGCCAGACTTCCTTGGGGGCGCTGCCTATCCGTTCGGCCGCGAAGGCGGGAGCTCCGATCCCGCCGGCTGCTGTCGGCGGAGAGACCTGCTCGAACACCCAATCGGTTCCCGCGATCGCGAGACCGTATCCATATGCGCCGGCGGCAACCGTCCCTGAGGCGAGGCCGAGCGCTGCGAGAACGAAGGCCGCGTGGCGAAGGCGGTAGAGGCAGAAGAGCGCCGGGCGGGAGAACGTCACGCTCCCTCGGTGCGAACCGAAGACCAGCTCCCCCAAGGCTTCGATCGCCACGAAGTGGAAAAGGAAAGAGCGCGCGAGAAGCGTCCTGCGGAGCGCGGGCGGCGACGACTCGAAGGCCTCGATGGTCCTCTTGATGAACCAGAGCTTCTCTCCCGGGTCGGGCACGTGAGACGAGAACCGGTCGAGGCTCCGCTGCAGCGACCGATGCTCGAGAAAGCTCGCGGATCTAGATCTCAACCGTCGATCCAAGAGAACGGGGATAAGGGGATAGGAGGGGATAGGGAGATGCGGAACGGGATAGGATTCATCCCCTTATGTCCTCCTATCTCGAAATCCCCCTTCTTACACTCTTTAGTTGTCGTAAACAGCGGCGATATAAGCGCCCTTGGCCGTGGCCTGGGTGGGGTGGGGCGAAAGCCTCACTTCGGAGATCGGCACCGGGCACTTCGACTGGGAGAGCGCCTTCTCGAACCGCTCGCGGAATCCCCGCGGTTGCGCGGTCCCTCCGGCGAGGACCACCGGAACCGCGCGATCCAGCGGGTGGGACTCGCTCGAGGTCCGGGCGACGGATTCGTTGAGGGTCGAGATGAGCGTCGCGATCATATCGTCGTAGTAGATGTGGAGAGCTTCTTCGAGCTTGTCCTTCGGTGGGCGCGCGAGATCGAGCGACTGCTCCTTCACCATCTTCACCCGGGTCGCTGACTCGCCGGTGACCGAGCCCACGCTCCGATCGATGTAGTCGCCCGCTTTCGGTGTAGAGAACGAGACCACGGGCACGGAAAGGTAGGCGAGGCAGGCGTTGCACATTCCGCCTCCGGCGGAGATGCCGATTCCGGTGAAGTTCTCGTTCTCGAGCTCGGAAAAGACGATCGCGAGTCCCTCGTTGATGCTCTTCGTCTCGTAGCCAAGCTCCGAGAGGAACCCCTTCAGGAGCTGCTCGTGATAGATGAGATCGTTCGGGGAATCGGCGGGGGCGCCGGGAACGGAGAAGCAAACCAGCTCCCCCTTGGCCTTGGGCTTCTTCAGGAGCCCCTCGAGCATGACCTTGATCATCGTCAGCGCCGAGGGCTCGTTGGGGTTGATGAGCCCGCGGCTCATCGGCCTTCGGGTCTCGGAGTTGAAGAGCCCCGCGAACTTCTCCGCGTTGTTTCCATAGACGTAGAAATGCCCGTTGCTCTGGTAGTAGTGAACCTTGTTCTGGAGCAGGATGTTCTCGGTGATGCGGGAGTAGGGGAGCGGAAGAAACGCATTCACCTCGATCGAGGCTTTGATCTGGTTTCCCGCCTGGCGGATGGTCATGAGCTTGCTCGTGCCTACGTCCAGGCCGATGCGGCCCTCTCGGTTCGAGATATCGGTCTCCATCGTCATTCTCCTTGCGCGCTAGCGAACGAAATCAGTTCTCGTAGATCGCCGCGAGAAGGGCGCCCCGCGCGGTCGCCGTCAGAGGTTCGCGGGCGAGCTTCACTTCACCGAGCGCGATAGGAAGCTTCTTGGCTTCGAGCGCCCGGGCGAAGCGCTGGGCGAACCCCTTGGGAAGCGCGGATCCGCCGCCGAGCACTACCGGGAGGGCGCGATCGAGCTTGGGCATCCGCTCGGCCCTCGAAAGCGCTTCGGCGATCGAATCGACAACGGTCTGGATGAGGTCCTCGTAATAGATATGGAGCGCGCCAGAGACCTTGCTGCGCGGCTTGTGCGTGAGATCGAGCCCTTCTTCCTTGATCGCTTTGACCCGGGTCGCGGTCTCGCCCGTCACCTCGCCCACCGCCTCGTCCACGTCGTCACCGCCCTTCTCGACGGCGAACGTGAACACCGGCACCGAGAGGTAGGCGAGGCACACGTTGGTGAGACCGCCCCCGAAGCTTATGCCGATGCCGGAGAAGTTCTCCCTCTCGAGCTCGGAGAAGACCACCGCCAGCCCCTCGTTGATGGAGCGCGCTTCGAAGCCCTTGCCCTCGAGCATCTGCTTCATCAAGGCTTCGTGGTACACGAGGCTCGAGGGGGCGCCCTTGGGCGCTCCGGGGACGCTGAAACAAACGAGCTCCGGCTGGCTCTTGGAGCGCGGCTTTCCCACGAGCTTCTCGACGATGACCTCGAGGAGTTTCTGGGCGTAGGGCTCGCTCGCATTGACGAGACCGTGGCGCATGGGCCGCCGGGTCTCGGTATTGAACATGTTGGCGAAGCGAAAGGCGCCGTTTCCGAAGACCACCAGGTGACCGTTCTCGCGTACGAAGTCGATTTCGTTCTGGTGAAGGATCTGCTCGGTGAACCGGGAGGTGGGAAGCTCGATGAAGGCGTTGAGCTCGGCTTCGGACTGGATGCCGCGCCCGTTTTGTCGCGCGGAGACGACGGAGCTGGTTCCGAGGTCGAGACCGACCGCGTCGCCTCCGGGAGGGCGTCGTTTCGTCGCTGCTTTCGTCGATTTTCGGACAGGCATTTTCGTCGATTCCTATTCCGGCAACTCTCGAATTGTTGAAGGGATAACTCCCCCGAGTCCGGGGCCGCAGCCGACACCGATCCGGGCGCCACTTTTTCAGCAGGCTCAACGTCCGAAGACTCGGCAAGGGAAGCTATCGATCGTTACAAAAAATAGCATCCGGGCCGGTTTCGTGTCAACCGGCTCAAGTTCTACTTTCGTTCCTCAGAATCTGTCGCGCCTTCTCATAGTCGAGGGGTGTGTTCAGGTTCAAGAGGCAGTGTCCGCTCGGATCGAGCCTCGAGAGATCGCGGTCGTCGAGAAAGCGGGCCCGGAGCGACTTCGCGAAGAGAGAGGCCTCGAGCTCCCGTCGCTCGAGACGACCCGCGAGGCTGTCCAGGCAGGTGACGCGGTACAGGGCGCAGACCGCGACCGGCTTGCCCCCCGGACACGGTACGACCGCATCGAGCTCCGGCGTAAGCGCCGCAATGAGTCCCCGGAGAAACGCCGTGGTCACGAACGGGAGATCGCAGGCCACGATCAGGATTCGATCCGCCTTCGCCGTCGCCAGAGCGGCATGAATCCCCGAGAGCGGTCCGAGGCCGGGATGGAAGTCGGGTTGGGCCTCCGTGGCCGGAGTTCCGGCAATGGGCTCGCGCCCGATCAGACGAAGACGCTCGACGAGGGGGAGGAGCGCTTCGGAGATGGCCTGGAGCACCGTCCCGTCGCGAAAGGGGAGAAGGAGCTTCTCCTGTCCCATCCGGAGACTCTTGCCTCCGGCGAGGATCGCCCCTTCGACACCCGTCCCAGGTTTGGGTGTGGGAACGACGGTGGTATACTCGTCCAAGTTCCGAAGTCTATGATAGCGGCGCGCCATTTGTTCGGACAATGCCCGACCGTCTCCTCTCGACGGCCCGGCCTCCGCCCTCCGGGCTTCGGCCCGGCTCGCCGAAGCGTTGCGAACGCGGCTGGATCTCCCCCATAACCATGCCGGGGACCGCGGACGTACAGGTCGAACGGTTGTTCGTCACGAGTTTGCAGCGGGCGCTCGAGGAGCACGCTCCCGAGGAGCTCGAGGTGTTCAGCCGCTGGTTCGATCCTTCCGCCCGGAGGACCCGATTTCATGTAGCCAGCGTCATCGGCGCCGTAGGGTACCTCCGCCGAAATCCCTCCCTTTATTTCAAAGTCATCGACACGGCGGGACGCACGGCGTCGGAGCGCGCCTACGGCGATTTCTCACAGATCGAGCGGCGGCTCATGGAAGCGCTTCCGAAATTCGGCCGGGAGCGTCTGGTAAAGTATCTCCTCCACAGCGGCCTGCGCAGCATCCACAAGGATGCTCAGCTCTCGGTGAGACGCGAGGGCGAGAAGCTCGTCCTGACGGTCACGAACTCGCTCTTCTGCCACACGCCGGCCGAGGAGGGCGGGCAGAAACGGTGTCACTTCTACGCGGCTCTCTTTTCGGGGCTCCTCGAGAAGAGCGGTATCCAATGCTACTCGATGACCGAGTTGAGCTGCCGCGGCCAGGGGTCGGACACCTGCAGCTTCGAAGCTCTGCTGGAGCGGCATCAAGCCGCGTGACTCCGGACGGTTGACAAGTGCGCATTTCGCCCCTGATCGTCTTCGGCCTCCTGGTCTCGTCGCTCTCGTCTGCTTCCGCGGCGCAGATGAGCGAGGCGGAGATGAGCGAGGCGCTCGACCGGATCGGCGAGCTTCTCGGGCTGCCTCCGGTCTCCCCCGACGAGCTGAAACAGCGGGTGGCGGACATCGGGAAGATTTCGTTCCAGAAGGACGTCCCGGTGAACTTCATGTCCCGGGACGAGCTCGCCCGCTACATCCGGGATCTCTTCGACGAGGAGTATCCCCTCGACTACGCCGAGCGGGAGGAGCGGATGCTCCGCGGGTTCGGCCTTCTCACCGAGGGGCAGGATCTTCGGGCCACCCGGGAAAAGGTTCTGGGAGAGAACGTCGCCGGGTTCTATGACGAGCGGCCGGGGGTAAAGAAACTCTTCGCCATCTCCTCCGGCCAGAGTCTGAACCTCATGAACCAGCTCGTGCTCTCCCACGAGCTTCGTCACGCGATTCAAGATCAGCACGTGGTAATCCGGGAGAAGCTCCAGGTCCAGAGCGACTACGACGATCGCAGGCTCGCGGCTCTCTGTCTTCTGGAGGGCGATGCCTCCATCCTGATGGAGCAGTACTTGAGCTCCGGGGCGACGTCGAATCAGCCCGAAGTCGCCAACCTTTTCAAGGTCTTCTCGCAGAGCCTGACGGGCGAGGAGATCGCGGCGATGTTCGCCGCCGGTCCCTCGCTTCGCACCGCTCCGCCGGTAGTGCAGGAACAGCTCATCGCGCCATACTTCGACGGGAGAAATCTTGCCGCCGCCATCTTCGCCAAAGGCGGTTTCGCGCTTTTGAACCAGAAGCTCGAGCGTCCGCCGCGGTCGATGGAGCAGGTCCTCCATCCGGAGAAGTACCTCGTCTCTGGCGACGAGCCAGTCGAAGTGGCGCTTCCCGAAGTCGGGCGGGCCAAACCCAGCTTCGAGGGCACGCTCGGGGAGTTTCTGATTCGGGTCCTTCTGCGGGCGGGTCCCGCCAGTCTCGCTCCGGCCGGTCTCGCTCCGGCCGGTCCGGAAAGACAAGCCGCGGCAGACGCTGCCGCCGCCGCCGCAGGATGGGGCGGCGATCGCTACGCGGTCCTCGAAAGCGGAGGCGGTTCGTATCGTCTGGTCTGGAGAAGCGTCTGGGACTCGGAAGCCGACGCCCGCGAGTTCCGGGACGTTCTGAAGGCGTACACGGAGGCGCGTTTCCCCGGGGAGAACAATGCCCTGACGCTTTCGGGTCAGGAAGTCTTCTTCGAGAGACCCCGCTTTCGCTAAGGGGCCTTAGCGGCTCAGCTTCTCCATCATCACCCGGCCCTCACCCTCGAGCCTCAAGTTCATTCCGGGACCGGACCCCGGAAGCATCAGCTCCGCGAGGGCTTCGTCTTCGACGATGGTCGGCGTCAGCTCTCCCGACCAGGAGATGATGCTCCCGGTCGAGACGTTCACGGGATAGGGCTTCTGGACGGTGAGCACCAGAGGGCTCGAGGCGACGGAGAGCGCGATCATGCCCGTGCCCTGGATCGCGAGCACGTGGAAGGCGCGCTTGCCGCCGTCTCTCTCGATGACGCCGTAGCGCGGGGTGAGGGTCTCCTGGCAGGCGAGCAGATGGGACGGCTCGACGTAAATCTCATCGTCGTCGATCGCGAGCACCGTGATCTCTCTCTGCCGGTCCGTCAGGAGGATCTTCCCCGTTCCGCTCACGATGACCAGGGGAGGCGCCGACTCCTGACGCTGGGGCTTGACCCAGAACGTGAGGTTTCCGCTGTAGCTGTAGATGGTGCCCTGCTTGATGAACACTTTTCCCGAGAAGTTGACCTCCAGGAGGTTCTCCTCGAGGTAGCGGAACAAATCCTCGCGCCGCCGCCCGCGGGAATACACGTGGGGCTCGCCAGAAGCGGGGGTGGTTCCCCAGTTGAGCCCCTGAACCACGCTTTGCCGCTCGACGGCGCCCGGGACGGACTCGACGGGGGGGATGATGGGGGGGATAATGACCGGCCGCCCTCGCTCCGGCGCCCGGAAGAACAGATCCGCGCTCGCGCTCGCGGGCTCTTTTCGGCGCGCCATCTCCGCCAGGGACTCGTCCTCCAGGAGCGGCTCGCTCAAGCGAAGCCGCGTGGTCTCGACTCCCCGGGCCTTCGAGGGCGGCGGGACGGTGTCTTCGGTCTCCTGTTGCAGCGACTTGGCTTTCTCGGCAAGAGCCTTCCGTTCGTCCACGCTGAGGAGCGTCTCCTGGGTGTCGGACGGGGTGACGGCGCGCTCGACCAGTTCCTCCAAGGAGGCTTCCGCATGAGGCGATCCCGGCGCCGGCGGCGGTGCCGCCTCCGCCTTGACCGGTCGTTCGGTCAAGATACCCTGCTGGATCGCGGAAAGGACGCGCCTTCGGTCGACGCTGTCGACGTTCACCTTTTCGAGTACGACGTCGGGCGCCGTCGTCTCCGCCTTCGAGGCGTACGCGAGCGTGGGCTTGGTTTCATCCTGGCTCGGCGGGCTCAAGGGGCTCTGGGGGCTCGGCGTGGGGAGAGCGAAATCCTCTCCGTCGTCGCGGTCCGAGGGCCGCTCGCGATCGATCTTCTCCTGCACCCGCTTGACCATGATGTTCGCGCCGGCCTTCCGGTACTGGAAGATCGCGTTGTAGTACTGCTTCTTCTTCTCGTAGATGTTGCCGAGGTAGAAATGGGTTTTCTGGTTGTCGGGCTTCAGCTCGAGCGACCTCAGGAACGTCGCCTCCGCCCGGTCGAGGTCCGCGAGCTTGAAGCAGACGAGGCCGTGGTTGAAGAACAACGTCGAGGAGTCGGGGTTGAGCTCGATGAGCTTGCGATATACGGTATCCGCTTCCCGGAACTTTTCCTGTTTGAAGTAGGCGAGCCCGAGGAGGTTGAGGACGCTATCGTCGCTCGGTCGAAGCCGCCGGGCCTCCTCCAGCTCCTCCGCGGCGTCGGTGAAATTGCGCGCTTCGAAGTGCTCGCGGCCCCGGTTGAGGTGAACGAGAAAGAGCCCCTGGTCGAACGGGGTAGAGGACTGGTTCGCCATAAGCCGATCGTCAAATACTAACCCAAACCCGCGCGCAAACGCTCACCAACTCGAAGAGTGTAAGACCTACGGTGAGAGAACGTCGTACGGAAAGGTCTCCGGTCTCTGGCGGGTGATGACGACCGTCCCCTCCGGATCGATGTAACGGTAGTACGAAAGCTCCGCGGATTCCACGGGCGGCGAAGTGCTTGCCGGAGGCGCGATCGGGAGTGGAGAAGCCAGAATCCCTCGGGCGGCGGCGGCCCGCCGCGCCAGATCGGCGAGCGGCGATAGACCCGCGCGCACCGGGCCGTCTTCGGTCGCCGTGGCCGGTCCTCCGGAGCTCACTTGCGTCTTTCCACCAGGCTGGTTGATGCTGTAGACACGGTCTCCCCGGACGATCTTGATCGTCGAGCCCACTCCGTAGATGGCCAGCACTTTCCTCACGTAATTGCGCGTCTCTGGATAGGGAGGGATGCTTCCGTAGCGGCGAACCGGGGTAGGGCCGGCATTGTAGGCCGCGAGCGCGAGGCTCAAATCGTCGAACTCGTCGAGGAGGTCGCGAAGATGGGCGGTTCCGGCGCGGATGTTCTGCCAGGGATCGTAGGCGTTCGAGACCCCGTATTGCCGGCCCGTGTCGGGCATGAGCTGCATCAGGCCCCGCGCCCCCTTGTGGGAGCGGGCATACCGGTTGAACGCGGACTCGACGGCGATAACCGCTCGAACCAGCGACGAGTCGACTCCGAAGAGGCTCGAAGCTTTGAAGATCATGGGGTCGTACTGGCCGCTGTAGTGCCAGACCGTTCCCGCGCGCTCCGGGGTGTCGTCCACGATCAGGCGCATGCGATCGCTCGTCAGGACGTTTGACAGGATGAGGATGCCATTTTCGTCGGTATAGCCGTAGACCTGCGCCGCCGCATCCCAGGGGGTGGCGAGCGAGACCGAGAGCGCCAGTGCCGCGCAGCCGGTGAGACCCTTAGACACGCTGGCCCTCCAGGGCTAGGCGAACGGCTTCTTTCGCGCGCTGATAGAGATCGGGAATCTTCTCGGGAAAGCGCCCTCCCGCTTCCACGCGCTCGGCCTTGCCTCCTCCCCGCGCCTCGATAAAAGGAGCGATCGTCTTCAGCAGGTGATCGGCCCGAACCTGCTCCACGAGGTTGGGCGAGACCTCGATGATGAGCGACACCTTGTCGGCGTTGACCGCCGTCGAAATCGCGACGTAGGAGCGGTCCCTGTGCTTCTCCTTGAAGTCGTCCAGGAACTGGCGGTGCTGCTTCTTGTCGAAGTCGACGAGCGGGGGAGGGGTCCAGACGAGGACCGCGCCGACCGTCGTCGTTGCCTCGGCGCTCTCGCCGGAGCCGCCCTGTGCGAGCTTCATCTTGAGCGTTTCGATCTCGCGCTCTTTCCGCTTGAGATCGTCGCGCATCTTTTCCAGAGTCCGCGCGATTTCCTCGGGCCGAACCCGCAAAGACTGGCTCGCGCTCGCGACCAGCGCTCTTTGGGACCGGAGGTAATCGGCCGCGGCCACCCCGGTCAAGGCCTCGATGCGGCGCACGCCGGACGCTATAGAGGACTCGCTCACGATGGCGCAGAGGCCCGCCTGGCCCGTCCGCGCGAGGTGGGTGCCTCCGCAGAGCTCGATGCTGAAGTCCGCGACCGAAACCACCCGGACCTTGTCTCCGTACTTCTCCCCGAAGAAGGCGATCGCCCCCTTCTTCAACGCCTCATCGATCGGGAGGACCGCGGTCGAGACCTCGATGTCCTCCAGGATCTTTTCCGTGACCCGTCCCTCGATCTGCTCGAGCTCCCCCGGGCTCAGCGGGGCGAAGTGTGAGAAGTCGAAGCGGAGGCGGTTTTGGGCCACGAGCGAGCCCGCCTGTTTGACGTGCGGACCGAGCGTCTCCCGGAGAGCCGCATGGAGCATGTGGGTTACCGTATGGTGCGCGGCCGCGCCCTCACGCGCTCTCTCGTCGACGCGGGCGCTCACCTTCTGATCGACGACGAGGCTTCCGCGCGACACCTTCACAAGGTGGGCGATAAGTCCCGATACCGGGGAGCTGGTGCCGAGGACGTCCGCGATACCGCCGGGCCCCGCGAGGACACCGCGATCGCCGGTCTGACCGCCGCCCTCGGGATAAAACGGAGTCGTGTCGAGGAACGCTTCGCCCTCTTCGCCTTCCCGGAGCTCCGGCACCTCGGCGGCGCCGCGAGAGAGCGCGACGAGGCGGACACCTTCGAGCTGGGTCGTTCCGTAGCCTTCGAACCGCGACTCGGCGCGGCCGCGGATCTCCCCGTAGACACTGCGGTCGGGCACGGCCGCGGACTTCTTCCAGGATTCGCGGGCCCTCGCCCGCTGAGTCCCCATCTCTCGCTCGAACCCGGTCTCGTCGACCCGGACCCCCGCGTCCGCGGCGATGTCGATGGCAAGATCGAGAGGCATTCCAAAAGTGTCGTAGAGCTTGAAGGCCGCGCTTCCGCTCAGGGTCTTCGTTCTTTCAACCTCTGAGGTCGCGAGCATCTCTTCGAGGGCGGCGATCCCGTGGGCCAGCGTGGTCCGGAAGCGTTCTTCCTCCGAGCGAACGACGCGCTCGGCCAGGTCCCGGGCGAGAACCAGCGCGGGGTAGGCCTCCTGCATTTCATAGACCACGGTCCCTACGAGCTCGAAGAGAAACGGCTCCCCGACTCCGAGCTTCTTGCCGTGGCGCATCGCCCGGCGCATGATCTTGCGGAGAACGTATCCGCGGCCCTCGTTTTGGGGCATCACCCCGTCGGCGATGAGAAAGGTCGCCGCCCGGATGTGGTCGGCCACCACCCGGAAGGAAACGTCGCTCTTGGAGGGCGAGCCTTTGTACTCTTTCCCGCACCGATCAGAGGTGGCCTTCAGGATGCCCGCGAAGAGGTCGGTGTCGTAGTTGCTCTCGACCCTCTGGACCACGGCGGCGATGCGCTCGAGTCCCATTCCCGTGTCGACGCTCGGCGCCGGAAGGGGAATGAGCGTCCCGCCTTCCGCCCGGTCGAACTGCATGAAGACCAGGTTCCAGATCTCGAGCCAGCGATCGCACTCGCAGGCGACACCGAGACACTCCGACGCAGAGCAGGGGAGATGATCGCCCTGAAAAAAGTGCACCTCGGAGCAGGGCCCGCAAGGGCCCGTGTCTCCCATGGACCAGAAGTTGTCCTTCCTTCCGAGCTCGTGGATGCGCTCCGGAGCAAAATAACGCTTCCAATGCTCTCCGGCCTCGGCGTCGCGCGGAACGACGGCGTCGCCCTCGAAGATGGTGACCGCGAGCCTCGCGGGGTCGAGCTTCAGGCGCTCGACGAGAAACTCCCAGGCGAAGTCGATCGCTTCTTTCTTGAAGTAATCTCCGAAGGAGAAGTTCCCCAGCATCTCGAAGAACGTATGGTGCCGCGCGGTGACTCCGACGTTCTCGAGGTCGTTGTGCTTTCCGCCGGCGCGTACGCATTTCTGCACCGCGACCGCGCGGCGGTAGTCCCGCTTCTCGAGACCGAGGAACAGGTCTTTGAACTGGTTCATTCCCGCGTTCACGAACAGAAGCGTCGGATCGTTCACCGGGACGAGGGACGAGCTCGAAACGACGCGGTGGTCCTTCGAGCCGAAGAACTCGAGGAACGCTTTACGGATCTCTCGCGCTTTCATGACTTTGAATCAAGGTTCAGTATCCCCGAAATTCCACGCCGATACCAGCCGGTGCACGACCTCGGGGGAGAAGCCCCGGCCGAGGAGGTGCCTGTAGGCTCGCGCCCGCCCGCGCTCTCCCCCGGGTCCGCCGCGCTTTCCGAACCTCTCGAGGGCCCGCTGTGCGGCGGCCTCTTCCTCGCCCTCGGGGAACGACTCGGCGAGGGCGCCTTCGATGTCGTCCTGGGAGAGGTGGAGGGCCTTGAGCTTCTGGTGAATGCGCAAAGGCCCCCAGTGCTTGCGCTCGGCGCTCGCGAGGGCGATGTCGCGGGCGAAGGCGGCGTCGTTCAGGTAGCCTCTCTCCCGCAGAAACGAGAGGGCGGTTGCGACCTCTTCCGGGGAGTAACCGGCGCGGGCCATTTTTTGAGAGAGCTCGCCCTCACTGTGGCTTCTCCGCGCAAGAAGCTCGAGGGCGAAACCCAGCGGGGTTCTAGCTGAACTCGAACGGACTTTCCGCTCCCTCACCGGGCTTGTCGTCCATGAAGTCGCCCATGCTCTTCTCCATCTCCTCCTGCGCGAGGTCGCTCGTCGATTGGATTCCCTGGATCTTGAGCTTGAACTCGTCGGGGTTGCTCGCACGCCTCAGGGCCTCGTCGTAGGTGATGAGGTCCTTCTTGTAGAGGTTGAAGATGGACTGATCGAACGTCTGCATGCCGTACTGCGAGACGCCGGCGGCGATGGCCTCGTGGATGAGCTTCGTCTTGTCCTTGTTGATGATGCAATCCCGGATGAACGGAGTCGCGATCATCACCTCGACCGCGGGGACGCGGCCGTGACCGTCCGCCCGGGGAATGAGGCGCATGGAGATGACGGCCTTCAGCACTCCCGACAGCTGGAGGCGGATCTGCTTCTGCTGGTGCGGGGGGAAGACGGCGATGATGCGGTTGACGGTCTCCGTCGCGTCGAGGGTGTGGAGGGTCGAGAGCACCAGGTGGCCCGTTTCCGCCGCGGTGATGGCGGTCTCGATGGTCTCGTAGTCCCGCATTTCACCGACGAGGATGACGTCCGGGTCCTGGCGGAGGGCGCTCCTTAGCGCGCCGGCGAAGGTCTTGGTATCGACCTCGACCTCGCGCTGGTTCACGATAGATTTCTTGTCCCGATGGAGGAACTCGATCGGGTCCTCGATGGTCATGATGTGCTCGCACCGGTGCGAGTTGATGTAGTCGATCATGCCGGCGAGCGACGTCGACTTTCCCGAACCGGTGGTTCCGGTGCAGAGAATGAGCCCGCGCGTCTCCTGGGCGATCTTCTCCAGCACCAGCGGAAGGCCGAGCTCGCGGATGGTGAGGATCTTCACCGGGATGACGCGAAGCACGAGTCCCACCGTGCCGCGCTGCTGGAATACGTTCGCGCGGAACCGTCCGAGTCCGGGGACGCTGTAGGCGATATCGATCTCCAGGTTGTCCTTGAACTTCTGTTTCTGACGGTTGCTCATGATGGAGAACGCCATGGCGATGGTGTCCTCCTGCATGAGTCGCTTCATCTCCACCAGGGGGACCAGCTCGCCCGCGATGCGGATGACCGGGTGGCTTCCCACCTTCAGATGCAAGTCGGAGGCTTTCCGCTCCGACGCGACTTTCAACAAGTCATTGATATGCATTTGTCTGAGCCCCCTTCGAGCCGGATGGGCACGGCCCGTTGTTCCTTCTTCGAATCCAAGACTCCCACGACGCTGGAAAGCGCTGCCTTGCGTAGAGGAGACGAGCGAATGAAATTTCTGTCCCTTAATATCAATGCTAGGGAAAAACCCTTGTGTTGTCAATGTCTTCGGCGTTTCCGCCGAGCCCACGAAGGACCATGGTATAGTAACGCCCCTCGCAACATGTTCCTGCTCGGCCAACAGCTCGGCAAATACCAGATTCTGAAGACGCTGGGAAGCGGAGGGTTTGGCACCGTTTACCTCGTCCGCGACACCTGGATCGACAAGAAGCTCGCAATCAAGGTGCCCCACAAGCAAAACGGCGAGTTCGACGAGCTGCTGCGCGAGCCGCGGCTCCTCGCGGCGCTCGACCACGAGAACATCGTGAGCATCGTGACCGCGGAGAAAGCGGACGACTACTTCTTCATCGTCATGGAGTTCGTCGAGGGGGAGAGCCTCGAGGCCAGAATCCAGAAGACCAAGGGAATCGAGCTTCCCATCGCCATCGACTTCAGCCGGCAGGTCGCGATCGCGGTCTCCTACGCCCATCGGCAGGGAGTGCTGCACCGGGACCTAAGACCCGGTAACGTCCTCGTCACCCCGGAGGGCAAAGTGAAGATCACCGACTTCGGGACGTCGCGGTTCCTTGAAGTCGGCGATCGCGCCTCCACCATCATCGGAAGCCCCCCGTACATGGCACCGGAGCAGTTTCAAGGGCGGTCGGTCTTCGCCTCCGACGTCTACTCGATCGGAGTCATCATGTACGAGATGATGACCGGCGTTCTTCCCTATTTCAGCGCCAACCCGCGACAGCTCGAGAAGATGGCTCTCTCGGGCCGGCTCACGCGGCCTCGCGAGCGAAATCGCGCCATCCCCGTCGAGATCGAGGAGATCATCCTCAAGGCGCTCGCTCCCATGGTCTCCGACCGCTACCAGCAGGCGGGAGAGCTCCTCGACGATCTGGGAACGGTGAGCGAGATCGATCGCCGCGGCTCGCACCTCGAAGAGATCCGGCAGCGGCTTCGCGCGCGGGAGAAATCTTCCTCGCGGTTCTGTTGGAATTGCAGAAAGCCGCTCCCCGCGCGATCTACTAGCTGCCCTTTTTGCAGCGAAGCTCAGTAACAGAGAAGCCCGCGGGACCCGGGAAGCGCGATCAATCGTGCGGTGCGAGGGAGGATCCCCCTCGATTTCTCGTCTTCCTCAGGTGGACCAACCCGAAGGAGGCCGAACGTAATGGCTGAAGAGAGAAAGACGCGTGGATTCGTGAGGCCGGCAGAGCCCCCGCGGATCGTGCCCATCCCGCCGAAGGGAGACTTCGACGCTCGTTTCGAGGAGCAAGCGCAAGGGCAGATTACCAGTCGGACGGGGGATCCGCCCCGAAGCCCGCGCCTCCTCGACCGCGTCCGGCAGGAGATCCGTACACGGCACTACAGCCGCCGCACCGAAACAGCCTATGTCGCTTGGATCAAGCGCTTCATATTTTTCCACGACAAGCGATACCCCAACGAGATGGGAGAGGCCGAGATCTCGGGTTTCGTCTGCCATCTCGCGACTCACCGAAAGGTGAGCGCTTCGACTCAGGGCCAGGCGCTCGCGGCACTGCTCTTTCTCTACAAGAACGTCCTCCGCCGTGAGTTGAACTTTGATGGTGATCACCCGGGCCAAGCGTCCTGTTCGGCTACCTCTAATTCTTACGAGGAGCGAGGTCGCCGCGATTCTCCCGCACCTTCAGGGAACGTGCTGGTTGATGGCATCACTCATGTATGGATCCGGCCTGCGCGTTCTGGAGTGCTGTCAATTGCGGGTCAAGGACATCGATTTTGAACGGAGAGAGTTGACGGTTCGCGACGGGAAGGGAGAGAAGGATCGACCGACATGCTGCCCGAGGCGCTCCTCGGCCGCTCGTCGCCCATCTCGAGCACGTGCGTCGAATGCATGCGGGTGATATCCGGAACGGTACCGGCTTCGTGGAGCCACCTTTGTACCAGCTCGCACTCTGATGGATAGGTCGTCCTGGATTGAGGTCGTGATTTGAACCGAGATGAGAACTCAGCGATGCGGGGGCTCTGCCCCCGAACCCCCGGCGTTTTCCGCCCACCCGGATGCAAGGACTCTTGCGCATAAGCGCATCAACCGCAGTGGCATCTGGCCCGCGTCGCGCAGCAGTGTAGCATCGCTTACCGGCGCTCCCGCCTCCCGACGGTGGCGAGCGGTCCGCGTTCCCGTTCCCGTTCCGCAGCTTGACCCTATGGGGGGGAACCGGGAACGAGGCAAACGCGTTCGCGGCGGCAGCACGATGATGGACGTCCCGCGCTGTCCCATTGGCCACGTCGGGATTTGGCAAGCCTGTGGCTGCGCATACTTGCACGCTGTCCCAGCTCCGATCGAGAGAACACTGTCCCGACCTGTCCCGTCCCACATCATTCTGGTGCGATTCCCAGCGCCGAAAAGGTGCCCCACGGTCACCTTCCAGCGAGATTGCGGGACAAAATGCGATAATTCGTCTGGAATAATGCGAATTGGAACAACCTTACGCGCTGGGCGTGAAATACCCCAACGCGGCACGCGAATGGGGGTGGCAATGGGTCTTCCCGGCGACCAGACACTACATTCACAAGGAGACGGGCCAGCGCCGGCGACACTTTCTTCACGAGACCGTCGACCAGCGCGCAGTACGACGAGCCGTGCTGGCAGCGGGAATCCCCAAACCCGCGACCTGCCATTCGCTCCGCCACGCCTTCGCCACCCACCTCCTCCAGGAGGGCTGCGACATCCGCACGATCCAGGACCTACTCGGCCACAAAGACGTGAGTACCACGATGATTTATTGCCACGTCCTGAACCGAGGCGGCCGTGGCGTAAGAAGCCCCGTGTTGCGTTCCACGCCCAATGGCAGGAATGTGCCGTTCTCGTTCCAGGCTGAATGGCAGTGATCCCCGTTCCACCTCGATGGCACAGCCCGTTCCACGATAGATGGCACGGCGTCGGGAGGGTGCTAAGGCCTGGCCACAACGGCCTTTCCTTAGCTGCGCCTTTGTCCGTTCCGTTCCGGGTCCTAGGGCGGGACACGGAACGGAACGATCGCGGGGAGCGCTCTTCAAGCGTTCGCTGTGCCATCCTGGGTGGAACGAGCCGCGCCCGTGGGCGTGCAACGCAACAGCCCGCTCGACCGCCCATCGACCGCCCCGATCAAAAGCCGATAGGAGCGAGCTCTACAAAAGGTGAGAGGTTTTCAAGGTCTTATTGTTCTATACTGCATCCACGCGCAAGCTAGCAATTCAAGGGCTTATGGTTCGTCGCCGGCAAACCCATAGCAGTGCGACTTGAAAACCCGACTCCGCCGGCACCGTCCCGGATACACATCATTCCCTGCGACCCATGAGAACTATAAGGCTGGCGCTATATGGAACCTTTGAATTAGTGTTCGGCGGACCAGCGCGGGTACCAGACACAGTGGGCATGAGGTAACGAAGTCCGGAGGTCAACGCTGAGTATGTCGGCCGGCCCTACTTCGGAAGTCGTTCACCGTAGTGCACCGAAGTCGCAGCTACTCGTCATCGCAGCAGGTCTCGTTCTCGCCACTGTCCTCGTTCTGTTTCCAATCTGGAAGAATGAGGAAGGTGGCGTGTGGTACCGCTACGCTTTCGCTCCTGAGCTCGGTCGAGGTTTCGTCTTGGAGCGCCCTACACCACATTCCGTCGTTCATAGGATCCGCGTGTGGTGGGACATCGCGATAGTCGCGGTCGCCACTGTCGCATTCGTGTGGGTCGCCGCTCCACGGGCGACGGATGGGCGGACGCTAATCGCCGCGGTGGCTGCCCGACGTGTCCGGATCGCGTTGGTTGTGGCGTCTTGCGTGCCCCTTCCGGGCGTCCCTGCACCCTTGTGGGCGATCATAGTGTCGGTGTTGGCGGCGGGCGGAGTCGGAAGTCACCACCTTGGACTTCCAGCTCCAATTGCAGTGGGCGTATTGCTCCTCGCGGGAGTTCTCTATTCAGGCGTCTTGTGCGCACTGCTGGTTGCAGTCCCACACGTAGTGTCATTCTGGGGCAACATGAAGCGGCACCGATGATTGGGCTGGGAGACTTGGCCGCCGAACAATGAGTTGCAGCGGACGAGGCACGGCTGGGATGGAGCCTCGCCGCTGAACTCAGTGTTAGGCGGGCGAGACACCTGTGGAGTTTTCAGGAGAGTGAAATGCTTCGAGGTATGGGCCTGATCTCAGTCATCGCTCTACTGTCGGCCTGCGCATCCTCAGCGCCGCCAACACAGGGTGTCCCGGCAGGGCACCAGTCGGACGAGGAGGCAGCCGTTCTTGAAGCAATGGACCGCTACATGACAGCGATCTCTGCGAGCGATCTTCAGGCGATGGCGGCAATGCAAACGCCGGAGGGCATGACGTACAGAGGGCGCGCCAGCGAAGGCGGTGACATGGAAATCACGGCGCACCCGAATTCCTATTGGACCGATCCCTCCCGAGACGACGGGCACACCTATCGTGAGCGGTACTGGTCGCCAACCGTGTTGATTCGCGGCGGAATTGCGGTTGTGTGGGCACCGTACGAGTTTTGGATCGACGGCGAGACGAGCCATTGCGGGGTTGATGTTTTTGACTTTGTGAAGATCGACGGAAAATGGCTCGTGTCTAACTCGATGTGGACGGTCGAGCCCAACGCCTGTGCCGAGTTGCGGCCTGTCGGAACCCAAAAACTCCGGCCTGAAGACTGATGGTGTACAAACAACCGCCTAACAAGCGCATGAACCTGACGATCCAACCTGTCACGGCCCGTGCTTGGGCACGGTCCGCGCCAGGTCGGCTCGCAGGTTATGCCCAACGTTAGACCGTTCGGACTCGATCAGGGTAGCTCGATCGCATGTGCGCAAGTCGGGACGAATCCCAGAAGGAGATCGCTAATGCGCCAATCCAAGGACAGTCTGCCCGTCACCATGAACCTCCCGGGCGTTCGCATCTCGTCAGCCAATTGGGGCGGCATGTTCGTGTGTCTGAGTCAGTTCGCCAAGGGCACAGACTTCACACCCGTCCTCAAGGGACTGAAGGACGACCTGTGTCAGTGTCCACATTGGGGCTACCTTCTGAAGGGTGCCTTGCGAATCCGCTACGCCGACGGTACAGAGGAACGTGTGATGGCCGGCGACGTGTACTACATGCAGGACGGTCACACGGGATGGGCGGAAGAGGACACTGAGCTTGTCGAGTTCAGCCCACAGAAAGAGATGGATGTGACCTTGAGTCACATCAGGGCGCAGGTAGGAACCTAGAGAAAGAGAAGACGGGGCTAAATCAAAGAGACGGTCTAACCAGCGGTTGCAGCTGGCGGCGCGCGGTGGAATCTTGAGCGCGCCGCGGCTGAACCGCGATCGTTAGACGGAGGGAGGACGCATGCGGATGTGGCGGTCCCTCATGGACTTGATCTGCAGAAACGATCCTCTTACGGCTGACGGGTCCGTGGAGCCAACTACCGAGCCAGAGGGACGGTGCGGTAACGAGGACGCTCGCGACTCTCCCGAGAGTCGTAGCGACGTGCAGGATGCTGTGGATTGGGATCAATGGTGGAAGGATCGGCTTTCTCTGGGTAGTGCGGAGACGTTCCCCATGTTGCGGCATTCTCCTGGTCCGGCGGACATGTTCCCCATGCTCGAAGCGCCTGTGGTTGAGTACCGGGGCCGTTTGGGCGATGTCGCGAACGATGATCGATTGTTGATCGCTATCATGGCCGAGTACGGTCTTGGGACCGTCTTGTGTGCGGGAAGTGGCGTCTCCCAGGAACCGCGTGCGCTTGCTGCCGTCGGTTTCCAAGTGACTGCACTGGACGTGTCGTCCACCGCTTTGCGTGTGGCAAGAGCCTTTGAACTCGGCTCCGATGGTATCCGTCATTTCTGCGGTCCCGGGCTCCATGACGCGGATTCGCACTCCGAGGTCCCAGTTCGAGCTGGCGGACACGTGGACTTTGTTGTTGGAAATGTGTTGGACACGAGAGTCTGTCCTGGTCCCTTCGACGTAATCATCGAGCGGCGCATGGTTCAGCGGCTTGATGAGCACGAGCGTTCCGCTGCTCTGGAGGCACTTGCGGGAAGGCTCAGCGAAGTTGGGATCTTCTTGAGCCATTGCGACGATAATCAATACCCGCCGGAGCTCGGGTGGTCATTCCATAAGACCGGATTATTCCACGCATCGGAGTCATGGTTTCGAGAGCGGGGTTGGACGATCTGGGACGGTGCCCCGAGCTTCACACTGGCAGGACGGGTGGCCTGGTTGATCAGAAGCGGGACGATGAAGCGGGCACCAAGCGGCAAGGGCGACCGAAAGAGCGGACCCGTCTAACAACGCGATGCAGCGGCCGGTCGCTTCGCGCCCGCCGCTGATCGCGAGGCGTTGAACGAAACCGCGTCGCGGTAGTCTCGGTACTCACCTTCCAAGGAAGTTCGTAGGGCTACTAACAATTTCAGAGGCTGCAGAAGCCGTCAGGCGCTTATAAGGCGGCGCAAGCCGGGGGCTATATGCTGAGGGCCGATGACTTGGCAAGCTCTACAAGGTCCTCGAAATACCTCCGGTGAGTCCGGCGCAAGGCGTCCTCAGAAGCCGCTTCCAAAAGCACGATCTCTTTCTTGATGCCCTGCTGATGAAGCCTCAGTTCCAAGGTCAGTCGAGCGTTCTCGGCGACTTCTCTTTGAGAATCGTCGAAAGCAGTTATCCTGGCGACGGAACCCCGACAACGATCGTACTCAACCAGGAAAAGCATTCTACTTCCTTGAACGAATCTTTGAGACTTCCTTGATAGCACTCTCTAGAAACTGACGAATCTCTTGCTTGCGTCGCCTAAGCTGCTGCGGGTCGGCGCCCGCCGGCGTCAATTCCAACTCCTCCATCTGCTTCACGAGATCAAAGGATACGGCAAGAAGCTTCTTGATAGGTTCCGGCACGCCTCCGTATTTTACCGCGGGGTCGACGACGTCTGCCATCTTTTCCGAGAACTCCGCCCAGAGGTGTTGCAAGGTGGTTCGAACCTGAATCTTCACTTCCCGAAGTCGCCGGCCAGAAACTGGAATAGCGTCGCGACGGCAACGGCCGCCGTCTCCGTTCGCAGAGTCCGTGGGCCCAGGCCGAAGAGCGTGACTCCGCGCGAGGCGAAGAGAGAGAGCTCACCGTCGGACCAGCCGCCTTCCGGTCCCACGAGAGCGATGAGTTTGTCTAGAGCTCCGACATCGAGGGGAGGGGATCCGGGATGCGCTGCCAACACCGGCCCCGTCTCCTCCACGATCGAAGCCACGGAGCGCGGCGGTTCGATCGCCGGAGGACGGCTGCGGCCGCTCTGCTTGCAGGATTCGACGGCGATGCGACGCCACCTTTCCAAGTTTCCGCGGCTGCGCCCACGGTCGGTCTGAAGGGGAATGAGACGGGCTACGCCGAGCTCGGTGAGCTTCTCGACCAGGAACGACATCCGGTCCCCCTTGGGAGGGGCGACAGCCATGGTGAGAGCGAGCCGCGATTCTCGCGAGGGCTCTGGGCCGAGGATGCGCAGCTCGACCTTGCGGCCCGCGATTCGATGGACCTGGGCCCGCGCGGCATTCCCCTTGCCGTCGAAGACGCTGACCTCGGCTCCCTCACCTAGCCTCAGCACATCGATCAGATGATGCGCTTCCTCGGACGGGAGCCTCAGAGTCTCCCTCGTGAGCTCATCGACGTGGAAGCGCCTCTCACGACTCATCGCGTGAGAACCAGCGCCGCCCATTCGCCCGAGGTCCAGACCTCTCGCGCTCGAAACCCCGGCGGAAGGCCGCTCACGAACTCGTCGACTTCCTCCGCGAGGAGGCCGGAGAGCACCAGCGTGGGCGCGTCCATTCGGGGAAGGGCGGCCTCGAGAATCGGCCGGGTGATGTTGGCGACGATGACGTCGGCTTCGAGCCGCTCGTAGCGCTCGTACCCCGCGGTCTCGACGCGGATGAGTCCGAGCCCGTTTCGCGCCACGTTGTCGAAGGCGCAGCGCGCGGCGTCCTCGTCCGGCTCGATGGCGACGACTTCCGCCGCGCCCCGGCGCGCGGCTACCATCGCGAGGATCCCTGTCCCTGCCCCCAGATCGATGACGCGGTCCCCCGGACGAACGAGGCGCTCCAGAAGAGTAGCCGCGAGCCTCGTGGTGTCGTGAGTGCCCGTGCCGAACGCCTGTTCGGGGTCGAGCGAGAGCACGCTGCGATCGATCGAAGGCTGTGGGCGCCAGGTGGGCAGGATGAAAAACGACTCACCGAGGGCGAACCCAGTGAAGCTCTCCTTCCAGGGGGAGACCCAGTCCTGGACCGGCACGGGCTCGCCCTCGCGGCACGCGACACGGGGGAGCTTGTCCTTCAGATCGCGCGCGACCGCCGCGACGTCCGCTCGCTCGGGAAAGAAGACGCGAAGGCTCGACGACAGGTCCTGAGCGCCGAGGAAGTTCCAGTCCTGGAGAATCGATAGCGCAATCTCGAGATCGTCGGCCGTCCCGGCGATCTCCAGAACTGGGTAAGACGGCACCTCGGCTGTGCCCCCGGACTCAGCCGAAGAGCTTCTCGAAGAAGCTCCGGTCCTTTTCGTGAGACCGTTCGCCGATCCGGACGGGAGGAGTGATGGCGGAGAGCTTCTCCATGAGCGCCCGCTGTTCCTTGGTGAGTCTATGAGGAGTGACCACGTTCACTACGACCAGCTGGTCGCCGCGCCCGCCTCCCGAAAGGCGGGCAACGCCCTTGCCTCGCAGCTTGACCACGGTCCCGCTTTGAGTTCCTTCGGGAATGCTGACGTGCTCGACGCCGTCGATAGTCGGCACCTCGAGCTCGGCCCCGAGCGACGCCTGGGGAAACGTGACGGGAAGCTCGAGGTAGATGTCCTCGCCCTCGCGGCGAAACGTCTTGTGGCGCTTGACCGAGAGGACGACGTACAGGTCGCCCGCCGGCCCCCCGCGGATGCCCGCTTCGCCCTCAGAGGCGACCCGCATCCGAGAGCCGGTGTCGACACCCGCGGGGATCTTCAGCGTGAGCTCGCGCTCCCTCGCGACCTGGCCGGTGCCCGAACAGACGGAGCAGGGATCGGGGATGAATTGTCCCGTTCCCCGGCAATGACCGCAGGGACGGGCTACGACGAGAAACCCCTGCTGGAGCCGAACCTGCCCCTGGCCGCCGCAGGTGGGACAGGGGCGCTTCTGGGTTCCCGGCGAAGTCCCGGAGCCGCTGCAGCGCTCGCAGAGCTCGGCGCGGGGGATGAGGATCCGGGTCTCCGTCCCGCGCACCGCTTCCTCGAAGGTGACCTCGAGGTCGTAGCGCAGGTCGGAGCCGCGCGCGACCCGGCCCCTCCGGCCGCCGAAGAAATCCGAGAACAAGTCCTCGAAGATGCTTCCACCCCCGAAGATATCGGTGAACTCGCGGAAGACGTCGGCGTTGACCTGCGGGCCGCCCCGAAGACCCTCGTGGCCGTAGCGGTCATAGACCGAACGCTTGTCGCCGTCGCTGAGGACGCCGTAGGCCTCGGCGGCTTCCTTGAACGTCTCTTCCGCTTTGGGGTCGCCGGGGTTCTTGTCGGGGTGATACTTCACCGCGAGCTTGCGGTAGGCCTTCTTGATCTCCTGCGCGTCGGCTCTGCGGTCGATCCCGAGGATCTCGTAGTAATCGCGTTTCGCGGTGCTTGCCAAATATCGACTCCAGGGTGCGTACTCGTTCTTCCGCGCCCAGCCATTATAGGTCAGCCGCGCATCATCGCCTGACCGAGGGCCTCCGCGGTGGTCTCGAGCGTGGCGAGAGCGGTCTGGAGGTCCTCGAGAGAGCCTTCCCGCGTCTGCTCCGCCTTGCTTAGCGCGGTCGTGGTCTGGGTGCGCTCCTGCTCGGTGAGCTTCGCGTGGAGGAGCTCGTAGGTCTTGCGCGTGCTCTGGATGAGTCCCTGGAGCTGGGCGGTGACCTTGTCGCGCTGGCGCATGCCGTCTTCGCGCTTGGCCTGCTTGTCGGTCTCGGTGCGCGCCTTGTCCACTTCCGACTGGGTCAGGCCGCTCGCCGCGCGAACGGTGATGTTCTGCTGGCGGCCCGTCGCCTGGTCGAGCGCCGTGACCTGGACGATGCCGTTCACGTCGATCTCGAAAGTGACTTCGATCTGGGGAACGCCTTTGGGGGCGGGGGCGACGTCGGTGAGCATGAACTTGCCGAGCGAGGTGTTATCGTGAGCCACGTTGGCTTCGCCCTGGAGCACGTGGACCTCGACCTTGGTCTGGTTGTCGGTGACGGTGGTAAAAATTCGGCTCTTCTTCGTGGGGATGTTCGAGTTGCGCTCGATGAGCGGGGTGAACGTCCCGTCCTTGGTCTCGATGCCGAGCGTATGGGGCGTGACGTCGAGGAGGACGAGGTCCGTCACCTCGCCCTGGAGGATGCCGGTCTGGATGGCGGCGCCGATGGAGACCACCTCGTCGGGGTTGACGCTGCGGTTGGGCTCCTTGGCGAAGATCTTCTTGATGGTCTCGAGTACCTTGGGAGTCCGGGTCTGGCCGCCGACGGGGATGACCTCGTCGATCTCCTGCTTGCTCAGGCCTGAATCCTTGATGGCGTCCTCGCAGGGCTTCACCGTGCGATCGAGAAGGGGCTGGATCATCTGCTCGAACTTGGTGCGGGTGAGGACGGTGTTCAGGTGCTTGGGACCGCTCTGGTTCGCGGAGATGAAGGGGAGCACGATCTCCGCCTGAGGCTGGGTCGAGAGCTCGCACTTGGACTTCTCCGCTGCCTCTTTCAGCCGCTGGAGCGCCATGCGGTCGCCCCGGAGGTCGATTCCGTTCTCCTTCTGGAACTCCTCCACCAGCCAATTGATGATGAGCTGATCGAAGTCCTCGCCCCCGAGGTAGGTGTCTCCCCCGGTCGCGAGCACCTGGTAGATCCCGTCATTTAGCTCCATTATCGAGACGTCGAACGTTCCTCCGCCCAGGTCGTAGACCGCGACCTTCCCGGATTTCTTTTCGATCATGCCGTAGGCGAGGGAGGCCGCCGTCGGCTCGTTCAGGATGCGCTGCACTTTCAGTCCGGCGATGGTTCCCGCGTCCTTGGTGGCATTGCGCTGGGAGTCGTTGAAGTATGCGGGAACGGTGATGATCGCTTCCTCGACCGGCTCGCCCAGGTAGTCCTCGGCAGCCGCCTTCAGCTTCTGGAGGACGATCGCCGAGATCTCCGGCGGACTGTAGACCCGGTTGTCGATCTGGAGGTGGGCGTCCCCGTTCGCGGCCTCGATGATCTGGTAGGGAAGCACTTTCGAGGAATGCTGCACCTCGGGTGAATTGAAGCGCCGCCCGATCAACCGCTTCACTCCGTAGACGGTGTTCTGCGGGTTGGTGAGGGCCTGGCGCTTCGCGATCTGCCCCACCAGCCTCTCCCCCTTGCTGGTGAAGGCCACGATCGAAGGCGTGGTGCGGGCCCCTTCCTGGTTGGGGATCACCTGAGGGGTGCCGCCTTCCATGACCACGATGCAGGAGTTCGTGGTGCCGAGATCGATTCCGACGACCTTGCTCAATGGCGTGCTCCTTCTGCTCTCAATCGGCTGCTCTCAATCGGCTGCTCTCAATCGGACTTCCCGACGGCTTCGCTTTCGTCTTCAGAAGCCGGGTCGGTCCCGTCCCGATCTGGGCCGCCCGAAGGCGCCCGGGCCACGCTCACCATGGCCGGCCGCAGCAGGCGATCCTTGAAGAGATAGCCCTTCTGAAAGACTTCCAGGACCGTGCCCTCCGGGTGCTCCACGGTCTCGAGCTGGCTCACTGCCTCGTGAATGTGGGGGTCGAACGCCTTTCCTTGGCTTTCGACCTCCGTGAGACCCATTCGCGCGAGGATCTCCTCGAGCTGGCGATGGACGATCGCGACCCCGTCCTTGAGCTGCTCTTCGGACGAGCCGGCGGCGTAGGTTCGCGCACGCGCCAGATTATCGAGCACCGGAAGGACTTCCTTCACGACGTCGGCGCCCGCGTAGCGCGCGAGCTCGAGCCTTTCGCGCTCCATGCGTTTGCGGTAGTTCTCGAATTCCGCCTGCTTTCTCTGGGCGAGATCCCGCATCTCGCTCGCCTCTCTCTGAAGGCGCTCGACCTCGGAGTCAAAGGCCCTCTCCGCGGTCGCGTTCTCGCTCAGAGGCGCTTCCGCTTCAACAGAGGGCACGGAGGCGACGGTGGGTGCTTCGGGTGCCACCGGTTCCTCCGGCGCTTCGACTTCGACTTCGGTCAAATCCTTCCTCTTTCTTCTCGACATGGAATGCTCGTCCCGTACGCCTCTTTCCTTCGGAAGGAAACGAGGCCCTCGCCCGCTCTCGAGCTTCTCGATTAGAAATAAGTGCTCAGAAAACTCAATGATTCGGCCCGTTGCCGCCGACCTCGGTAATGGCCGCCGAAAGCGAGCACGCGATGCAATCGACCACGGAGATGTGCCGGGCATACTCCATGCGCGTCGGGCCCATGATGCCGATCGCGCCGAGCTCCTTATCGCCGTCGCTGTAACGGGCTCCGATGAGGGAGATACCCTCGAGATCCGGGACATGCGCTTCGGAGCCAATCACGATCTGGAGTCCGGCTCCTTCGAGGCAGGCGTTCAGGATGCTGACCAGCCGGTGCCGCTCTTCGAGAGTGGCGAATAGCTGCTGCGCTCGATCGACGTTCTTCACGAACTCCGGCTCGCCCAGCATCCGCGAAGTGCCTTCGAGGTGCACCTCCGCCGCGGGCCGCTCGGAGAAGGCGGCTTCGGCGATGCTGAGCGCGTTTTTGACCAGCCGGTTGACGACCAGCTCGAGCTCTTTCATCCGGAGAAGCAGCACCTCCCGTGCCTCGATGAGAGTAAACCCGTTGAACTGCTCCTCGAGGTAGCGGGCGCACTGTGCCAGGTCCTCGCCGCCCAGGTCCTCCGGGATCTCGGCGACGCGGTGGATCACCTGGCCGGCGCTCGAGACCAGCATCACCAGGATTCGCCTGGGGGCGAGCCGCACGAAGTCCACGTGGCGGAGGACGCTATGGCTGAAGTCGGGGCCGATGACGAAACCCACCATGCCAGTCATGTTCGAGAGGAGGCGCGACGTCCGGCGCATGAGCTCGGGGAGGCCCCCGTCGGAAGGCCGAATATGCTCGCGAATGAAGTGCTCATCCGCCGCCGGAAGACCCTGTCCGCCTATGAGGGTTCCGACGTAGAACCGATAGCCGCGGTCCGTCGGGACCCTTCCTGCGGAAGCGTGGGGCTGGTAGAGGAAACCCATGCCCTCGAGATCCGACATGATGTTCCGGATCGTCGCGGGAGAGAGGCCCTGCGAGTTCAACTTCGAGAGCGTGCGCGAGCCGACGGGCTCACCGGTGGTGATGAACAGATGGACGGTCTGCTCCAAGATCTCCCGGCTGCGACTATCGATTAGCGCGGAATCCATGGTTCGGATGTCGTCGAATTGTTAGCGCCGCAGGCAAACACCGGGGTTTCGCTCGATGGGCGCTCGATCTGCGGCTGAGACGCTAAATCTTTTGTACCAAACGGCTTCCGCGTTGTCAACCTCACGGATGGACCTTGTGTTGGATTTCCTTAAAGGAGCGAAGTACTAAGATATTTTCTTCGCAGCTCCGGGATCTGCTCGAGCTCGAAGCGGGTCAGCTCCTCGGGCGCTGCCTTGCCGTCGAAGAGCTCTTCGAAAGAGAGCCGGAGCGACGAGACCAGTTTCTCCCGGGACACTGGCTCCGGCGTCAGCTCGTCGATCCCGACCGCTCGAAGCGAGGCGGCTGGCCTGCCTTGGGGCTCGACCCTCGCCCAGAGGCCGGCATCGACGCGTCTCAGGATGGACCCGTGCTGCAAGAATGCCCGCCGCCCGCGCCGCTGGGAGCTCGCGACGACCTTGCGGCCGCCCGAGGTGATCTCGTGGAGGCTTTTGAGAGCCAGGCAGGGAACGTGGAGCGCGGGCTCGCGGGAGCGGATTTCGCCGGGCTCGGCCGGATCGAGTGCGACCCCAAGCATCGTGAGCGCGCGGCGGACGACCGCGCTCACCGAATCGTACAGGGCCCGGACTCCGAAGCCTCGAAATACGCCTCCGACGGGGGAGGCAACGCTGTATGTAAGCTCGTACTGGTGAAGGAGAGCCCGGCCGCCCGTGGGCCTCTGCACCCAGCCGACTCCGAGCTCGCGACAAGACTCGGAATCGACCGCCTCCTCCAGACTCTGTCGCCAGCCGAAGCTCACCGTGGGCGGGTCGAAGCCGTAGAGCCGGACGGTAGTCACTCCAGAGGGCTCGCTCGCGGAAAGAAAAAGCGCTTCGTCGACAGCCATGTTGAAGGCGCCCTCGCTCGGCTCGTCGACGAGAAAACGGAATCGCAAGCTACAACAGCTGGCCGACCGGCGTCGGTTCTTTTCCCTGGGATGCGGCCACCGCGTCCGACGTGAGCCGGCCCTTGTAGGTGTTGACTCCCGCCCGAAGCGAGGCGTCGTCGCGCACCGCCTGAACCACTCCCTTGGTCGCGATGGTGAGGGCGTACGGAAGGGTGACGTTGGTGAGAGCGAAAGTAGAGGTCCGCGGAACGGCGCCGGGCATGTTGGCGACGCAGTAATGGACGACGCCGTCGACGACGTAGGTGGGATCGCTGTGGGTCGTCGGGCGGGTGGTCTCGAAACAGCCTCCCTGGTCGACGGCCACGTCGACGATGACGGCGCCGTGCTTCATCTGGCGCACCATGTCGCGGGTCACGAGCTTCGGCGCCGAGGCTCCGGGAATGAGGACCGCGCCGACCACCATATCGGCGCGGACGACACTTTCGCGGATGGTGATGGGATTGGACATCAGCGTCGTGATGCGCCCTCCGAAGATGTCGTCGAGGTACTGCATTCGCGGAAGGCTCTTGTCGAGAACGGTCACGTGCGCGCCGAGGCCGACTGCCATCTTGGCCGCGTTCAGCCCCACGACGCCGCCGCCGATAATCGCGATCTCTCCCCGGGGAACGCCCGGGACTCCGCCTACGAGAATGCCGAGCCCTCCCTCGGCTTTCTCGAGGTAGTGCGCGCCCTCCTGAATCGCCATACGCCCGGCGACTTCGCTCATCGGGGTGAGAAGGGGAAGGGTTCCATCCTCCGCGGTGATGGTCTCATAGGCGATTCCGATGACGCCCCGAGCGAGGAGCGATTCGGTCAGCTCCCTCATCGGCGCGAGGTGGAGGTAAGTGAAGAGGATCTGGCCCTCGCGGAGCTTCGCCACTTCCTGGGCGAGCGGCTCCTTCACTTTGACGATCATCTCGGCTCCGGCGAAGACCTCGTCGGCCGTCGCCAGGATGATCGCCCCCGCCGCCTGGTAGTCGTCGTTCGAAATGCCGCTGCCGGCGCCGGCGCCGCTTTCGACTACGACCTCGTGTCCCGCCGAGGTAAGGGTCTTGACCCCGCCGGGCACGAGCCCGACGCGATACTCGTTGTCCTTGATCTCTTTGACGGTTCCGATCTTCATGAGTCAGGTCGCGGTCGTGGAGCTCAGGTTCGGGGCGGGGACTCCCGCCGCGGCGGGGGCGGTTTCGCGGGCCGAATCCGGCCGATCTTCCGGCTTCGACGGATCCGCCTGCGCCATCTTGCTCGCGCCCCGGAACGTCGCTCCCTCGGCGACGACGATCGCGCGCGAAGCGATGTTGCCGTATACCTTGCCCGTTGCGGTGATCTCGACTTTCTTCGAACCCGCGCAGTCGCCGCGGACCGTCCCTCGCACCGTGAGCACCTCGGCCTCGATGCGAGCCTGGACGTCGCCGCTCTCGCCCACGATGACCTGGGTGCCGTGGATCTCGCCTTCCACTTTGCCCTCGATGAGCATGTCCGTCGAGCTCCGAAGCTCGCCCTTGATGACGGTGTCCTTGCCAATCACCGTCGGCGCTTCGGGTGATCTCGTCGAAGAACTCGTTGAAGAAGTCGTTTCGCGCCGCTCCCGGACAGGAGCCGGGGGAGCGCTCGGGCTGTTATCAGGCTTTCCACCAAACAATCCCACGGGGGCCTCCTCTGGTTCCAGTTAAATGGAGCGGGCGACGGGATTCGAACCCGCGACACCAAGCTTGGGAAGCTTGTACTCTACCAACTGAGCTACGCCCGCTCATGCATTCGGGAGCAGAGTATATCGCGGCCTGACGGCAGATTCTAGTAGAGCGGCGGGCTAGTCCTGTCTCGAAGGCGCGATGCGGCTGTAATCGGTGATGACCGATTTGTCGCCGAGGACGACGCCGCGGCCCACGACCGAGTGGTGTCCGATGTGAGCGCTCCGGCCGAGGAGCGCGCCGTCGACGCGAGCCTCCTCGCCGATGCGCACGTTCGACCACAACACGGAGTCCGAGACCGTCGCTCCTTCTTCAATCCGGCAGTTCGGGCCGACGACAGCGTACGGCTCGATCAGCGCCCGGGACTTCACCACGCTTCCCGCGCCGATGTACGCGGGACCGGTCAGGCGAGCTCCCGCCTCGACCGTGGCCTCGGGGTCCACGTAAGTCCCGCCCGCGTTGGGATGAAAGCCCTGGAAGGGGAGGACTCCCGAGAGGATGTCCCGATGCACCTTGAGGTATTTCTCCGGCGTCCCGATGTCGATCCAGTAGCCGCGGTGCACGTAGGCGTAAAACGGGACCGCCTCTTGCAGCAGGTGAGGGAAGAAGCCGCGCTCGAACGAATAGTTCGAGCTCTTCGGGATGTACTCCATGAGCTCGGGCTCGAGGATATAGACCCCGGCATTGATGGTGTCGCAGGTGATCTCGTCGTAGCTGGGTTTTTCGAGGAAGCGCCGCACGCGGCCGAGGTCGTCGGTCTCGACCAGCCCGTAGGCGGAAGGGTTGGCGACCGGGGTGAGCACGATCGTCGCTTTGGCCCCTGCCTCTTCGTGGAACCTCAGAACCGAGGTCAGATCCAGATCGCTCAGGACGTCGCCGTTGAAAACCACCGTTCGGTTCGAGAGAAACGCTTCGGCGTTCTTCACAGCGCCCGCGGTGCCGAGGGGCTCAGGCTCCATCGTGTAGTGGATTCTGACGCCGAGCTCGCTCCCGTCGCCGAAAATCTCCTCGATTCGGCGCGGCTGGTAGGAGAGGGAGAGGACGATCTCCTCGATCCCGGTCTTCTTGAGGAGCTCGATCTGGAGCGCGAGAAACGGACGGGTGAGAATGGGGACGATCGGCTTCGGCGTATGGAGTGTCAGCGGCCGGAGCCGCGTGCCCTTTCCACCCGCGAGAATGACGGCGTTCATTTCGGCCGATAAGAGTATCATCACGGGGCCCGGCCCGCCTTCGCAAGGCGTCGGCGGAAGGGCCCCATCCTCCCCGAGCGAGGAGCGAGGGGAGCGAGCCGAGCGAAGAGCGAGGCGAGCACTGATAGAAGATTGGACTTTCTTTCAGGGACGCCACATACTTCGATTTTTCGATCCGCATGACCTCGACCAGCGCCAATGACCAGGTCCATTGACCAGCGCCATCGAGTTGAGCCGTAAATTGTCGCTGTCCTGATGACCCTTCCGAACTTGCCGAACGGGCTGACCCTCAGCCGAATCTTCCTCGTCCCGATTCTGGTAGTGGTCCTTCTGACCCGGACCGAACGATGGGAGCTCATCGGGGCGGCGATCTTCGCGGTGGCGGCGCTCACCGACTGGCTCGACGGGTACCTCGCACGCCGCCGCAAGCAGGTCACGACGCTCGGCATCATGCTGGACCCGGTAGCGGACAAGCTTCTGGTGTCCGCGGCCTTCATCAGCATGGTGGA
>CAZKNR010000300.1:0-1569 GCA_964553925.1 uncultured Acidobacteriota bacterium
GGGAGGACACGTGGCGCCGGGCTCGCTCATTCACCAGCGCGCCTTCATCGCGCTGGTGTCGGAGCGGCTCGTCAGCATCCTCGAGCACCTCGGCACGAGCTCTCTCATCTTCGTGCCGACGGCGGAGGATTTCCGGGTTCCCGAGCTCGAGCCGCTTCTCGATCTCTATGGACGGGGCAAGGATTTCTCCTCGATCGATCGGGCGAAGCTCTGCCGCCTGGCCTGGGAGCTGACCGGTGACTCCTTTGGCGGACGCCAGCAGCTCTACGAGCGCCTGCACTCCGGCGACCCTGCCACCATCATCGCCGCGGTCTATCAGCGATACGACAAGACGAACGCCGTTGATATAGTGAAGCGGCTCCTGGAATCGAGCGGCTCATGATCCGAATCATCATCGCTTTTCTTCTCCTGGCGGCATCGGCGAATGCCGAGGAGATCACCATCTGCTATCCCACCCGGAGCGGCGCTTCGTGGCCGATGTTCCTGGCGAAGGAGGGCGGCTACTACCAGAAGTACGGCCTGAACGTCACCGTGGTGTTCGGCGTCCACCCTGCCTGCGTCGCGATGCTCGTCTCGGGTGAGGCCCAGATGGCGAACTACGGACTCGAGCCTTCGATGCTCGCTAGCTCCAGGGACGGATCTCTCATCGCGGTCGGAAGCTCGCTCAACAAGGGGATGTTCGCGCTCCTGGGCGCAAAAGACATTGCGAGCGTCCGTGACCTGAAGGGCAAGCGTTTGGGAGTGAGCCGGATTGGCGACACTCCGTACCACTACACCGTCTCGCTTCTCGAAGAGTTCGGACTCACCGCCCGCGACGTGCAGTGGATCCCCGTGGGCACGGATGTCAACGGGCGGGCGACGGCGCTCGCCGCCGGCCGCGTCGACGCGACGCTCCTGACTCCGCCGTCCTCGTTCAAGCTCGAGGATGCGGGATACAAGAACCTCGCGAACCTCGCCGACTACGACGACATCTACGTCACGACCGTCTACCTGTTCAAGAAGAGCGAGATAGAGAAGAACCCCACGCTCCCCGAGCGCGTCATCAAGGCCCACGCCGAAGCGATCGAGCGGTTCTATACGGACAAAGCCTTCGCGGTGAAGGCGTACGTGGCCAACGACCGCCAGGACCCCGTCGAAATCGAACGGGTGTACGACCGCTACTTCCAGGTCCAAGCGTTCGAGCGCGTTCCGTACGTGCTCGCGGGCGCGGTCGAGTCCGTGATCGATCAGGCGGACGCTTCGGTCGCGGCCCAGATGAAGAAATTCGACTTCCGAACGGTCATCGATCGAAGCACCGTCGATCGCCTGGTTCGCGCGGGGTTCTTCGAGACGGTGTTCGGCCCTTCGGTCCGCGCGGAGCAGGAAAAGAAGGCCCAGCTGGCGTTCGGGCGCTGATCCGGTGCCGAAGCTCACGATGGACCGGGTCTCGAAGAAGTACCGGCTCGAGCGCGAGGCCCGAGACGTTCCCGCGTTTTCCGACGTTTCGCTCTCCGTCGAGGAGGGCGAGTTCGTGGCCGTCGTCGGTCCGAGCGGTTGCGGGAAGACGTCGCTTCTCAACGTCGTCGCCGG
>CAZKNR010000301.1:0-19167 GCA_964553925.1 uncultured Acidobacteriota bacterium
TTCAGTCCAGTTGAACTTCGAAAAATTCAACGAATGTTGAAGGAAAACGAGTCGACACTTTTGGAGAAATGGTATGCACGGTTCGGACGTTAAAGCCGGCGAGCGAGTCAAGGACGTTCATTTCACTGGAGACACGATCTCAGTCGATCTCATTGATGGACGCACCATTGTAGTTCCGTTGGCATGGTATCCAATACTCCTGGAGGCAACTTCTGAGCAGCGGTCGAATTGGAAAGTCAGCGGTGCGGGATACGGCCTTCACTGGCCCGACATTGACGAGGATCTCAGCACAGAAGGTCTGTTGCGTGGCGCACCGGCAGCTCCGGAACCGGTCCACGCTCGCAAGTAAGCTGCCCAACAAGGCGTTCGGCGGACCCTGGGTAGGCACAGAGGGACAGCGATGTTCTTCGCCTGTGGCCTATGTCCCGCGAGCGCGGGCCAGCCACGGCTCGCTGCCAGCGCGGTCCGCGAGATGATCCGGACCGAGGGTGCTGATAAGGCAGTCAGGCGCCTATTTGAAAATCGGGCGACCGAGGGGGCGCTGCTGAACGGGATTGGGACCGGCGGTGCTGGATGGCTCCGGGTCGCCCAGGAGTTGCGCCCAGTGTCGGACGGCGCGGCATCTGAAGGGCTCGATATCGCGATTCAGGATGCTCTGCCGAGAAAGCCTGTCGGCGTCCTCACGCTCGTTCGCAAGGGGGGCGTTCTCTGCAACGTCCGCCTGCGGTAACTATGGATCGGACGAGCGGCCCATGCCAGTCATCCTCCCTCTTGTCTTGGTCGAAGCGCGCGAACACGCGGTCACGAAGGTGGCCGTTCCTTCGCTCGCAGCTGAACGAAAGGCCTGCTTGGACGCGCTGGCTCGAATCAGGATGAACCTGGCGCGTGTACGAGAGTAATCGGTGGGGCCGCCGAACAAGGGGATGAAGCTGACGAAGCCTGGCCAACTTCGGAGCTTCGCATCTTATCCCCGGTGTTCAGCCGCTGGAACGAGGATCGAGTTATGACGAATCGCACTCGGAGATCGAGGACCGTTTCTATCTGCTCGGTAGAACCAACTCCGCTCGAGAGCTTCTTGTGGTCTTCACCGTCCGCGGCGCCTTGACCCGCGTCGTCTCGGCACGAGATCAAACCAGGGCCGAACGGCACCGTTACTATGAAGAAAGCGAATCGTAAACGAAAAGCGCTACCCGCATTCGAGTCGGAATCCGCTGAGAGGAACTTCTGGCTCGTGCACGATTCCGCGGACTACTTCGATCTCAGCAAGGCTAGAAGAGTGGTCTTTCCCAACTTGAAACCAACCACCAGAACCATCTCCCTCAGGATACCGGAAACTCTACTGGCCGAAATCAAGGTACTTGCCAATCAAAGGGACGTTCCTTATCAGTCCCTCATGAAGATCTTCCTGGCCGAGCGCGTCACACGCGAGCGCAAGAAGTAGGGGGGGCGGTACAGCGTCCGGGGAGCGGAGGATTACATTTCATGGCGGGCGTGATTATACTGCCTCCGCATCAGGAGGACACTCGATGAGATCTAGAAGCCTTGCTGCGATCCTGGCTCTTCTTGCAATGGGCTGCGGGGCCGCCCAGACCGCGGTTTCCGACAGGCCCGAGACCCCGTTCAAGCTCGCGACTTACGAGGGTCGCGTCGGCCTCGTTCTCGGAGAGACGATTCTCGACATCGGGGCAGCCAACGAGCACCTCGTTCGCGAGGCGGGGCTCCCCGCCCTCGAGATTCCGACCGAGATGCGGGCGCTCATCGAGAGCTACGATCGGGTGAAACCGCGCCTCTACCAGATGGCGAACTTCTTCAACGGCAAAACGGACGGCCTGGCTTTCGCCAAGGACACGGGGTCGGCCAGGATCGAGGCACCCATCCAGTATCCCTGGAATCTCTTGATGGCGGCAGCGAATTACCAATCCCACGCGGCGGAAATGAATACCGCGGTAAACGTCGACACCGAGACCGACTTCCCGTTTCTGTTCGCGAAGTCCCCGCGCTCTTGCATCATCGGCACCGGCGAGCCCTATTTCATTCCCAAAGGCCGAGACAGCATTGACTGGGAGGGAGAGCTCGGAATCGTGATCGGAAAGCCCGCCCGTGAAGTCCCGAACGAGAACGCCCTCGACTACGTTTTCGGTTTCACCGTGGTCTACGACGTGAGCGACCGCGGGAGACAGAAGCGCGACAACCCCATATTTCAGGGCCCCGATTGGTTCTCGGGGAAGAGCCGCGACCGCGGAGCGCCCATGGGACCCTACATCACGCCGATCGAGTTCCTGCCGAACCACGCGAACCTGAGGATCGTGACCAAGGTAAACGACCGCGTGGTCCAGGACGGAAACACCAAGGATCTGATCTACGACAGCCGGCACCTCTTGTACCACATCAGTAACATACTCACGCTCTACCCAGGCGACGTGATCGCCACCGGCACCCCCGACGGCGTCGGCGCGGGGCGTAAGCCCCCGGAGTTTCTGAAGCCGGGCGACGTGGTCTCGATCGAGATCGAGGGAATCGGAACGCTGGTCACTCCGATCGAGGCGTCGCAGCCGGCGTCTTGAAACAGGATAGATGACGAGCAATCAAGGCGGTGAGCGATACGACCGGACGACACGCGACCTTCTCTCATTGGGCGGCGCTTGCGACAGCTCGAGCGCCGCGAGAAGGGCAGCCGTTCTCCCGCAGCTTCGCACTGCCGAGCGTGGAAACAAAACCCGTCAGCTTGCTTTTGAACATCAACGCGAGAAAGTCAAACCGAATTTAGCCCGAGCGTCTCTTCATCGATAGTAATCGAAATAGTCCTCAGACTATGAATCTACTGTTGAGGGGGCCTTGCGTCAATAGTCCCATGGGAGAAAGCGCCGCTACGCCTACCCTGGACCGTCTCTTTCCAGAAGGAATCCACTTAGGAACCGACTTTACCCCTTCCCTGAATCGCCTGGACTGCTGCGCTGAGGAGCATTGGACTGGAGTGCGTCAGCTCCTCCCAGCAAGATATGCCACCACCGAAGCCGCCTCCTCGTCCGTCAACCAGTCCCAGCCAGCCTGCCGTTGCATGCGCCGAACCGTCCGCGCCCACCAGAGACGATCCTCGTCATTTCGATAGATCCGATCGCTATTGTGGCATCGGGCGCACTTCCCCTGAAGTATCTCCGGGCCTCGCGCGGGATCGCCGTCCAGGATTGCGGCAACGGCGAGGTCATCGAGCTCCCGCATCATCCCGCTTTCGACGGCCGTCCCGTACTCTCCCTGCTCTTGATGGAACGCGCGTTTTCCCTCGACGCCGAGGGCGCCGTAGGCGGCGGCAAGGTACCGGTGGGCCGCGGATAGCCTTGGATGTCGCTCTATGAGAGGCGTGAGAACCGCGATGACGTCTCGCCATTTCTGCTCTGTGGACAAAAGACGCGCCTTCGCCAGAGCTGCTGTCGGCTGAAGCGGGTCGAGCTCGAGAGCCTTCGCCAACGGCCCCGCGGCGTCACCACGACGGGCCCACAGAACGTATAGCTCACCGAGCTCAGCCCAGAGCTCGGCGTCTTGCGGCTTCATCTCCAGGGCGCGACGGAAGAGAGCCTCGCTCGCCTCGTAGTTGAAGGCGGTTTTCTCCAACTTTCCCTGGTAATAGATCCAACGAAATTCGTCCGGTGCCAGCTCTCGCGCAATCTCGTAGCAGTGCCGCGCCTCACCGAGGAACTGGTAGGCGTGGTAGAGCATGCCGAGCGCCCCCACGGCGTCGGGCGAGGAGGGGCTCGCGCGCGCCCGCCGATCGGCCTCACGAAACTCGGAGACAGACGCCTGGTTCTGGCTCCTGAAGCCCGGGAGCGGGGGGAGCCTATCGGAAGCATCGCGACAGCCAAGGAGCGCCAAGGTCAGGGCGCAGCCCCCGGCGAGAGTCTTCAGCGCTGCTCGTCCCAGCGGTTCCGCCACCACGTGATCCGGCCCACGCGATCGAAGGGCTCGTGGGAGTAGAGCCCGCCGCTCACGAGATCGGGCCTCCCGTCACCGTCGAGATCCCCGGCGTCGAGAACGACCAGGTGAGTCGGTGACGAGTCGATGTCCCTCAGGGTGAAGCTCTGGCGCCCGTCGTTCTCGAACCAGACGATCGATTGAGAGGCAGGGTCGCCCCAGTCGGCGAAAAGGCTCACGGCAAAGACGTCGAGGTCCAAGTCGAGGTCGGCGTCGATGGCCCGGGCCGAGTACGCACCGGGGAAGTCGCCGATTCGGTGGTATTCGAACTGGAGCCCGCCCCGGTTCTCGAGCCACTGCACTCCGTGCCACGGTCGTGGAAGGGAGGGAACGTAATCGAAGGCGTCACCGTTGGTGTAGAGGACATCGAGATCCGAGTCCCGGTCGAGATCGATGAGCGAGATTCCGCTGCTCCCAAAGTCTTCGTTGGGGGCGCCGTAGGCGACTCGGGAGGTGAAGCTTCCGGCGCCGTCGTTCTCGAAGACGTAGACCTGCTCCCACGTTTGCGAGACCACGGCGGTGATATCGAGATCCCCATCTCCGTCCATGTCGGCCACGGGAACGTGGATCGTCCCTGGCAGGCTCAGGAGCTTTCGGCCCTCGAAGCGAAATCCGCCGAGGTTCCGTAGCCATTGAATCTCGCCGTCGTCGTACCCGAACTGGCCCACCGCCAGATCTACGTCGCCGTCGGCGTCGAAGTCGCCGGGCTGGACATCGGTGACCCGAGCCACGTTCTCGAGGAGCACCCGGCTCACGAAAGTCTCGTCCCCCTGGTTCTCGAGGACGGTGACCGAGCCGATCCTGGCGTTCGACGGCAGGATCTGTCCCATCTCGGCGACGAGGAGATCGAGATCGCCGTCCCGGTCCACGTCGCTCGCCGTCACGTGCGCGGGGGCGATTACGACCGAGCCCACTTGCCGTTCCTGGAATGTTCCGGGCGGTCCCTGCCGGATCCAGCGAACTTGATTGAGCGTGGCATCCGTGAGCACCACATCCAGGAGACCGTTTTCATCAAGATCGACGACAACGAGGTGCGTGATCCAGGGAGGTGAATCTCCGGGTCCATCCCCGATGGGGATCTTCTCGAGGAAGTCGATGCGGTCTCCCCGCGGCGGCACGGATCGGTTGCCGTCGCCGAGGGTCGGGCTCTTCTGCCCTCCGGGACCGCAGCCGAGCGGAAGAAGGACCACCAGAGCCAGGAACGGGACCGACCAAAGCTGCAGGCGTTCCATGGGTTCCCGGTGGGCCGCCGATTTACTCGGTAGTCTTAATGCGCGCCCGTGGTCAGCCCCAAGAGCCGCGCGCGCACTCCACCCTGCTCCGGGTTCAGTTCGAGGGAGCGCTGGTACAGCTCTTTTGCCTTCTCGGCGTCCCCGAGCCGCTCGTAACAGTCGCCGAGCGCGTTGAGAAGCGTGGTGTCGGGCACGCGGATGGTCGTCGAGCGCTCGAAGTAGTCCCTGGCGCGGGCGTAATCCTTCTTGATGTAGTACGAGAAGGCGAGCCCCTCCACGACCTCGTACTCGTTCGGGAAGTCTTTCTCGATCGGAGCCAGCAACTCGAGCGCGCGATCGGCTTTCTGCGAATAGAGCGCGATCGTCGCCAGCCGCCATCTCGCCATGGGCAGGCTGGGATTATTCGCTTCGACGGCTTTCTCGATCCTCGCTTCCGCCGCTTCGACGTTTCCTGACGCCATGAGCTGGTTGCCGATGGTCATGTCGACAAGCCCGGGAACGTCGGTGTTGAAGCTGTGGCGGTAAACGAACGCGGGCCGGGCGACGGCGTTGAGCGGGCTTACCGTCAAGGGCGCGCTCCGGGTCGCTAGGACCGTTCCCGACGTATCGAGAAGCTCGGCCACGATGGTATAGAACCCGCTTTCGAAACCAAGGAGTGATATCTCCTTCAGCGCCACTCCGTCGGCGGACTGACCGAGCTCTTCCGAAACCGCCGATTCCCCACCGAGGACACGGAACCGCACCTGGCTCCCGTCGTCGACCCCCAGGGTCTGGACGAAGGCATGGACCGTCGAGCCGATGGAGAATGTATTCTCGACCGCGGGATAGGCTTCCACTCCCCCCGCCTGGTAGGTGCGATGGGCGGTGCCGCTCGCAAGTGACGCTTCGTGGTCGTAGGCAAGTACGAGATCGCTGAGCGCGGCTTTTCCCTGCTCGACGGCGGACACGTCGATCTCTGCCTCGGCCGCGGTGTAGTCCTTGGTGGCAAGGTTCTTGAGAATGACGCTGACCTGGTACTTCCCCGGGAGCAGAGGGTAGTTATCGCGATACGCCATGGGATAGCGCTTCGCTTGCTCGAATTGGCCCCCGCTCAGCTGCAGGAGCGGTTGATTCACGTCATAAGCCACCACGCGTCCCTGCGCGTCCCGCACCTCGAGATCGACTTCGACGGTCGTGTAATACCGGGTGCGGTCGTCGTCGTGCTCGAACGTGAAATCCGAGGGGTCGATCTCGAACGCGTAGTGGAGAAACGGCGTGTCGCCAGGGCCGTAGAGCACGGCGAACGTGCTCCGGCTCGAGAAGAAGCGGAACGAGTAGTCGGCGGTGACCCTGTCCCCAAACTGGCGGTAGCCCTTCAAGTAGTCGGTGTCGATCCTTCGCTTGGGCGCGTTCTCTATGTCCACCAGCACACGCTGGACGTTCGAAGCCGGCCGCACTCGCATCTCCAACGGCTGGATCGTATTGCGCGCCGCGAGGAAGCCGGAGCTCATCTCGGTCAGATCGATGGTCAGGGAGGCCCGGGCCAGATCCATGGAGACCATTTCCAGAGCATCCACCGCCCGATGTTGCTCGATCTGAAAAGCCTGACTCGCATATCCCATCCGCAGGAGACGCTCAGGACCATCGCCGAGGGGATCGTAGAGCTGGTATTCGCCGAGGTCGTTCTCCTTGAAGAACGTCAAGTTGAAGCGCGCGGGAAGGCCGATGCCCGGATCGCCAATATAGAACCAGATTTCTATCGACACCACCTCGTTGTAGCCGTCGTACCGCTGGATTTCCATGGGTTTGCCCAGAATGATCCAGTACCGGCCTCGGTCCGTCTTCCAGCCGGGTCGGGTGGACTCCCGGCCCAGGATCCGGTTGGCGTAGTCGAGACGGCTTTCGTGCTCGATTTTGAACTCGTTGTCGAGGGTGGCGGGATCGGGATCGCGTCGCGCCCAGAAAGCCTCGATGAACCGGTCGCGCTCTTCACGGGTGGTTAGATCGAGGAAGACCTCCCGCTCGATGTCGGTGGTGATATAGCCGACTTCTTCCTCGATCCACTTCCGGTACTCCGGAGGAAGCCGATCGAGGCGCTCGTCGGCCGAACCAAGGGTGGCGACGCACAAGAACAGCAGACTTTTCAAGAACTTCGCGCCCATGGGCTGTAGATTAACGGGATCCCTCGCGAGGCGCAACAACGAGCCGTAGCTCGTCCGAGCCTTCGAGAATCTGGACGGAAGCGTCGAGAGGAACGTCGCGGAATTCCTGTCGCACGCCTGAGCGAGGCCAGACGACCTCCAGGACTTCGATTCGATCGGCTTTTCCGAGTCCCAGGGTCTGGCGGAAGGGATTGGCGCCGAACGAGCCACCGCTGTTCACGTGTTTGTAGACGTCGCGGCTCTCGCCGTTTTCGACGACCCGGACCCGAAGCCGTGCCCCGATGCCGGAGCGATTGGAATCGCGGCCGAAGACCGCAACCGTGAGGTAGCGGTTCCCGAATCCCGGGTTCTCGTATAAGGCGCTGAAAAACCTGTCTCCCGCGAAAAACCCTCCCATCTGCTCGAAGACATCCTGGTCGCCGTCGCCGTCGAAATCGGCGAAAACGACGCCGTGGCCCTTCTGGAGATGTCCGAAGCCGCCATCCGCGGTGACGTTCGAGAATCTCTTGCCTCCGCGGTTCCAGTACATCACGTTCGGCATCAGGGCATGGTATGGCGGAAACCCTGTCCCGAGGTAGAAGTCCAGATAACCGTCGTTGTCCAGGTCACCGAAGTTCGAGCCCATGGGTGAGACGGGCTCGTTGAGGTTCACCTCTAAAGCTACGTCGCGGAACCCCCCCTTACCGTCGCCGCGGTAGAGGCGCGCCAGCTCCTTCTGGTAGGGGAAGCCGAGATGGAAGGCAGCGAGATCCCCGATGCTGGCGTCGTAGGCCGCCACGTAGAGATCGAGAACACCGTCGTTGTCGAAGTCCCAGAACCAGGAGGGGAAGCTCACCCGCGGGCCTTCGACACCGAGTGAGCGCGCGACGTCCACGAACGTGCCTCCTCCCACGTTGTGATAGAGACGGTTATCGTCGTGGATGTTGGAGACGTAAAGATCGGGGAGCCCATCGGCGTCGTAATCACCCCAAATGACGGCTTTCGCGAACCTGCCGTTGGTGACGCCTCTTTCTCTTGCCACGTCCACGAACCCGTTGCCCCGGTTCTCGAAAAGCTGCGAGCGTGCATCCGGGACTTCGTCCGTCGTCTCGCGTCCCACGTAGACGTCGAGATCCCCGTCGCCATCGAAGTCGGCCCAGGAGGCGGTCTGAGAGGGGTAATACTCCTCCCCCAGCCCCATGTCGAAGGTGACGTCGGTGAAGGTGCCATCCCCGTTGTTACGGAGGAGCGAAGGAGGGTGACGGCCTTTCTTCCCCATCCAGCCGCCCCTCACCACGAGAACGTCGGGGTCGCCGTCGTTGTCGTAGTCGGCCTGGACCATGTTGAGCCCGCCGAAGATGCCGACGATGCCCGCCTGGTCGGTCCGCTCCGAGAACGTTCCGTCTTCATTATTGATGAAGAGCCGCAACTGTCCCGCGGGATCGAACGTGGAGACGAGCAGATCGAGGTAGCCGTCCTGATCGAAGTCCTCCGCCACCGCGCCTCCGGCAAGGCTGAAGGTGGCGACGCCCGCGCTGTGGACCACATTCCGGAACCTCGGGAAAGGCTCGTCGGAGGCGAAGCTCTCGGGGGGGATCAGGAATTCATTCGGCACCTTCTCCGGATACTCTCCCAGGGTCATGTACGCCAGGTTCATCAACCAGCGCGCGGAGAAGTCAGGCCCCGAGCCTTCCTGGATACATTCGGCGAAATACCGTATCGCCTCCCGAGAGGGCTCCTGATCGACGTGGATCCCACCGCCGCGGATGGGAAGAATGCAGGCTTCCTCCGACATCACCAAGCAATTCCGGGTCTCACCCAAGCGTAGATGGGCCATGCCGAGACGAAACAGGAGCGTCAGGATCCAGTCTTCCGCGATGTCTTGCCGCACCCTCGGAAGGATTCGGTAGGCTTCGGTCAGCCGGTCGATCGCCTCCTGTTCGTGTCCCAGGGCCTGCTCCGCTTCCGCGAGCTTGACGAGGATCTCCCATCGCAGAAGCTCGGGAGAGTCCGGTCGCAACGCTGCGAGGCTTTCCCGCAGCTCGCGAGCCGATCGGCCCCCGAGGTAGAAGTGTTCCTCGGACGCCCGGTCCCGGATGTCCGCAAGAAGAGCGAGCATCCTTTCGTGTCCCGATGCGCCGGAGAGCGCGAGGACGAAGAGTAGGAGCTTCATTTTCGAGCCACTCCCTGGCCCTCCCCGTTTCTTACGACGACGACGCGGTCGAGAGGGCCTCCGGGAAAACGCTCCTCGCCTCCGCCCGGCCAGCGAACGAGAATCGCGTCTACCCTGGACGCCTGGGGGATTCCAAAATGAGCCCGAGGGTCGTTGCTGGAAAGATAGCTGTACGCCGGATCGGCCACGCGGAGGTAGGTTTTTCCCCCGGCGGTCACGGTGACGACCGCCCCATGGGCGTCGCGCTTTCCGTCGAGAGCTCGAACGAGGAGCCAGCGTCCTTTCTTGGGAGCGTCGTTCCGGTAGAGGCGCGCCGGGCCCGCGGTGTTGGTGACGAGAACGTCGAGGTCGCCGTCGGAGTCGACGTCTCCGAGGGCGAGGCCACGACTCACTTCGATTTCCTTACCGAAGCTTCCCGACCTGGCAGTGATGTCCCGAAAGTGGCCGTTTCCGTCGTTCTCCAGAAGGAAGTTGGGCTCGGCGAAGGGATTCCAGTACTCGCTGATCTTGGCCCCCGGCAGGGGCGGCCCCCATGCCACTCTCCCGTTCACCCCGATGATGTCCAGGTCGCCGTCGTGATCGAAATCGAAAAACGCGGTGCCGAACCCGGTGTACTTCAAGCTGGGCGCCGCCACGCCCCGTGCCGAGCTCGCGTCCTCGAAACCGAGCTTCCCGTCGTTAATATAGAGGGTGTTCGTCTGGTTCTGGAGGTTGGTCACGAAAATGTCGAGGTCGCCGTCACCCTCGATGTCCCCCGCCGCCACCCCCATGCCCGCCTCCGCTCTTCCGAACGAATCGAAAGCCGCTCCCATGAGGATCGCCTGGTCGAGGAACTTGCCGTTCCCCTGGTTCTCCCAGAGCAGATTCGCCTCGCCGTCGTTCGCTACGTAGAAATCGAGGAGCCCATCCGCAGTGAAATCGGCGCACAGCACTCCGAGCCCGGGGGCGCGAACGCTTCCGATACCCGACTCGCGGGAAACGTCGGTGAAGGTCCCGTCGCCGTCGTTTCGATAGAGGACGTCCGAATCGTAGGAGTAGCTCTGGGGAGAGCAGTAGTCCGGTGCGCCGTCCTTGCGCACGCAGGACTTGTTGGGATCGCCTTTCACGTAGTGTGTGACGTAAAGGTCCAGATAACCATCGAGGTCGTAATCGCAGAAAACCGCGGAGGCGCTCCACTCTTTCTCGGCGATTCCGGCGCGGGTGGTGATGTCGGCGAACACTCCGCCTCCCTGATTGTGATAAAGGACATCGGGTCCGTGGTTTCCGACGTACAGATCAACGAGGCCGTCGTTGTCGATATCGCCGACGGCGACACCGCTTCCGTAACCGGTGTTGCCGAGCCCAGAGTTGCGGGTCACGTCCGCGAATTTTCCGCCGCGATCCTGGCGATAGAGGCGGTCGGGCTGCCGCTCTTTCTTTTTCGACCCCGGTAGAGGGCCGCCTTGCACCAGATAGACGTCGAGATCTCCGTCGGAGTCGAAGTCAAAAAAAGCAGCGCCGCTTCCCATGATCTCCGGGAGAGCGAATTTGCCTTCGGTGCCCGGGTCGTGGACGAACTGGATCCCGGCGCTTTCGGTGATGTCGGTGAAGAGGGGCGCCTCCTGGGCCGATAGAGGGGCGGCGATTCCCGCGACGACGATCGCCAACCGCATCATCTTTCGCTCGGGGCGAGGCGGCGCTCTACGTCCGCGAAAAGCTCGGGAGGAACGGTCTCACCGAGCTCCCGCGCCCGCGAGAGATGGGACCAGGCATCCCGGTACTCGCGCGACATGGCCAGAGACGCGCCGAGCTGCAGATGGACCGCCCCGAGGTCCGGTTTCGCCTCGAGGACCTTCAGGTAGTGACGAGCAGCCTCCGGGTAGCTTTTCTGACGAAAGTACAGATCGGCAAGCCCTCGATGGGTGGGGACGTTCTCGGGCTCGAGCTCGAGGGCTTTTTCATAGAGCGTGAACGCCTCCTCTGTATGGCCCTGGAAGGCGAGGACCCCGGCCAGGTTCGAGAGCGAGGGGACGTGGGCGGGCCGAGCCGCGAGAGACTTTCGGAAGTAGCTCACCGCTTCATCGTAGCTCCCCTCGAGGCTCAGGACCGTGGCCAGACCGTAGAGCGCCCCAGCCTGCTCGGGCTCGATCTGGAGGGCGGCGCGGTAGTGCTGCGTCGCCTCTTCCCTTCTCTCCTGGCGCGCGAGCGCGTCTCCGAGCCCCGCCCGGATGTCGGCGTCCTCGGGCCTCAGGGCGACGAGGTCGCGATAGATCCTCTCGGCCGCCGCGTAGTCCTCGGCTTTCTCGGCCGCCCGCGCACGCTCGAGCTCTGCCGTGGAAGTCACCGACTCCTGGGTCATCCGGAAGTGGATCGGGTCCTGAACGCCTATCGGCTCCTTCGCCAGAGACGCCCGCTGGGCCTCGTCCGCCGCCTTGTCGTTCTCACCGAGGCGGCGGTAGAGCCGGGCGAGCAGAGCGTGGACCGAGCCCGCCTCGGGGCTCAGCTCCCGAGCGCGCTCGAGATGGAGCCGCGCCGCCTCGACGTCATCTTCTCCCATCGCGATCCGGCCGAGGCCGAAGAGCGCCAGGGCGTTCTCCGGATCGAGCTCCAGGCCCTTCCGATACAACGCCTTGGCCTCGTCGAGCTCATTCTTGTCTTCGATCATCTCGCCGCGCACCACGTAGATGGGAGCGTAGTCGCGGCCAAGCTCGATCGCACGAGCGCTCTCCGCGAGCGCAGCCTCGCGATCGAACCCCCGAAGCGCGTGAACGAGCAGGTACTGAGGGCGGAACTCGTCAGGATCGAGCTCGAGGGCCCTTCGATAGCACCGGGAAGCTTCCTCGGTGAGCCCGTGTGCCTGGAAAACGATGCCCAGCGTCTCCCAGGCCTCCGCGGAATCGGGGCTCGCCCGGACCACCTCACGATGTCTCTGGATCTTCTCCGCCACCTGAGGCTCCATGAGGGAGCGGTCCGCGTCGGGGACGTCCGGCGCTTCTCGAGCCGCGAGGCGGTAGAGCGCGAAGGCCGCCGAGGCGAGGAGGACGAAAGCGACGAGCCACCCCAAGGATCGCAAATGCGAGCCAAGAACAGGAGTTTCCGCTCCCTTCAAGCGCCTTTTCTTCCCCATTGCGTTCCATTCTCATCAAGTGTCGATCGGAGTGTCAACAGCACCCGCGCCCTTGACGACGGTTCGCTCGAGAAAGAGAATCACGGTCGAGTGATGACGGTTTCATGGTGGCGGTGGTTCGCTCCGGCCGCCCTCGCCTGCGCCCTCGCTTCGTGCTCGGGAGGGCGCCCTCGAAACGTGCTCCTCGTCAGCATCGACACCCTTCGAGCCGACCATCTCGGATGTTACGGTTTCCAAAACGACACGACCCCCCACATCGATGCCCTCGCCCGCGCAGGAGTCCGATTCGAGAACGTCCTTTCCCCCGTGCCCCTGACACTTCCCGCGCACGCTTCGCTTCTGACGGGAACCATCCCCCCGATCCACGGCATCCATGACAACTTGAGCTCCCGCCTCGAAGAGGCCTCGACCACGCTCGCTGAGTTATTTCGGAAGCAGGGCTTTCGAACCGGGGCCATCGTGAGCAGCTTCGTCCTCGACTCCCGATTCAACTTGAGCCAGGGCTTCGACACCTACAACGACGAGTTCGAAGAGGAGCACAAGATTGCGTTTCTCAGCGAGCGCAAGGGCGATGAGACGACCCGGCTCGCCAGAGCCTGGCTCGAGGAACATCGGGGGGGAAAGTTCTTCTTGTTTCTCCACTATTACGATCCGCACGACGACTATGCTCCTCCCCCGCCTTTCGACGCTCGCTTTTTTTCAGACCCGTACTCGGGCGAGGTGGCCTTCGTTGACCAGCAAGTGGGCGAGGTGGTGTCGAAGCTCGAGGAGCTCGATCTCTTCGATGACACCCTCATTGTCGTCGTGGGCGACCACGGCGAGATGCTCGAGGAGCACGGCGAGGCGACCCACGGCTACTTCATCTACGAGAGCGCCCTCAGGGTGCCTTGGATCCTGAGAGGCCCCGGGATCCAGCCCGGGGTCGTGGCGGAGCGCGTCGGGCTCATCGACGTCGCTCCCACCATCGCCGCTCTCCTCGGGCTCGAGCTTCCCACGCCCACCCAGGGGAGGGATCTTTCGGCGTCGATCGGCGGGGGAGACGTCGAAGGACGCCGGGAGCTCTACGTGGAGAGCGTCACCCCGAACCGATATTACGGGCTCAACTCCCTCTTCGGGCTCGTGACCGACCGGTGGAAATACATCCACACCGAAAGGGCCGAGCTCTACGACCTCGCCGACGATCCAGAGGAGGCGACGAACCTCGTCGACGACAACCCGCGCATCGCCTCCGGTATGAAGAGCCGGCTCGACGAGATCCTCGAAGCGAAGGCTCCTTCGGGAAGTGAGCCCAACCTCGATGAAGACGCGCTCAAGCGTTTGGGAGCGCTCGGTTATCTGTCCGGAAGGGCGGGAAGGGCGGTCGCGGACGGGCTCGTCGTCGAGCCCGAGAGAGGAGACCCCAAGGATTGGATCGCTTTCTATCGCAATCACCAGCGATTGGAGAAGCTCGTCGCGGCGGAGAGCTATCGTGAGGCCCGAGAGCTGGCGGAGAACCTGATTCGGGATAAGCCCGATTTCGTGGCCGGCCACCTTCAGCTCGGCCTCATCGCAACCGAAACCGCGGCTCTCGTACGGGCCCGATTCCATTTCTCGAAAGCGCTCGAGCTGGACCCGGAGAACAGGGCAGGGCATCTCGGTCTTGCCGAGGTCCTTACCCGGCTTGGAGAGCCCGCCGCCGCCATTGAGCACTATCGCAAGGTCCTCGCCCTCGATCCGGACTCCGGAGACGCCAAGAGGCGCTTGGCCCAGCTCCTCGCGGACGAAGGCGATGTGCAGTCCGCCATCGCTTACCTTCGTGAAGCGAATGCCGCGGATCCCGAAAGCGCGGACGCCAGGGCGCAAATGGGCCTGGTCCTCGCTTCGAACGGCGCCTGGGACGAGGCCGCCTCCGAACTTCGGAGCGCCCTCGCCATCGACCCCGACCACGCCGAGGCGCACTTCCACCTGGGGACGGTTCTAGCGAGGCAGGGACGGCTCGACGAGGCCATCGCGCACTACCGGCGGGCTCTGGAGACGGCACCAAAACCCGCGGAGGTGTATCACCGGCTGGGGCTCGCTCTCCGGAGCCAAGGAAAGATGGAAGAAGCGCTCGAGCATCTCACGAAAGCCGTCGAGCTGGATCCCAAGCTCGCTATGGCGCACAACAACCTCGGGCTCACGCTCAAAGAGATGGGTCGTCTCGACGAGGCTCTCGCGCACTACGAGAAGGCTCTCCAGATCGACCCCGATCTGGCGGAGGCCCACAACAACCTGGGGAGCCTGCTGGCGTCCCGGGGAGCAGTTCAGGAAGCCATCCAACATTTCCGGCGTGCGCTCCAGGCTGACCCCGAGTACGGCGAAGCCCACAACAATCTCGGGCTCGCGCTCCGGATGACTGGCGACCGAGATGAGGCCCTACTCCATTTTCGCGCCGCCCTGAAGAAGAGGCCGGATTGGACCGAGCCCATGAACGAGCTCGCCTGGATCCTGGCGACGCACCCTGACGCGACACAAAGGAAACCGGAGGAGGCTCTCCGGCTCGCCAACCGGGCAGCGGAGCTAACGGCCCATCGGCAGCCCGTGACCCTGGATACGCTCGCGGCCGCCTACGCGGCGAACGAGGATTTTGACCGGGCCATCACGATGGCGCAGGAGGCTGTCTCCCTCGCATCGTCCCGCGCTCCCGAGCTGGCTAAGGAGATCCAGAGTCGCCTGGATCTCTACCGGCAAGGGAAGCCTTTCCGGGAAGCATCCCGCACTCGCGCTGCTCCTCCCCCCTAACCTAACGAAAAAAAAGGCGGGCCCGGAGGCCCGCCTTCGTCGAGACAAAGCGAAATCGAAGTTAGAACACGAATTTCGCCATGAACTGGAAGGTCCGCGGGAATCCGCCCTGGCCGGTGATGCGGCCGAAGTCGGAGCGGCCGGAGACCAATCGAGGAAGGTTCCAGTTCGGCTGGTTGAAGAAGTTCACCCACTCGAACCGGAGATTGAGCCTCGCCCCGGCGCCGAGGGGAGTGTCCTTCTCGAACGATACGTCCCAGTTGACCAACCAGGGACTCCGAAGGTCCGCGTTCGTGCGGGGGCTGTCGCCGAACGTGAACGGGGCAACGTTCGAGAACGCCGCCGGGTTGATGTAGTTATCCACCCGTTCCTCGGTGCTCCCGGAGGTGTTGGGATCCGTACCCGTAAGGTTCGGCCTCTGGTGGTCATAGCCGAAGGCGGATCCCCAGTTGTCCGACTGGCGGATGGCCACGGGGAAGCCGTCCCGGAAGATGGTGACCACGGACGCCGACCAACCACCGCCAAGGATCTCCGCGATCCCTCCGTCGGGGCTCGGTAAGCGATAGATGCCGTTCAAGTTGATCTGATGCTCGGCGTTAAGTTTCGAACGGCCGAAATCGTCGTCCTCGAATCCCGTCCGGTAGACGACGCCGATTGCGTCGTCATCGGTGCCAAACGCCTCGTAGACATTGTCGCTCTGGTTCGCCCAGGTCCAGTTCATCCGAGCTCCCCAGCTTCCACGGAAGCGCTTTTCGATCTCGAAACGCATAGCATCGTACTTAGATCGACCGGTGCTCTGGTGATAAGCGGTAACGTCCAGGAACTGCGGGAAGGGCCGCAGGGCCTGCCCCGAGGTGATCGTAGCGTTTTGCGAACCGAAGTCGGGGTTTCCGAAGAACGGATTCGCCACCGGATTGTTCAGCGCGGGACCGAAGGGGCCTTGGAGCTGATTGATGTTGGCCCTGGCGTTGTTCTGCCCGCCGATCCCCAGATCGGTTCCCTTGCTCCCCATGTAGCCAACGCTCAGAGCAACGTTCTTTCCGATGTCCTTCTGAAGACCGAGGGACCACTGCTGGACGTAGGGGTCCCGGCGGAACTGGTCGATGAACCGCAGGCTCGTTCCCACGTTCTGGTATCGGCCGTTGTCGCTTCCCGAGGGCGCGCTCACGCCCTGGGGGAAGGGGTTCGAGAGCGTGCCGCTGCCCCCCTCTTCGAAATCGGTGTAAGGGGTTACCGCGCTGAAACCGAGGGCGGCGTAGGCCGTGACGCTCGGTCCCGCGTACTGCTGAGGCGCCCAGAAGACCCCGTATCCTCCGCGGAGGACGGTGGAATCGTTCAAAGAGTACGAGAAGCCCGCCCGGGGACCGACTTTGAGGCCCTTCGGATCGTGGGTCGTCTCAGGGCTTCCATCGACTCCGGCGTAAAGCGCGCCGCCGCTCAGGTTCGGCACTCCGGCCACGGAGGTCGGAAAGGGAGCGTCGTACTCCCAGCCGTAGATGAGCTGGTTGTTTTTCTCGCCGAAACCGCTCTCGTGCTCCAGGCGGACACCGAGGTTGAGAACCAGGTTCTCGCCGATGCGCCAGTCGTCCTGAACGAAGCCGCCGAGGTAGTTGATGAAGTTTTCCGAAGGCGTCGCGATTTCCCCGCTCCCACCATCGGGTAGACCAAGAAGCATTGTGGCGACGGCGTCACCGGGACTCCTTCCACCGCCTGACGTGAATCGCGACGGGAAGTTGAAATTTAGCGCGCCCGGACGGAACCAGTCGACGCCGATGTTGCGATACTGGACGCCGACCTTCATGGTGTGGCTTCCCACGAACTTGGAGTAGACGCCGCTTCCTTCCCAGGACTTGTAGACGATGTCGGCTGTGTTCCAGCTTCCGTGAGTGTGGTCGCCGGTGCCGTAGCCATCGGCGTCGATGTAGGGGAACTGCAGGATGCTTTCGCCGAAAGCGTTCATCTGCCCCGCGTTGAAGCCCAGGGCGATGGCATCTTGAGCGTTGAAAGCGGGGTTGGCCGGGCTGTCGTTGAACCGGGTGTAGCCGTACCGCAGCGTGAGGACCGAGTCGTCACTCGGAATATGGGTGCTGTTGATGGCGATGACGTTGACGTCGCGGAACAGGATGGCGCTCCCGTTGTCATAGACCGGGGTTTCCCCGAGGATATCCGTGTAATACTTGTTGTCGGGCTCCTCGGAGTTGTAATACATGTACGTCCCGCTCAACTGCCAGTTGTCGCCGAAGGAGTGGTTGATGTTGCCGCTCGCCTGCTGCGCTTTGTTAGCGAGAGCCGCCGTCGCCGCCACTTCCCTTCCGCCTCCGGCCTCACCCACATCCGCGAGCTGACCGGCTAGATTTCTGCCGACTGGGTCGATGCGGTTCGTCGGGATGACGTTTCCGGGGAAGGGCAGCCCCGTCAGAGGGTCATAGATGGGGAAGCCCAGCTCGGAAAAGTTTCCGTTGGCCATGGCGCGGCTCGGGAAGAACGCGACGCCGCTCCGCTGGTCCGTGTTCCTGTACCCCTCGGTGTTGGCCCAGAAGAAGGTCTTGTCTTTAATGATGGGGCCGCCTCCCGAAAAAGCCCACAGAGTGTAGGGCGACTCGGGAGGATCCTGGCCGGCGCGCTCTTCGAAAAACGTCGGAGAGCGTCCCCACTGAGGACGGGTTTGCCACAGGGCGCTCCCCGCCCAGTTGTTCGACCCGCCCCGGTGGATGGAGTTGAAAACACCTCCGCTGGTGCGCCCCATCTCGGCGTCGTACGTCTGGATCTGAACCTTCATCTCCTCCAGAGCTTCCATGCTGGGGTTGATGGTCGCGCGGTTTCTCATGTCGGTGAGGGCCACACCGTCAATCGTGTAGTTGTTGCCGCGCAGCGGCCCGCCGCCGAGCGACAGAAGGGACGCGTTCGTCTGATCCTGCATGCGGACGAACACCGGATCTCCGGCGTGAACGACGTTGGGAGTCCCCACCGAGAAGATGAAAACGTTCCGGCCGGGGGTGGGCAGGACATCCATCTGCGCTTTGTCGATGGCCGAGGAGATCGAAGCAGTGGCGGTCTCGATGAGCGGAGTCTCGCCGGTAACCGTGATCGACTCAGCGATGCCGCCGACCACCATGGTGACGTCCTGGACCAGGAAGTCCTGGACGCCGACGAGGAGCCCCTCGCGCAGGAAAGGCGCGAACCCGCTGAGCTCGACCGCCACGTTGTACGTGCCCGGGGCCACGCTCGCGAAGACGTACTCGCCCCGCTCGTTCGTGACCGACGTACGGGTGATACCCGTTTGCACTCTGGTTAGGGTAACCGAGGTCCCCGGCAAGACACCGCCGTCGGCGTCCCGCACTGCCCCTCGAACAACGCCCGAATACGTCTGCGACGACGCGAGAGCGGGAACGAGGAGCAGGAGTCCCATGACCTTGAATATAAAGGCTCTCATGCAAGTCCCTCCTGAATTGTGAATGAAGCATGTGGGCCGAAGAAGAGGATCTCCCCGCCACGGGAGCTGCGGCGTCGCACGTTCACGGCACTCGGACTTCTCCGCAGGGCCCTCGTCTCCATGAAAAATGCGAATCCCATCTTCTCTGAACGGTTTCGGACCGGCGGTGAGGATATTCCTTCACCGACCGGTTGTCAACCAACTCGATAAAAGAGCAAATCTCGGGCCACATCGCAAGAGGCGAGAGGATCCCACCCTGCTGGGGAAGTATGTTTCTGATAACAAAGCCTTTGCTCCCCGAAAGCGGAGATCGAGGACACGGCCTTTGCGGTCGACCTTCTCCATTTTTTTGAATGAAGCTACGAGGTATCGGATCC
>CAZKNR010000302.1:0-5066 GCA_964553925.1 uncultured Acidobacteriota bacterium
GCCCGTCACTATCCTCAGGGAGGATCCACATGGATCGCATGAAGAGCGACACGCCGGGGCTTCCGAGCTTCCGGTTCCTCGTGGTCGACGACTCGGAGTTCGCTCGCCACAACATGAAGAAGATCCTAACCGCGGTCGGAGGAGAGGAAGCGGGGTCCGCCGCCAACGGCCGCGAGGCGATCGAGCAATACATGAAGCTCAAACCCGATCTGGTGTTCATGGACATCACCATGCCCGAGATGGAGGGAGTGGAAGCGGTCCAGGGGATCCTCCACCGCGACGCCAACGCCAAGATCGTCATGGTGAGCTCGAACGGCTTCCAGGAAATGATCAAGGCGGCGCTGGAGTCGGGAGCCAAGCACTTTCTCACCAAGCCGGTGGAGCCGCGTCAGGTGGCCTCGGTGGTGAGCTTCGTCCTCGGAGAAGGGTAGTGCGATACGACTTCGTCAATCCTTTCGTGAGCTCGGCGCGGGAGATCCTGGAAGAGGTGCTCTCGGGTCGAATCGACGCCGGAAAGATCCGGCTGTCCCCGGCCCCGATGTCGAGCCGCGGGGTGACGGCGATCGTGGGTGTGACCGGGGAGGGCGAGGGACGAGTGCTCTTCGACATGTCCCGGGAAACGGCGCTCGCCATCGCCACCGAGATGAACCAGGAGGCTCAGACGGATCTGGGACGCCTGGCGAAAGACACCCTCTCGGAGCTCGCGAGCATGATGACGGGAAGAGCGGTAACCGTTCTGAACGACCGAGGGCACCACCTCCGGGTGTCGCCCCCGACGCTCATCGCCGGAGACAACGTGACCATCTCGAACTCGGAGCTCGAGACGCTGGTGGTGCCGCTTTCGACGTCCTGCGGTGAGGTCATCGTCAACGTGGCGATGGAGACCCTCTAACGGGGAGGACCATGTCCCGAGAACAGCGAACGAACTCCGAGGCCGTCGCCGAGGCCGAGCTGCGAAAGCAGGTTTTGGAGCTCGAGCGCCAGGTCGCGGACCTCGAGGCGGGGCTCGCGATTCAAGCGAGTGGAGGAGAAAAGTCTCTCATCACCGCTCTCTCAGAGCTCCGGTCGCGGCTCGAGCAGGCGGAGAAGGAGAACCGCGAGTTCGCGAACATGTACGTGGGGATCCAGGAGCAGAACGAGGCCCTGACGAACCTCTACGTGGCGAGCCAGAGGCTCCACGCCACGTTCGATCTCGAAGAGGTGAAGAAGATCATCACCGAGATCCTGGCGGAGATGGTGGGGGCCGAGGAGTTCGGGCTCCTGGTGCTCGACCGGGAGAAGAAGAACCTCCACGTTCTCGCGGGAGAAGGCATCCGGGAGCGGCTCCCCAAGGAAACGCTTCCCGTGGGCGAAGGCATCATCGGCGACGTAGCTCGCACCGGAGAGCCCTTCTACTTCGTCCCCCAGAGCGAGGCGGAGAAGAACGCCCAACTCCCGATCGCAACCCTCCCGCTGAAGCTCGGCGGGCAGACGGTGGGGGTGGTGGTGATCTATCGCCTGCTCGGCCACAAGCCGAACTTCTCGCCCATCGATCATCAGATTCTGGAGCTGGTGGCGGCGCATGCGGCGAGCGCCCTCGTCTCGGCGCGGCTTCACAGCACCATGGACCGAAAACTGAAGACCATCGAGGGTTTCATGCACCTGATGAAATCGCGGTAAGGAATTAGGGAGAACCTCATGTCTACCAAGAACCTTCTGGTCGTCGACGATTCGGCGACGACGAGGATGCTCATCTCGCTCACCCTCAAGAAAGAGGGGGTCTACCGCATCGTGGAGGTCTCGAACGGCCGCGAGGCGGTCGACAAGCTGAGCGTCGAGCCCGTCGACTGCGTCCTCACCGACATCAACATGCCCCAGATGAACGGGCTCGATCTGATCTCCTATATCCGCTCCCAGCACCGGGAGCCAAAGCTTCCCATCATCGTCATCACCACTCAAGGCGAGGAAGAGGCGCGTGACAGGGGCATGGCCCAGGGCGCGAACGCCTATCTCACCAAGCCGATCTCCGGGCCGAAGCTCGTCAGCCTGGTGAAGGAGCTTCTCGACTGACGGACCGCCCTCCGGGCGCAGCGCCGGTTCATCACCCATGGGACTCAAAGGCCGCCTCGAAGATCTGCCGCTCCTGGACATGCTGCAGATCATCGCGTTCTCGCGCAAGAGCGGCTTTCTCCGGATCGCCGCGACGAAGGGCCGCGGCGCGGTCGTGCTCCGTGAGGGCCGGGTCCTCTTTTCCTACTCCTGGTCGACGCTCGAGAGCCTGGAAGAGCTGGTGCGCCACCCGGAGAGAGTGACGGCCGCGCTCATCCGCGAGCAAATCGAGGTCTCCCTTCGCGAGCTCGGAAGCCTGAGGGAAGGACACTTCCAATTCGAGCTCGCCGACCCGACGTCGGAGGAGTTCGGGGGCATCCGCATCCAGCCGTTCCTCCTGCCCGACGGGATCGACACCCAGGAGCTTCTCCTCGACCTCGCGGTCGAGATCGACAACGAGAGGCGCGAGGCCACGTCGCTCCTCGAGCTGGCGTTTCAGGGCGACCTGCCCTTGGAGCCCGCGCCGGCGGCTGCCCGCGAACATCACGTCCTGCCGCCGCCGGTCGTGGCGTCGCCCGCTCCTCCTCTGGCGAGAACGCCGCCTTCCGCGCCGGCCGCAACCCGCGCCGTGAAGTCTGAGCACGCTCTCGACAAGGCTCCCCAGAATCGCATCACCGTCGTGATCGTGGACGACGAGGCGCCAGTGCGTGAGGTCGTGAGCGAGGAGCTCGCGAAAAGAGGCTATCGGGTGTTCAGCGCGTCGAACCCGGCCACCGGCGCCGCCATGGTGCAGGAGCGCGCGGTGGCGGGGGAGCGGGTGATGGTGGTGGTCGACCTCAAGATGCCGACCTCGACCGAGCGCAGCTTCTTCGGAGGCTTCGAGCTCATCCGCCGTGTCCGGAGAAACCATCCGGAAATTCCGGTGCTCCTGATGACCGAGACGCTTTCGGAGAAGGCGAAGCTGAGGGCCAAGGAGCTCGGCATCCGCCGCCTCGTCTACAAGCCGACCCTGAGCAAGATCGACGCCGAGCTCTACGTCCAGGAGCTTCGTGATTTCGCTTCGACGATCTCGGAGCAGCTTTCGAAGCTTCGAGAAGATCGTTCCCCGGCGGGAAACGGGCGCGCGGCCGAGCCGGTGCCGGCTCCCGATTCCGGCCGTATGGACTTTGTGGCGTCGATGACGAAGAAGCTCGTCGAGCCCGGAGGCTCGGCGGACGTTTCCCGTCTGGTGATGGAGGTGGCGGCGAAGTTTCTGGAGCGTGGGGTCCTGTTCGTGGTGAAGGGCGATGCCGCCAGGGGTCTAGCGGCCTTCGGAGTGGGACGCTCCGCGAGAGACTCGTCCGAGACAGCGCAACGGATGTCGGTCGACATCGGCCAAAACCCGGCGTTCGCCGAAGCGGTGCGCCGAGGATCGGCCTACCGCATGTCGAGCGATTTGGCGCCTCTCGAGTCGCCGATGTTTCAGGTCATCGGGCGAGGTCTCGCAACGGAAGCGGTTCTGATACCGCTTCTGTACAACCGAGCGACCCTGCTCCTTCTTTACGGTGACAACGCCCCGAGCGGACGGGCTCTCTCTGACCTCGGAGGACTGGAGCTCTTCATCGCCCAGGCAGGCATGGCGCTGGAGAACAAGCTGCTCCAGCGAAAGCTGAGCGGAGCGAGGTCGGGTCTCGTGGGCGAGGGCGATTCCCAGGACGCCCCGAACACTCACGCGTGAAATGGTGAGCCATGAGTGACGAAACCTCGGAAGAGGGCGCGTTCGCCGGAGCCAAGCAGATCGAACGAATGATCCGGGTGAGCCCGCTCACCATCGGCGCCGTCTACAAGAAGGGCGACCGCGTCGGTCAGGGTTACGTGCTGAACCTGAGCCGGGGAGGCGTGTTCCTCTCCACCAAGGAAGACTTCCAGATGGGGGAGGAGTTCCGCCTTCGCTTCTTCCTCCCCTTCCAGCTCGGCCAGGTCGACGCCCTCGTCGTCGTGCGCTGGCGCACGCACGACGTGGACAACTCGCCGCCACAGCTTCGGTCGGGACTCGGCTGCGAGTTCGTGACGATCGATTCCGAGATGGCGGACAAGATCGATCAGTTCATCGATCGGTTCGTGGAATTGGCGGACAAGCTGGAGGAAACGTGAGACAGTTGGTCCAACAAAACCCGAGTGACGATACGGATACCGAGGCAGGTGCGTCCAGGTCTGGTGTTAGAATCCGAATTCTTTGAGGTATGTACAGGTGAAGCCGGAAAGCGTCGTGATAATTCGGGCGGTGGGGGTCAAGGAGCGCAACCGGGTGCGGGTCGGCGGAGTTGAGATAGCGGTATGAAAATCGTCGAGTTGTCGAGAGCCACTGGATCCCTTTCCGAGTACGCGAGGAGGGCGCGAAAGGAAGGACTAGTGCTCACGCGGCGCGGCCGTCCCGTGGCGATGCTGGTGCCCGTCAGCAGCGCAGACCTCGAAAGCTTTTCCCTCAGCACCAACCCGGACTTCCTCGCGATCTTCGAGCGCTCGCGGGCCCGCTCTAAACCCGGAAGCGGGATTTCGACCGATGAGATGCGCCGGCGGTTGGCGGAGCGCCGCCGCAAAGCCGGCTAGTTTTCGCCGAGTTCAGTTCTCTCTCTCGATCCCCACGAGGCTTCTCGCCCTCAGGTAGACGTCGACCGCCTTGCGCCACGAGTTTTCCGTGGGGGAGTCGGTGCGGATGCGCACCATCAGGTAAGGAGCATCGCTGTCGGGGAGGGGTACGCTGGTATCGAGAACGACGCCACGCGCCTCGAGCGGAGCGAGCTCCCCCGTCTCGTTGTCGAAGGAGAACCACTCGTACTTGTAGCCCGAGGCCTCTCCCAGCCCCCGTTCCACGCCCAGGTTGTGGAAGGTGACGGAATCTCCGATCTCGAACCCGCCGAGCGGATTGAGCTGCCGGAAGTAGTGGGCGACGACCTTGTCGCGTCTTCGGATCACGGTGTCCGCAAGATAGCGTTCCGCGTCCTTGGAAAGGAAGTCACCCGTCGACACGATGGCGCGTATGGCGTCATCGGTGAATC
>CAZKNR010000303.1:0-20866 GCA_964553925.1 uncultured Acidobacteriota bacterium
AGAATAGCGGTCATTCTCGCACGTCCTCCGCGCGTCGTCCCCGAGGCGCGATTTCGGCGCCTCGGCCGGGACCTCCACCCGCTGTGATACTCTCCACGACCATGGCCCCGCGGCTCGCGTTCGCTCTCCTGCTCTCGCTGACTGCGGCCATCGCCTTCAGCCAGCCCCATCACATCATCTTCGACACCGACTTCATCCTTCCTCCGGGCGATGACGGCATGGCGCTTCTCCTCGCGCTCCAGTCGTCCGAGGTCGAGATTCTGGGGATCACCACCGTCGCCGGAAACGGGAGTCTCGAGCGGGGGACCTCGGATGTCCTTCGGCTTCTCGAGATCGTGGGGCGGGCCGACATTCCCGTCTACCGCGGGGCCGATATGCCTCTGGTCCACGAGACGAGCGATTTCGCCCGGTCCAACTATGGGAAATGGTGGTCGGACGAGCCTCCACCGCCCCCTCCTGGAGGTTTCGCGAAGAAACGGGCCGAGGTCGAGAGCGCTTACGACTTCATCGTGCGGACGGTAAGGGCGGATCCTGGGAATGTCACCATCGTCGCGATCGGCCCGCTCACGAACGTCGCCATCGCGCTCGGTAAGGAGCCCGGGCTCGCCTCTCAGATCAAAGAGCTCGTCATCATGGGAGGCGCGGTGGCGTCGCTCGAAGACGGAGGCGGGAACATCACTCCCAACGCCGAGTTCAACTTCTGGGTCGACCCGGAGGCGGCGAGAAAGACCCTTCGCTCGGGGGTTCCGATTCTGCTCTCGCCGCTGAACGTCTCGCGAAAGACGAAGCTCACCAAGCAAGAGTACGACGAGATGGTTTCGACCGAAACTCCCATCACCGCGCTCCTGAGAGAAACGATGGGCCCGCGCTTCAAGACAGAGCCCGAGCGCCACTGGCTCATGTACGACCAGGTGGCGATGGCGAGCCTCATCGATCGGACGCTGGTCACGACGGAAGACCTCTTCGTCGACGTCGACGTCAACCACGGTATCAACTACGGCGTTTCGGTCGGCGGCACCGAGCTCTGGCCGGGCGCGGAAGGCGCCAGGAAGATGAAGGTCCAGTACGACCTCGACTGGCCCCGATTCATCGAGATGTTCGTTTCGAGGGTCCGGGCGCCGCTCGCAAAGAGTCCAGGAGGCTAACGTGGATCGCAGGTCCTTCCTTCAGGCAACGGGTGCGGCACTCGCCGCGAGCATCGCTCCGCGACCCTCGTTCGCGGCGCAGTCCACGGAAAGAACGCGGGTCCTGGTGGTGGGAGCGGGTCTCGCGGGGCTGGCGGCGGCGTACGAGCTCGATAAAGCGGGATACGGCGTCACCGTCCTCGAGGCGCGATCGCGGCCCGGCGGACGCGTCCGCACCTACCGCGACCCCTTCGCCGACGGACTCTACGCCGAGATGGGCGCGGAATACGTGGACGCGACGGACGAGTACGATCACCTCTACTGCAAGGAGTTCGGCCTCAAGGTCCTGACGGCCAAGCTCTACGACGGGGTTTTCGTCCGCGGGCGGAAGATCGCGATGAAAGCGATCAAGGACGGAACCGCGACACTCCCCTTCGAGGGCACGAGGAAAGGCCAGCTCTTCGGCCAGGAGACGGAGTACATAAAACGTCTCGCGGCCTTGGTCAAGGACCGGGAGGCGCCTCCCCCGGAGATCCAGAAGCTCGACAATCTCTCCGTGGTGGAGCTCCTCCTCGAAGAAGGAGCGCCTCGAGACATCATCGCCCTCTACACGTACCTGAACGCCACCGAGTCGACCGCACGGCCGCACGAGATGTCTGCCTACGGGCTCGTGATGAGCGGGGTGCATGAAGGCGGATTCAACGAGGACGTGGACGAGGGGCGGATCCTGGGAGGCAATGACCAGCTTCCGAAAGCCTTCGCCCGCGCACTCTCGGACAAGATCCTCTATCGCCGGCCGGTGCGCAGGGTCGTCCACGACACGAACGGCGCCGAGGTCTGGTTCGAGGAGGGCGGCTCACTTCAGTCGATGCGGGCGCCGAAGCTCGTCCTCGCGCTTCCCTTCAAGGTCCTCCGCGACGTCGAGGTCACACCGTCGTTCTCGCCGGAGAAGACGAAAGTCATCGACTCGCTCTGCTACGGGCAGGTGATGAAAGTGGCGATGCAGTTCAAGAAGCGCTTCTGGGATGAGCCGGGAAGCCTCGGACAGCGGGTCTTCACCGACACCATGCTCCGCCGTATCTACCACATGTCGATCGACCAGCCCGGACCGCGGGGCATCCTCATGAGCTTTACTTCGGGAGCCGACGCCGAGAAGCTCGGATTCCTCTCCGAGGACTCCCGTCTCGAGACCGCCCTCGCGGAAGTGACCCGCGTCTGGCCGGAAGCTCCGAAGTTCTGGGAGAGCGCCGCGATAAAGTACTGGAACGAGGACCCCTGGGTGCGAGGCAGCTATTCGTTTCTCGGCGTCGGCCAGAAGGACTTCCGGGGCATCGCCAGAAAGCCCGAGGGAGTCGTCCATTTCGCTGGTGAGCACACGGCGACGGCCTCGATGAACGGAGCGATCGCGTCCGGAGTTCGCGTCGCGAAGGAGATTCAAGGAACGTGAAGCTACTTCTGCTCTTCCTGACGATTGCCGACTCTTCCGACAACTGGCCTCAGTTCCGAGGTCCGGACGCGATGGGCGTTGCCGAGGATCCTCGCCTCCCTGATACCTGGAGCAGCACCGAGAACGTCGCGTGGAAGACTTCGGTTCCCGGTCGCGGATGGTCATCCCCGATCGTTTGGGGAGATCGAATATTCCTCACTTCCGTCGTCTCCGACGCGGACCCAGGAGCCCCCCAGACGGGGCTCTACTCCGGCGGACCTCAGGATATCCCCGGAGGCGAGCACCGATGGATCGTTTACGGGCTCGACTGGGCTACGGGCAGAATCGTATGGAAGAAGGAAGTCCACCGCGCGAAGCCTTCGACAGCCCGGCACCTCAAGAACAGCTACGCCTCCGAAACTCCGGTGGTGGATGCCGAGCGGCTCTACGTCTACTTCGGAAACCTCGGCGTCTTCGCCTTCGATCACCAGGGAGAGCTTCTCTGGAACAAAGAGCTCCCGTCCCTCGAGACCCGGAACGGATGGGGCATGGCCGCCTCGCCGGTGCTTCATGAGGGGAGGCTCTATCTCGTGAACGACAACGAGGAGAGCTCCTATCTTCTCGCTCTGGAGGCGGCGACGGGAAAGGAAATCTTTCGCGTTGCTCGCGACGAGAAAAGCAACTGGTCGACGCCTTACGTCTGGAAGAACGACGTACGCACCGAGATCGTGACCACCGGCTCGAACAAGATCCGCAGCTACGACCTCGACGGCAAGCTCCTTTGGGAGATCGCCGGGATGTCGTCCATCGCCATCCCGACGCCGCTCTCGAAGTTCGGGCTTTTGTTCGTCTCCTCGGGATACGTGGGAGATGAGCTCCGTCCGGTCTATGCCATCAAGCCCGGAGGCGAGATTGCCTGGACCCATCGCCAGGCGGGTCCCTACAACCCCTCCCCCATCCTCTACGGTGACTCCTACTACACTCTCCACGATCGGGGCTTCTTCACCAGCCACGACGCCCGGACGGGTACTCCGATCTACGACAAGCAGCGCATCGACCCGGTGGCTGGGGCTTTCACCGCGTCTCCCTGGGCGTACAACGGGAAGATCTTCTGCTTGAGCGAAGAGGGCGTGACCTACGTGATCCAGGCGGGGAAGGAGTTCCGGGTACTGGCCAAGAACTCGCTCGATGAGGTCGCGCTCGCGACTCCCGCCATCGCCCGGGGAAGCCTCCTGATTCGAACCGCGACGAAGCTCTACCGTATTTCCAAGTGAGTCAGTGAGCGATCTCCCGCGCAAGCTCGGGCTCGCCGACGGCGCCCTATTGCTCATAGGCTCCGTCATCGGCTCGGGCATATTCGTCGTTCCGAGCCTCATCGCCCGCCGCGTCCCCGAGCCCGGCCTGGTCATCGCCATCTGGGCGTTCTCCGGCCTTCTGGTGCTCGCCGGCGCCCTCGCGCTCGCCGAGCTCGGCGCCATGCTCCCCCAGTCCGGCGGGCTCTACGTCTATATGCGCGAAGCGTACGGGCGCTTCTTCGCCTTTCTCTATGGCTGGACCGTCGTGCTCGTCGTCATCCCCGGCTCGATGGCCGCCCTCACCACCGCCTTCCTCCTCTACCTGGGGCATTTCTATCCCCTGCCTCCCGCGGCAGCGAAAGCCCTGGGCATCGTCGTGCTCCTCGCTCTCGCCTACGTGAACTCCCGAGGCGTGCGCTGGGGCGCGAACGTTCAAAACGGCTTCACCATCCTCAAGGCGGGGAGCCTCCTCGCGCTGGTGGCCGCCGCCGTCATCACCAAGCGCGGGTCGACCGAGAACTTCTTCCCCCTCGCGCCCGAGAGGTTCGACCTCGACGTCTTCGGCGCCATCGGGGTCGCGATGATCTCGATTCTATTCGCCTACGATGGGTGGCATTTCGTGGGCTTCGTCGCCGGCGAGATGCGCGAGCCTCAGAAAAACGTCCACCGGAGCATCCTCATCGGTATCTTCGTCATGATCGCGATCTACGTCGCGGTGAACCTCGCCTACATATTCGCCCTCGGGCCGGGCATCGCCGCATCCGATCGCGTCGCCTCCGACGCGGTCTCGGCGATGATCGGCCCGGTGGGCGCGGGCCTCATCGCCCTCGCCATCATCTGCTCCACGTTCGGGGCGAACGCCGCCAACATGCTCGCTGGACCGCGCGTTCTCTTCGCTCTCGCCAAGGACGGGCTGGTGTTCCCGAAGCTCGCGGAAATCCACCCCCGCTTCGCGAGCCCGGCGAACGCTATCTGGTTTCTCGCAATCTGGGCCTCGGTCCTTACACTCACCGGGGGCTACGAGCACCTCATCACCATGGCGATGTTCGCGAACTGGATCCTGTTCACCATGGTGGCCTACTCCGTGGTAGTGCTGCGACGGCGCCATCCGGAATGGCCGCGACCGTATCGCGTGCCGTTCTACCCGTTTCCGGTGGTGATTTTCGTGCTGGTGGCGGCGGTTTTCGTAGTGAACACCCTCATCGAGTCGACGCGGAGCTCGATCTACGGGCTTGTCATTCAAGGGGTGGGAGTGGTCTTCTATCTCGTTTGGCGGGCTACTGCTGCACGCGCCCGCGCCGCCGTACCCGCGGAATGAACGTTACCTTTTCTCTGAGGAGGTTGTCATGAGCACCGCGCATTCTGTCCTCCTTGGATACTTTCGCTCAGGATGAAGACGACGATGTGATCTTCGAACACGCCGCCAAGGCGAACCTCGTGTTCGTAACCAACGACGAAGATTTCCTGGTCCTAGGAACGAGCTGGCTCGAGAAAAGTCACCCCCTTCCGTATGATCTACTGGGAAAACTTCCTGGTGGCGCACTCTCCAGGGCTACCGCTCAAACTCCTGGCGCCGCTTCTCGAGCTCACTCAGGATCTCCGGGGCTTCCTTGAGCTCGGCAAGCGGGCGAAGGTGCTGGTCAATATAGGTCCAGTCCAGCTTTCCGGTCTGACGAACGACGATGCCCTCGACGTCGATCCAGTCGCGCGCGCGGGAAGCGAACGCTTTCATGACGATGAGGTCCTCAGCGGAACAAGTTCGGAGACGCACCGTTCCTGGAAACGAAAACAGGCTAGAGCGAGAGACGAGAGACTCCTCGAAGGGAAGAGCCCCCAAGGCAATGTCGATACCCACCCCGGAAAGGGCGCGCACCAGCAGAACGCGGTGGATTCGCGCGAACTCCGCCGGGTCGTCGACTCTTCCCGCATACTCCAGAAGCAGTCTCTTGATGAAGGGCTCCTCGCCGCCGAAACCCGTCAGCAAGGTCAGGTCCACGTCGACCGTTTCGCGAGGTTCGCCCCAACGTTGCACCGCCAAGCCGCCGATGAAGCAGAATCGCCAGCCTTCAGCCTCACATAACGTTTGAAGCTCGAAAGCCGCGCGAACCAGTTCAATCACGGCGATAGGCCTTCATGAACCACCGTTGTTGTTCCACGAGTCCGGATGTCGGCTTTGGCGCTCTCGGCGGGACGGTATAGTCTGCCGGGCCGCACAAGAGCTCAATGGAGCGTTCTGGATCCAGCCGGCGCAACTCTTCGCGCCTCAATCGTTCCAATTCCGGGCCGGCTTTTTCCCACGTTTGAATCCACCGCTTTGCGTTGGCAACCTGCTCCGGTGTCCATTCCGACAATTTGGAGGGAGACGGCATGACTACTGCCCCGCGCGCCCGCGCCGCCGTACCTGCGGAATGAACGTCACCCAGAGGCGCGACCCCACCGTCCGGACGATCCCGACGTACTTGTTCAGAGGATGTCGCCGGGGAAGCGATCGGAAGGGGGGCTTCGCTCGGGGAACGAGGTGCCGGAGCTCGCTTCGAAGCCTTCGGTCCTCCGGGTGCATGGCGAGCCCCTCCGTCAGGGCCACGATGGCCTCGCCCCGCCTCCGGCCCATCGTCAGAACCCGCCCCAGGTTCAGGTAGAGGTCGCTCGGACGCCGACCGTCCTTCTCCATGGCTCGCCGACAAAGGGCGATCGCCTCCTCGAAGCGGCCTTCCGTTAGCGCCGTCAAGAGACCGCAGTAGGAGAGGTGGGCGGGATCTCCGCTCCCGTCTTCGACGAGCGTCTTGAGAGAGCTGAAGGCGATAGCGTAGAGGCGAGCGCGGTAGTCCTCCATAGCGCTCTCGAAGAGAAGCGCCCGGTCGTTTTGGTCCATGGCGAAAGCCTAGGCCAACCGACGCCGGAATTCCAGTGCCGAGATCACATTTGGGAGGGAAACGAGCGACTTCGCCGCACCCATGTCTTTGAAGCCCGTCCCCGTCGCGAGGCAGCAAACGCGGCTCTTCCGATCGATGGTCCCTCGCTCGACGAGCTTTTTCAGGGCCGCGACCGCGGTCGCGCTCGAGGGTTCCACGAAAAGCCCCTCCGTCGAGGCGATGAGCTTCTCCGCCTCGAGCGTCTCCTCGTCGCTCACCGCGATCGCGACTCCTCCGGACTCGACCACCGCGGGGACGGCGATGTGCGCATCGAAAACCACGTCGTCCGCGATGGCGCCGCAGATCGTCCGGATCTCCGGCCAGCGGCGGGCTGCCGCGTCCTTCCAGGAGAGGCCGAGCTGGACGGCTTCGACGAACGGAGCGCAGCCCTCCGCCTGGACTCCCGCGAGTCGCGGCAGGCGATCGATCGCTCCGAGGGCTTTTAGCTCGCGAAAGCCTCGCCACAGAGAGCCGAGGTTTCCGCCCCCGCCCACGGGAACGACGAGCCAGTCGGGTACGTCGGAGGCGAGCTCGTAGGCGATGGTCTTCGAACCTTCGAGCGTGAACGGGTTGTAACGGGCGGTGGTCGCGACCACGTGCCAGTCGAAGCGCAGGGCCGCCTCGTCCATCAAATCGAAGACGACCGAGGGGGAAGCCTCATCGATCCGGAAAAGCTCCGCGCCGTACATGAGGATCTGCGCGAGCTTCTCCTCCGGCACGGAGCGAGGAACGAAGACTTTCGCTTTCAGCCCCGCTTTCGCGGCGTAAGCCGCCGCCGCGGCGGCGACGTTGCCCGAGGACTGAACCGCGACCGTGGTCTTGCCGAGCTCTTTCGCGCGCGAGATGCCGACGGCGAGCATGCGGTCCTTGAACGAGCCCGTCGGGTTTCGGGTCTCATCTTTCACCGTGAGCTCATCGAGGCCGAGCGCGGCGCCGAGCCTTGCGGCGGAAAGCCGCGGCGTCCCGCCCTCGCCGAGCGAAACGATGGAGCTCACCTTCAGGACGGGAAGGAGCGGGAAGAACCTCCACATTCCCGGGAGCCCGGGCTCCTCGAGCCGCGAGAGCGGGTAGGCGGGGACGAGCGGACCGTCGCACTTCGCGCAGCGCCGGCCGCCGTAAGAAGCCTCGTGGCACGCGCCGCACGCGGCGCATTCCAGCGTGAACTTGACGTCCATACGGGCATCCGGGCATCCGGGAGTTGGACTGTACCACCCTTCGCGGATAGTCTTCTGCGCATGCTTCGCGAGCTCGAACAATCGATTCGAGGAATCCTCCGCTCTCCCGCGCACTCCGGGATCGTTATTCTGACGATGGCTCTCGGAATCGGCGCTACCGCCACCATCGCGAGCGTCGTCAACGGGGTGCTGCTGCGACCGCTCCCCTTCAGAGACCCGGAACGTCTGAGGATGATATGGCAACGCGCCCCCGGCGTGGGCGTCGAGGAGGACTGGCTCTCGCCGGCGCAGTACTTCGATTTGCGTGAGAAGGTCGAAGGTTTCGAAGAGCTGGCCATAGTTTTCGGGACCAACGTCACCCTCACGGGGGACGGTGTCGAGCCCGAACGACTCGGCGCTCTCAACGTGTCTTCGTCATTTTTCGACCTTTTCGGAATCGAGCCCGTTCTCGGACGACGCCTCAACGCGGAAGACGATCTACCGGGAGCGGCAGTGAAGGTTCTCCTGTCGGAGACCCTGTACCAGCGCCGCTTCCGGGGCGACCCGGCGGTCCTGGGACGCACCATCGAAGTGGACGGCGAGAGGCTCGAGGTCACGGGGGTTCTTCCACCGCTTCCTCTGGACGAAGACCTCCTCCCGACCTTGAACACAGTGCCGGTGTTCGATCTCGTGACCTCGCTTCCGATCGAAGACCCGGGGATCACCACGCGCGGCTCGGAGAACTACAACGTGATCGGAAGGCTGGCACCATCCACCACTCCGGCGGAGCTCGAGGCGGAGCTTCTGCGGGTGGCGGAGGGCGTGGTCCAGGACAAGGGGAGCCTCGGCGCCGGGCTCGAGGCCGGGGGCGAGTACCGCATCGATGCCGTCTCGCTCCTCGATCAAGTGGTGGGGCCGGTGCGCTCCCCCCTGGTGCTTCTCCTCGGGGCGACGGCGGTTCTTCTGCTGATCGCTTGCGCCAACGTCGCGAACCTCGTCCTCACGCGGGCCGCGTCCAGAAGCCGCGAGCTCGCCCTCCGCGCCGCCATCGGGGCCTCGCGCTGGCGTTTGATTCGGCACGCGATGATCCCGAACCTGCTCCTCGGCCTCATCGCGAGCGCTGTCGGTCTTCTCATGGCCCTCCAGGCGATCGAGGCGCTCCGGAGAGCCGCGCCGCCGGATCTCCCGAGGCTCTCCGAGATCGCGATCGACCCCGGGATCGTCGCTTTCGCGATCGCGCTATCCCTCGGCTCGAGCCTCCTCTTCGGCCTCGTTCCCGCCGTGCGCCTCTCGGACGTTTCTCCGACGGAGGCGCTCCGTGAGGGTGCGGCCGCCGTGAGAGCCCGGTCGCTCTGGCGGGGCGGCTCGCGCTACTTCGTGATCGTTCAGGTCGCGCTGTCTCTCGTGCTCGCGGCCGGCGCCGGGCTTCTCCTTCGCACGTTCTTCGAGCTCCGCTCGGCCGCCCCCGGCTTTCGTCCCGAGGGCACCGTGACGTTTCGCGTCTCCCTCGTCGGCGAGCGCTACGAGGAGCGGGGCGCGCGGGACCGCTTCTTCGAGCTCTTGTTCGAGCGCATTCGCGGAGGCAGCGGAGTCTCCGAAGCCGGCGGGATCTCGATGCTTCCCCTGACGCGGGGCTTCGCCTGGACCGACTTTCTCGTCCAGGACCAGCAGGACCCCGAGCGCAACCGCGTGGTCGCGGACGTGCACGTGGTGACGCCGGGCTATTTCGAGGCCATGGGCATCCCCCTTCTCGCGGGACGCACGTTCGCGAACGCGGACGACGGCGAGCCTCTCGAGGTCGTGGTGAACCGGGCGCTCGCGGAGCGATTCTGGAAGCTCGACGAGGCCGTGGGCAAATGGGTCGCCCGCAGGCCCGAGGAGCGCGCATCGATTCTCGGAGTGGTCGAGAACGTAAAGCACTACGGCCTCGGCACCGAGCCGCGCATGACGGTCTTCTTCCCCTACGAGGCCTATGCGAGCCGGACCCTCTACGGAGTCGCGAGCGGCCCCGGGGGCGCCGAGTCCATCGCACCCCGGGTGAGCGAGGTAGTACTTGCACTCGACCCCCAGATCCCGGTTTACGATTCGCGAACGATGAGCGAGCGGGTCTCGGACTCTCTCGCCCGGGAGCGGGTTCTGATGATGCTTCTCGTTCTCTTCAGCGGCATCGCCGTCACTCTCGCGACAGTCGGTCTCTATGGAGTCCTTTCCTTCACCGTCGCGACCCATGCCCGCGAGCTCGGAATTCGCAAAGCGGTCGGCGCGAGTGGGCGGGACCTGTACCGGCACGTGCTTCGAGGCGCTTTCGCAGTCGTCGGAGTCGGAATCGCTCTCGGTCTCGCGGCCGCGCTCTCTCTTTCACGGCTCGCCTCCGGGCTGCTCTACGGCGTCGAGGCGTCCGACCCTCTGACGCTCGCGGCGGCCGCCGCTCTCCTTCTGGCCGTGGGTCTCGGCGCGAGCCTCCTCCCCGCGCGGCGCGCCGCCGGCATCGACCCGGTCATCGCTCTAAAGGAGTAAGGAATGTCTCGGACTCTGGTTCTCCTCACCCTCGCCGCTTCCGTTTCCTGCCATGGGACACGAGCGCCAAGACCGCCTCCGCCTGAAAGTCGGGCGCGCTCCGAGCGAGAGAACGTCGTCGAGATGTTCGCCCGGAGCTACGTCCCCGGACGGAGCGGTCAGATCTTCCTGGTGGCCGAGAAAGGCAACTACTTTCTCGCGCGTCCCGACGACGTCTACCGATTCATGCACGGAAGCCCGTGGGAGTACGACGTCGAGATCCCGCTCCTCTTCTACGGAGCGCCCTTCGTTACGAAGGGGGAGTATCCCGGACCCGCGCATCAGCAGGACGTGGCTCCGACGCTCGCGGCGATTCTCGGACTTCCCGTACCCACGACGATGACCGGGCACGCGCTCACCCAAGCCTTGGGCGATGGAAGCGAGCGGCCGCGGGTCATCTTTCTCGCGGTTCTCGACGGAATGGGCAGGGACACATGGGAGCGGCTTTCGCCGAAGCTCCCGACGCTCTCGCGGCTTCGGGGGGACGGCGCCTGGTTTCCGGACGCGCGCATCAACTATCTTCCGACGGTCACCAGCGCCGGACATTCCACCGTCGCCACCGGAACCGATCCGCGCTTCCACGGAATCCATGCGAACGCGACCTTCGACCGCAGGACGGGAAAAGAAGACGAGCCGTTCCCGGGCATGAGCCCGAAGAACTACATGTCGCTCGCCCTCGCCGATCACTGGAACCTCGCGACCTCGGGCCGCGCGGTCCTGATCGCCCAGGGAACGACGCCCCGCGCGGCCGCGGCTCTCGCCGGACTCGGGGGCTGCGCGATCAACGGCCGTCCGGTGGTGATGGCCATGTTCGACGAGCGGAAGGCCGGCTGGGTGACCAACAAAGACTGCTATCGGCTTCCCGACTACCTCGAGGACGACCACGCCGCGAAGGCGTGGGAGGCGGTCTCCGGAGTGTGGATGGGCCACAAGATCGACAGTGGCCGAAGTCTTTTGAGAACCGCGCTCTTCCCTCGCTTTCAGGCGGACGCGCTCATCGAGATGATCGAGAAGGAATCCGTGGGGAAAGACGACGTTACCGATTTACTTCTCGTCAATTTCAAGACGCCCGACTACGTGACCCATCAGTACGGGCCCGAGTCGAAGGAAGCGGAAGAAGCGATAGGCGCGCTCGACTCGGAGCTCGCGCGGGTCCTCTCGGCGCTCGACGCCGCCGCGGGCGCCGGCCACACCGTGGTCGCGGTGACCGCCGATCACGGGATGCCGCCCGAGCCGAAAGCGCCCGACCAGAAACGCCGCTATGTCGAGGACATCCTCGCCGCCGTGAACCAGCGCTTCGACCCCGAGGGCCGCCTCGTCCTGGACTTCAACGATGCGGCGAACTGTCAGATGTATGTAAGCCTCGATCGCCTGGACGAGCTGAAGCTCCCGCTCGACGACGTCTCCGGGTTTCTCGAGGAGATGCCGTTCATCCGCTTCGCGTTCACGGAGGACCAAGTCCGCGCCGCAAGGGTTCGGTGAAGGCGGCCTGATCCCGGCAGCTCGGGCAACTCGAACGGATCCGGTCTCCGTTCTCCGGGGGGAGTAGTGAGAACGCTCACTTCGGGCCGTGGCGAGCGAGGCGGTCGATGAACTCGACGATATAGGTGGGAGTCGACGGGGTCTTGAGCCGGACCGCGCGCCACTCCCGGCGAAGGCCCGGACGCGCGAGAGGGATCGCCCTGAGGTTTCCCGCGCGGAGGTGAGGGGCGACCGCCCATCCGGCGAGAACGGCGATTCCGATCCCGGCCTCGACCATCGAGAGCATGGCCTCGGTGAGCTGCACCTGGGCGACGCTCCGGGGCCGGATGCCCGAAGGAGCGAGAAAAGCTCGGTAGAGCAAGGTCTCTTCAAGAGAGGTGTAGACCAGCAGGTTCTCGGAGGCGAAGTCTGTAGGCCGAACGAACTTTCGGAAAGCCAGAGGATGCTCCCGGCTCGCGATCAAAAGGAGCTCGTCCTGGAACAGGTGCGTCGCCGAAAGCCGCCGGTCCTCGATCTCGGAGGTAACGATCGCAAGGTCGAGCTTTCCGCTCAGCAGCGAGTCGACCGGGCGCCCCGTGGCCTCGGCCACGACGCGCACCTGGACGCCGGGGTGCTTCTTCCGGAAGCCGTCGAGGACCGCGGGAAGCCAGTGGTAGGCGGTGTAGCATTCGGTCGCGATCCGAAGGACGCCCTCGGATTCGGAAGCGAGATGAGCGACCTCTTCCTCGACGCGCTGGACCTCGCCGAGGATCGACCGCGCCGAGCCGAGGAGCTTTCCCCCTGCGGGTGTCGGGATCATCTTCTTTCCCAGGCGCAGAAACAGCGGCACGCCGAGGCGCTCTTCGATGTCCTTGAGCTGGTGGCTCAAAGCCGACTGCGTCAGGTGGAGGTGGCGGCTCGCCGCTGTGACCGTGCCCTCCTCGGCAATCGCCTGAACCAGCCGGAAGTGGCGAATCTCCAGGTTCAGCCCTTTCCTCCTATCATGAGAATTACACATGGATATGAAGAAAACAAGTCACAAACGTCATGTGTAATTTGCCCTAGGATGAGGGCATGCGAATCGAAAGACTCGAAGACGACCTTCTCGTTGCAGTGGGCAAGCAGTACGAGTCGACGACCGCCATCTTCCTCGACGGGAACCGCGCGCTCCTGGTGGACGGCATGGCGTCGCGGGAAGACGGCCTCGAGCTCCGCCGTTTCGTCGAGGAAGACCTCGGAAAGAGAGTGACGCTCCTGGTTTCGACCCATTACTTCAGCGATCACCTCGCCGCCTGGGGATTGTTTCCCGGCGTCCCGATCGTGGCGCACCGGAACTACCGCCAGACCTTCGACGGCGAGGCGTTCCGTACCGAGGAGGAGAAGGGTCATTTCGTGGAGCCGACGGTGCTCGTGGACGGCGAGCTCGAGATCGCCTGGGGACGCTTTCACCTCGACGTCTTCTACAACCCCGGCCACACCCTTTGCAGCCTCGCGGTCGACGTCCCCGAAGCGGACCTTCTTCTCGCGGGCGACACCGTCGTTGGGAACATCGTGTACCTCTACTACGGAAACGCGTCGTTGAAGAAGCGCGCTCTCGAGCGACTCCAAGCACGCCGGAGGGGAAAGCTCCTTTCGTCCCACACCGGCGTTTCCGATCCCGTACGCCTCGAGCGAGCCCTCCACTACCTCGCGCAGCTTTCGAACGAGGCGGCGAAGACGCGCGCCGAGGGCGGCCTCATCCGGGAGATCTCCCTCGAGAGCTGTCTACCACGGGATGTCGCGGGAACGGAGTTCGAACGCCTCTATCACCGGCGAAACCTGGACCTCATCGCCGAAGGGAGAGTCTTTCCCGCGTCCTGACGAGCCTGGTCATAGCTTCCGCGAAGGCGTAGAATCCTTCGTTCATGAGCACCATCAACCCCTACGTTCCGCCCGCAGGGTCTTCTCGTCCGCCTCCGCCGCCCCCGGCAGTTCCGCCCCAGCCCGGCTCCTCTCTCGACTTCGGGCGAACCCTCGGCTTCTTCTTTCAGGATCCGAACTGGGTCCAGAAGATTCTCATCGGTTCCCTCTTTACCATACTGTCGTTTTTCTTCATCGGGGGCATCTTCATCGCGGGGTATATCGTGCGCCTCATACGCCGCGCTGCCCGGGGCGAGCCCTATCCACTCCCGGAGTGGGACGATCTCGGGGGAATGTTCGCGGAAGGTCTCTCCGCCATCGGCGCTTACCTCATCCACCTCGTTCCGGTCGTGGCGATCTTCTTTATGAGCTTCGTTCCGCTCATCCTCCTCGGAGAGCGTGACGGCGAGCCGCCGCCCGCGGCGCTCCTGCTCTTTTTCCCGCTCATGATCGTCGCCATCGTCATCCTCTTCGCCGTCATGTTCTATTTCACCGCGGCCTTCACCCGTCTCGCCGTCGAAGAGCGCTTCGGCGCGGCTTTAGAGGTTCAGCTGAACATCGCCTTCCTGAAACGAAATGCCATCAATTTTCTTTTGGCCGTCGTGGCCTTCATGGTCGCCAATTTCATCGCTCAGTTCGGGATTCTCCTGTTTTGCGTCGGCATCCTGCCGGCCACGTTCTGGAGCCAGTGCGTGGCCGCGTACGCGCTCGGCGATGTTGCCTTCCGCGACCCCGGCAGCCATCGCTCGTAAAGTCCAGCCACGTGTGGTCCGCGGTGCGTGGGGGGCGCCGCCGTTTGTTATCATGTTGGAATAAAACCTTCCGCCTTCCAGATTGATAACCCGCACGCTCAGGAGAAACCGTGCCGCGCAGGCGCCGAACCGAGCCGGAATCGCGTGAACCGAACCCGTCCGCCGCGGCCGTGTCTTGACGCGCCAGCTCGAGTCCCTCGAGCTGCTGTCACCGCGAGGTGCCACCCTCGCGCACCGGATGCGGGAGATGTAGCCCGTCTCAGTAGTCTTCGTCGGGGTGCTGGGCCGCGAGCCAGAGCTCCAGGAATTTCTCGCGGACGTAGGGATCGAGCTGGTCGCTGAAGTCCCGCGGGATGCGTGCGGCTCGGATCAGGCGGAGCACGTCGGCGAGATCATGGAGGCGGTGGGGTGCAGTCATTCCCGAGGCGAGCTTCATCTCGACGAGGTGTCGAAGCGAGACCACCCTGTAGGTCTCGCCCGGAACGGCCGCCGCCCTGGGGTCGGGGAACGCCACCGGCTTGGGCTTGCCGTCTCCCGGATAGTCGCCCGCGATGAGAAAGTCGATCTTGACCTTGTTGATCGTGTCGCGGACCGCCTTACCCCCGGGTCGGACGTCGACATAACCTCGTCCCAACCACTCGTCCTTGAAGCGAGTCAGGCCCTCTCGCGTGATCAGGATGTCCACGTCTTCGGTGAGCCGCTTCAGTCCGTGTTCGGCCAAGGCGATGGCGCCTGCGATCGCGTAGTCGATTCCCGCCTCGGACAGACGCCGGGCGATGTCGGCCGCCGCACGATGGACCCCGCCTTCTCCCATGAAGTACTCGTCCGCCTCCGCGAGGAGCGCGTCCATGCGGCGGTCCACTTCGGCAGCGGTTGGCTCGGCCACTCTTCTCCCCCTATCATTATAACTACAAATCCATTGGGCAGGCTGGCCCAGAGGTCCATCTAGCGAAGCTCAAGACTCGCGTACTCGAAAGGCAGTGCATACCGGTGCGCATTGCAAGCGGTCGAGGGCCGCCCGGGAGATCGCGAGAGTGAAGAAGCTGCCGCAGCTTTCAAAAGCTTGATGTCGAGTTACTTTTTCAGCTCTCCGTCCCGTCTCGAGTTTCTTCTCGGAGCGGTTAGATTCTGAATAGACTAGTGTCCGGCATGGCGCCCCACCCCATCCTCTCAACCGTCGAGCCCGTCGTCGCCGGGTCGCGGCACGTCCAGATCGACCGAGGACGGATCGACGAGGTCGCCGGGTGGATGGCCTACGAGACCTTGGGCTGGCCCGACTTCCGCTCGCCCCTGATCCCGGAGGGCAACGACGCGGAAACGATGGACTTCCTCTTCCTTACGTCGACCATCAACTTCGCCTTCACCGACTTCGAAGCGCACGTCGTCTTCCAGACGAGTTATCAGGGCCGCGAGTACTCCGACTCCGACGCCATGATGGCCTGTCTGAAGCGCGCTCACGATATGAGGACTCCCATCCTCGAGGGACGGTTCCTCCGCGGTCTCAGCGGCGCCGATCTCGTCCGGATCTTTTCGGGAAACATCGAGATGCCGATGCTTGACGAGCGCCTCGCGATCTTCCACGAGGTCGGGGACCTGCTCGAAGGGAGTTACCAGGGCCGCTTCCATCGTTTCATCGCCTCGAGCCCCAGAAGCGTCTTCCCTCTCCTGGAGCGCGTCCTCGAGAATTTCCCATCCTTCCGCGACGCGAGCGAGCACCGGGGACAACGGGTCCGCTTCGAAAAGCGGGCCCAGCTTCTCCTCTGGCAGCTCCACGCGCGTTTTCGCGAAAGCGGGTTCTTCGTCCTCGAAGACCCCGAGGAGCTGACGATCTTCGCCGACTACATCGTTCCCGTAGCGCTTCGTCTTCTCGGCATCCTGTCGTACTCAGAGTCGCTCGAGCGGAGCATACGGGAACGGCGTCTCGTGCCGCGAGGAAGCGAAGAGGAGGTCGAGATCCGCGCCGCCTCTATCTGGGCCTGCCATCTCCTGACTCGTGCCCTCAACGCGAGAAGACCGCCGGACCGTCAGCTCCTCGAGCCCGTCGTAGACGGCCGCCTCTGGACCCACTACCACGAGACCCACTGGCCTCATCATCTGACCATCACCACGGCTTATTGAACGCCCGCAAGCTTTCTCAGACCTTCAGAACCGGAACGTCATAGTGCGGCGATGAGAGCCGCGGCCACCGGAGAGAGAAACCACGAGCGCATCGTCAGTTCCTTCGGGTCTTCTCCAGATCCAGGTCGAGGCAGAAGCGCGGGGCCGGCTGGAACCCCTCGCGCTGAAAGAAAGCAAGAAGTCCGGGATTCTGCCAGCTCACTTCCGTCTGGAGCGTGCGGATCCCGAGCCCGAGGAGGTTCGTCCGGAGCTGGTCGATGAGCTCGGCGGCGACACCGCGCCCTCGAAAACCGGGATGAACCCCCATCGTATCCAGGACGGCGACGGGCTCGGGCGCTCCGAACTCGCCGTAGTAAACGCGCGCGAGCAGGAACCCCACGAACATTCCCTCGATCTCGGCGCCGAGCGACACCTGGATGCCGGTGTCGGAGAGCGCCTGTTTCAATTTCAACTTGAAATACTCCTCCCGCCGCCTCCCCACCACCTTCGCATCGAGGCCGATGACCGCTTCCAGGTCCTCCGCTCGAAGCTGCCGGACGACGGCATCTTCGCCGTCTCGGGACACCGACTCGATCTTCATGGATGGTCTCCTCAGGCAGAAAGGGATACGCCCTTCTCCCGTAGCTTCCGGGTCCGATAGGCCCCCCAGATCGCCGCCCCCAGAGCCCCCGCGAGAACCGATCGCTCTTGGGCGCGAACGTCCACATCGGCGCCCTGCTCCTTCGCCGCCTCTCGAAGCGCCTCGAGCAGCCCCACATCCGCGGCGAGCCCGCCGGTCACGACCACGACACCCTTGGCCTTCGCCGACGTCAGCAAGCGCATGTAGCGGCCGGCCATGGACTGGTGGATTCCCTTCAAGATGTTCGCGACCTTGATTCCCCGGGAGACCATGTTGATGACGTCGGTCTCGGCGAGGACGGCGCAGATCGAGGAGCAGACCTCCGGGTCATCCGCCTGGAGCGACAGAGGGCCGATCTCCTCGAGCGTCACTCCCAGATAGCGACCGATGTTCTCGAGGAACTGCCCCGAGCCGGAGGCGCACTGGCTCGTCATTCGATAGCCGAGCACCTTGCCTCGTGGGTTCATGAGGATGGCGCGGGTATGGAGCGCTCCGATGTCGACAACCGCCCGGGCCTCGGGCTCGAGAAAGAGCGCTCCCCGCGCGTGCGTCGTCATCCCGTAGAAGTGGCCGGTGCGAAACGAGACGAGATCCCCTTCTCCGGTGGTGGCGACGTAGTCGAGGTCGCGGCGCGAGAGGTTCGCCCGGCCCAGCATCTTCTCGAAGATCTCCTCGGTCACTTTGATCGCGTCGCGCTTGCGGATCCTCTCCGAGTCGCAGGCGAGTAGATCTACGGCGCCGTTTCCTCGGTCCTCGACGAGCGCGACTTTGACCGCGGAGGAGCCCACGTCGATTCCCGCGCTTCGAACGGAGAGCGCCTCAGGCATCGAATCGCCTCGCTTCCTTGAGAGCGAAGAGCGCCGCCCCGAGCGCACCGGTATAGATGGACTCCGGGCTGATGTTGATCATGACCCTTCCGTAGTTGTCGAAGATCAGCTTCTGGAGCGCCTGGACCGCGGCTTGATTTTTCGCGACTCCCCCGGTGAAGGTGAACTCGTCGGCGACACCCCCCGAGCGAGCCAGAAGCGACATGGCCCGCAGAATGATGGCGCGGTGGAGTCCCGCGAGAATGTCCTCCCGCCTTTCGCCGAGCGAGAGCCGCTCCCGGAGCTCGGCCCCGGCGAAGACGGTGCAGGTGGAGTTGATGCGCACCGGCCTCTCCGAGCTCGCGGCCAGCGGGCCGAGCTCGTGGAGCCCCAGGTTCATCTCGTCGGCGATGTAGCCGAGATAGCGGCCGCAGCCCGCGGCGCAACGGTCGTTCATCTGAAACGACGTCACGATACCCGAATCGTCCACCTGGATCGCCTTGGTGTCCTGGCCGCCGATGTCCAGAACCGTCTTGGTCTTCGGGAACATCGCATGCGCCCCAAGGCCGTGACACAGGATCTCGGACCGGATCTGCCCTTCGGGGAATGGAAGCCGGGCGCGCCCGTAGCCCGTTCCCACGCTTCCCACCTGCGTGAGCGCCATCTTTGCCACGCGCTCGACCGCCGACGCCAGCTTCGGCGGCGGGCTCTCCATCTCCCCGAGCGCGCCCAGGGCGTGGTTCTCGAAATCTCCCGCCGCCGTAGGCAGATTCTCGACCTCGATGATCGCCTTGTCGTAAAGCCCCGCGAGAGGGCCGAAGGAGAGTCCCTCCCCGCGCGACTCCTCCTCGGCATGGCGGAGGTAGGAGCTCCCCGCAAGATCGCGAAAGAAATCGCTCTTCCGGCTCGCGCCCTCGGCAAAGAGCGCCGCGGCCTCCTCGTCCATTCTCCGGAGAATTCGATCTACGGCGGCGGCGTAGTCCGCCTTCAGATCGAACTTGACCAGCACCCGCGAAAGCTCCTCCTCGAGCGCTGCGAGCTGCCCTCGAAACTGCCGGAGTCGAAAGACCCGCTCGAGCGTCGTCGTCCACAGGGTCCTCTCCGCTTCGCCGACGCCGTCTTTCTGGAGCTCGGAATCGAGAGCGGAGAAACGGGCGTTGATGAGGGCCTCCCCGAGGGCGATCTGGCAGGCGGCATCGTAGTTGCTGCGGCTGTTCGTGATTCCACGACCGACGACGTTGCCCTTCTCGTCGAGGACGAGGGCTTTCGTCGTCGTCGACCCTAGATCGATACCCACGACGTATCTCACGCGCTCGCTCCTCCCGACCGTTTCTGCTCGATCATCTGGAAGTAGGACTCGAGCCGGTTCTTGATGTTGGACGCCGAAAAGTACCGCGGATCGACGAGATCGCTCTCGATGAAGCCCCCGGGGCGGCCAACACGGTTCTCGACTTCTCGAAGGATGTGGAGCTGCCCGGCGGAGAAGGAATTGCAGCTCTTGACCGAGTTGATGAGAAAGCCGTCCGCTCCATAATCCGTGACGTAGCGCGCGATCATCGAAACCCGCTGCGGGAGGCTCAAGTTGGTGTAGCAGCCCATGCAGTAGTCGGCGAGAGTTTCCAGAGGGTGCTCCGGATCGTGCCGGAAGCCGGTGTCGTAGACGCCGCCCACCTTGGTATAGGTCGAGGCCACGACCACCGCGCCTTCGTCTGCGAACATCTTCCAGAACTCGCGGAAGCTCGTCCAGTTCGGCGGCCCCTCCACGACGACGCGGTAGCGTTCGTTCTCGAGCTCTCCATCCGGGGTGAGGGGCCCACGGCCTTCCGCGATCCTCTGCTCGATCTCGCTCCGGAGCGACTGGTAGTAGTCGACCGCCCCCTGGGTTCCCCGGAAGGCGCTGAACATCGGTCCGATGTAGTACACCCCTCCGAAGTAGGCGTCGATAGGCGATGGGCGGTTCTTGGCCGATTCGAGCACCCAGACGAGATCGTCCTCCGCCTTCGCGGAGAGCGCCAAGGCCTCTTTCAACCGGTCCTCGTCGTAGGCTCGACCGCTCACCTCTTCCATGAGAGGAATGACCTTGCGCCGAAGCTGCTCGACGACGTAGGTCCTCATCGACTCCGTGACCTTCCCGTCTCCCTGATAGGGGACGTGGAGCATGACGATCGGGCAGTGATACTCTTCTTTCAGAAGCTCGAACCACTTCAGGAACGTGAAGCACCCGGTGTAGGAGAGCAGGAGCAGGCTCGGGGCGGGGAGACGCTCGCCGGTGGGTCCGACGTTTCCCGACTTCATCATCCCGATGTCGGACTTCACGTAGGTGCAAACGTCTTCGGAGTGGCCGAGCCTTTCCGCGACGGCGATGTACTCGCGCGACTTTCCGCGCATTCCCGACTGGAGGGCATTGATCTCGGGAAGAACCGGAAGGAGATCGAAGCTCAGGATGAGCTCGGTGAGGTTTCCGGGAACGAAGGTATAAACGGATTTCTCCCCCGTCTCCTCCGTCCGCGCGAGACGTCCGAAGTGATCGGCCAGCATCTTCTTCTGCCGCAGCTGACTCGTGTCCTTTTGCGCTTCCGGTCGCGGAGTTGCCGTCATGCCTCACTCCAGAGCTTGATAGAGTCGGCGAAAGTGCCCGCCTGCTCGCGGATCACCTGGAACTGGCCGCCGTTCTCGCTGTACTTGAACGCGGTCCAGGGTACGCCCTCTCTTTCGAGGGCCTTGACGATCATGGGTTGATCCAG
>CAZKNR010000304.1:0-1993 GCA_964553925.1 uncultured Acidobacteriota bacterium
TGTCTGGAGAAGGATTTGAGGCGGCGGGTGCAGGCGATCGGCGAGGCGCGGATCGTAATCGAGGACGCGCTGGCGGGCGCTCCCGACGAGACGGTTGCGGTCCTCCCTGGCGCCGCGCCTCTCTGGCGGCGCGCGCTACCCTGGTCGCTCGGCGTTGCTCTCCTCGCATTCCTGCTCGGGCTTTGGGCTCCGTGGCGTCCCGTCCCGCAGGCGGAAAAGCCGCAGCGCCTGAGCGTCGAGCTGGGCGCGGACGCGTCTTTGGTCACGGAATTCGGCACCGCCGCGGTGCTGTCGCCGGACGGGAGCGTTCTCGCCTTCGTAGCGAGGAAGGCCGCGGGGGAAGCCTCGCAGCTCTACGTCCGGCGGCTGGATCAGTTAGAGGCGGCGCCGCTCGCGGGAACGGAAGGCGCCCGCAACCCGTTCTTCTCTCCTGACGGCGAGTGGATAGCTTTTTTCGCGGGAGGCACGCTGAAGAAAGTTGCCGCCACCGGGGGCGCCGCGGTCACGCTTTGCGATGCTCCGGACGACCGCGGCGGGACCTGGAGCGAGGACGGAAGCATCCTTTTCACGCCCACCTTGCAAACCGGTTTGTGGCGAGTCTCCTCCGCTGGAGGAGCCGCGGAGGTGTTGACGACCCCGGACCCGGACGCGGGAGAGAACAGGCACAGCCGGCCGCAAGCCCTCCCCGGAGGCGAGGCCGTGCTCTTCACGGCTTATGGCGCGTCTACGAACCTTGAAGCCGCGAGACGGGTAGCCAACCTGGTGGTGCAGAGGCTGCCGGGCGGTCCGCGGAAGATCGTGCACCGGGGCGGGTTTGATGGACGGTATCTTCTCAGCGGCCACCTGGTCTATATGCACGAAGGGACGCTCTTCGCCGCGCCCTTCGATTTGGACCGTCTCGAGACGACCGGCCCGCCAGCGCCCGCGCTCGAAGGGGTCGCGGTGGAGCGAGCTTCGCAATTCGCGTTCTCCAGCCGGGGGACGCTCGTGTTCGTGCCGGGCGTGGGCGGTGCCGCGGCCGCGCCGGTGCCCATCCAATGGATGGACGCCCAAGGAAATCTGACGCCTTTGCGCGCCGTGGCGGCCGACTACCGAAGCTTCCGGTTCTCTCCCGACGGCCGCAGGCTCGCGATCACCATCGTCCAGGGCCAACGAGACGTGTGGGTCTACGAGCGGGAGCGAGACACGCTGTCGCGCCTGACCTTCGACGCGAGCGACGACTACGAACCGGTGTGGACGCCGAATGGTCAGCGCATCGCTTTCGCCTCGACGCGTGCGGACAAGGTGATGCTGAACCTCTACTGGCAGCGGGCGGATGGGACGGGCGAAGCGGAGCGGCTGACTGAAAGCCCTAACTCGCAGTACCCCACATCGTGGCATCCGAGCGGGAAGTTCCTCGCCTTTTGGGAAGCACACCCGCAAACGCGATTTGACATAATGATTCTGCCGCTCGAGGGCGATGAGGTCTCCGGTTGGAAGCCGGGGAAACCGAGCATCTTTCTCAACACGCCGTTTGACGAACTGTCGGGGGCCTTCTCGCCGGATGGGCGCTGGCTTGCGTACCAGTCCAACGAGTCGGGGACGTTCGAGATCTACGTGCGTCCGTTCCCGGGCCCGGGCGGGAAGTGGCTGGTCTCGACCGGCGGGGGAGAGGCTCCCCTCTGGTCTCGAAACGGCCAGGAGCTGTTCTACTGGGCGGGAGATCGCATCTGGGTAGCCTCGTATGCCGTCGAGGGAGACTCCTTTCGAGCCGAGAAGCCCCGAGCGTGGTCGCCGGGGCGCGTCGCGTGGAGGGCGGGGTCCCCCCGGTTCGACCCGCATCCCGACGGCAAGCGCTTCGCGGTCGTAGCCGCCTCGGAGGAGACCGAGGTCCGCCGGGACAAGGTGGTCTTCATCACGAACTTCTTCGACGAGCTCCGCCGAATCGCGCCGCCAACGAAGCGCTGATCTCGCCCGACTACTAGAAGCTGTATTCCGTCCAGATCCAGAGCTT
>CAZKNR010000305.1:0-6870 GCA_964553925.1 uncultured Acidobacteriota bacterium
GCCTCGCGGAACTCGCCGGGTTCGCCCTTCTTCCCTTCTTCGCGCGTTTCGTTCCGTTCCGGACTTTCTGGGCCGTGCCCGTGGCAACGGCTCTCGCGGTACTCCCCTACGCGGCGGCGGGCGAGCCTGCGTTTCGAGGGATTTCGGAGTACGCCCTCCGCTGGCGGGGAAACGACAGCCTCTTCCACGTTCTCTTCCTTCTTACGGGGTCCCTGTCGAGCGCCAAGCTCGTGGTCGCCGCCATCCTCGCCGTCCTCGCTCTCTGGCTCTTCTGGCGAAGGACGCCTCCCGTTCGCGCTTTCTTCTGGACTCTCGGCGCTATCCTCCTCCTAACGCCGACGCTCCATCCCTGGTACCTCCTCTGGGTAGCCCCCTTTCTCGCAGTCTTTCCCCATCCGGCGTGGCTCTTCCTCCAGGTAAGCGTGGCCCTGAGCTATCACGCCTCCTACCTCGCGATCCCGGGCGAGCCGTGGCAAGAGGCTTTCTGGATCAAGCTCCTCGAGTACGGACCGTTCTTCTTCCTCCTTGGGCTAGACCTGTTACAGTGGGCGCTCCATGGATCCCGAAAGGCTCCGGAAGATCCTGAAGGCGGTCGAGCAAGGGGAGATGACCGCGGATAGCGCCGCCGAGAAGCTGAGGCACGTTTCTTTCGAGGACCTCGGCTTCGCCAAGATCGACCACCACCGGTCTCTCCGGCGCGGTTTCCCCGAAGTGATTTTCGGTCCGGGAAAGACTCCCCCCCAGGTTGCCGCCATCGCCACCCGTCTCGCCGAGACTGGCCAGATCGTTCTCGTCACCAAGACCACCGAGGAGGCATACCGCGCGGTCGCGGCCGCGCTTCCGGATGCGGTCTGGCACCAGGAGGCGTCCGCGATCACCGTGGGCCGGGCAAGCGAGGAGCGGGCTGGGAAAGCTTCGGTTCTTTCGGCCGGCACCTCGGACATACCCGTCGCCGAGGAAGCCGCTCTCACCGCCGAGCTCATGGGGGCAACGGTAGGCCGGCTCTACGACGTGGGGGTCGCGGGGCTCCATCGCCTCCTCGAACACATGGACGTTCTCGCTTCCGCCGACGTGCTCGTGGTGGTCGCGGGGATGGACGGAGCGCTCCCGAGCGTCGTCTCCGGTCTCACCCGGGCTCCGGTCGTGGCCGTGCCCACGAGCGTCGGCTACGGGGCGAGCTTCTCCGGTCTCTCGGCCCTTCTCGCGATGCTGAACGGGTGCTCTCCCGGAGTCGCGGTCGTCAACATCGACAACGGCTTTGGCGGGGGGTATCTCGCGGGGCTTCTCTGCCGGCCTTCGCCAAGGCTCCGGCCAGGCTCGCCGTAGCTCTGCGGAGGCGGGCCAGCCTCGCCGTAGCCCCGCGAAGGCGGCCGGGCCCGCCGTAGCCCCGCGAAGGGGGGGCTCGAATCTGACCCGGGGCCTCGCCTATGCTAAAATAGCTGGTTGGTCTATTTTCCCGTCAGTCTCGGGGAAATACCTCGGTCGATGAACACCAGTGCCTCTTTCACGCTAGATTTCGACAAGGTGCGCGCGGTCCTCGCGGGGCTGACCCAAACCGCGAAGGGCCGGGTCCTCGCCGAAACCCTCGAGCCTTCCTCCGCGATCGAAGTCGTCCGCCGCCGTCTCGACGAAACGGGTGAAGCGAAACGCCTCGCCGAAGAGAACGCCCGGCTCGCGCTCGAAGGCCTCCCCGAGGTCGAGAGCGACCTTCAGGAGCTCGGGATCGAAGGCCGTATCCTTGGAGTCGAGAGCTTTCTCCGGCTCGCGACCGCAAGCGCCATCGTCCGGGAAACGCGGAGCGCCCTTCTCGCGCGGAAGAGCGAGGCGCCGCTCCTGGCGTCTTTAGCCGAGAGCCTTCCGCGCCTCGAGGAGCTCGAAGCCGGCGTTCGAAGGATCCTCGATCCGGCGACGGAGACCGTTCGCGACGATGCCAGCCGCGAGCTCGAGCGCATCCGTCAGAGCGGACGGAGGCTCGAGTCCAAGCTCGGAAAGCTCCTCGATCAGGCGCTCAACTCGCGCGACAACCAGAAGCTGCTGCAGGAGAGCCTGGTCACCTACCGGAACAACCGCCCCGTCGTGCCCATCAAGGCGGAGTGCCGATCGCAGTTTCCGGGGATCGTGCACGGCGCCTCCGCGAGCGGCGCGACGCTCTTCGTCGAGCCTCTCGCGACGGTCGAGATCGGAAACGAGATGGCGATTCTTCGCGATCGAGAGCGCGAAGAGATCCGGAGGATTCTCGCGGAGCTCACCGAGCACGTGCGGCCGCGCCGGGACGACGTCGCTTTCGCCGTCTCCGTCCTCGCGGAGATCGATCTCGCGCAAGCCAAGGGCCGTCTCTCCGAGATCTGCCGCGGGGACGCCCCCCTCCTCACCGAGAAGAGCGAGCTCCGGCTTTACGAGGCACGCCATCCCCTTCTGATTCCCGAGGTCGCCGCGCGCGCGGGTCATCCGCGCGAGGGCCGACCGGTGCCCCTCACGTTCGGCCTCGCCGAGGGGAAACGCGGTCTGGTGTTCACCGGCCCCAATACCGGCGGAAAAACCGTCGCGCTCAAGACCGCGGGCCTCCTTTCACTCATGAACCAGGCGGGGCTCCACGTGCCCGCGCGCTCCTCGAGTGTTTTTCCCATCTTCAAGTCGATCTTCGCGGACATCGGCGATGACCAGTCGATCGGCTCCTCTCTCTCGACCTTCTCGTCGCACCTCACGAAGGTGGTCTCGATTGCGCGCGAGCTCGAGCTCCCGGCTCTCGTGATCCTCGACGAGGTGGGGACGGGAACCGACCCCGCGGAAGGAGGGGCTCTCGGAACAGCGCTCGTCGAGCATTTTCTCGATCGCGGGGCCATGGTGCTGGCTTCGACCCACCACGGGCTCCTCAAAGCGTACGCTCTCACCCATGAGGGAATCGGAGCGGCCTCGTTCGAGTTCGACCCCAAGACCTACGCTCCCACTTATCGGATCGTGGAGGGAGCGGCCGGAAGGAGTCTCGCGTTCGAAATGGCTGCGCTCCTCGGCCTTCCGCCAGGCATCGTGAACCGGGCGCGCGCGCTCGAAAGCGAGCGGGAGCGCCAGGTGGGAGAGCTCGTTTCGCGGCTCGAGGCGGAGAGCGCCGAGATCGGGGAGGAGCGGCTTCGCCTCGCGGAAGATCGGAAGGCCGCCGAGGAGAGCCGGCGCCGGATCGAAGTGCGGGAGGAAGAGGAGCGGCAGGAGCGAAGGCGGCGTCTTTCCGCTTTCCGCACCGCTCTCGAAGGAGAGGTCGATTCCACCCGCCGCGAGCTCAAAGACGTCGTCGCGGAGGCGAAGCGGGCCATCGCCGAGATCCGCGCCTCGCGCCAAGAGGATCGCGCCTTTCTTTCGGAGCTCGAGAAGACGCTCGGAAATCGCATCGAAGCAGCAACAGCGCCTCTCCTCGAAAAAGCGAAGGCCGAGACTCCGCGGGAAGCCTTCCCCGTCAGCCCCGAGGCCATCCGAAAAGGGACCAGGGTCCTGGTCGCTAGCTTCGGGATGGAGGGTATCGTCGAGAGGATCGCGGGAGACGAGGCGGAGGTCGTGGTGCGGGACAAGAAGCTCAAGCTTCCCGTCAGAAGCCTCGAAGCGCTTCCCCCAATGGTCGCAACCGTCCCGGCGCCGCGAGGCGGCGGCACTCATTTCCCCGCGGGCAAAGACATCCCCGAAGAGCTCAACCTCATCGGCTGTACTGTGGATGAGGCCCTGAGCCAGGCGGACAAGTTTCTGGACGACGCGCTCCTGAGCGAGTATCGTCACGTGCGCTTGATCCACGGCCACGGCACCGGGCGGCTGAAGAGCGCCTTGAGGGAATGGCTTTCAGCCCATCCTCGGGTCGAAAAGCTCGAGAGCGACAGCCGTGGAGGGGTCACTGTAGTGGAGCTCAAGGATTGATGCCCTCGATTCCACAGGACTTTATCGACCTGGTCCGTAGTTCGACCGACATCGTCGGCGTCATTTCTCAGTACGTCCCCCTCAAGGCCTCGGGAGCGAGCTTCAAGGGACTCTGTCCGTTCCACAGCGAGAAGACCCCTTCCTTCCACGTGAATCCCGAGCGCCAGATCTTCCACTGCTTCGGGTGCCATCAGGGGGGCGACGCCTTCAAGTTCCTGATGCTCTACGAGAAGCTGTCGTTCGTCGAAGCCATCGAGCAGCTCGCGTCGAGAGCCGGGCTTCAGGTACCGCGCGCCTCGGGAGCCTCGCGGCGCGAGGAGGAAGAGCGAACGATCCTCCTGAAGCTTCACGACGAAGCGGCCAAGTATTTTCGGAGCCAGCTCCTCGAACCGAAGGAAGGGGCGAAGGCCCTCGACTACCTGGAGAAGCGCGGTCTCACCCCGGAAACCCTCGAGACCTACGGCTTTGGCTGGGCTCCCGATCAGTGGAGCGGGCTCGTCGACCACCTCGGCCGAAAGGGGGCGAAGCCGGAGCACGTGGAGCGCGCCGGACTCGCGGTTCCCCGCAAGACCGGGAAAGGGTTCTACGACCGGTTCCGGAGCCGGGTCATGATCCCTATCCGCGGCGAGTCGGGGCGCATCGTCGCTTTCGGCGGCCGGATTCTCGGCCCGGGCGAGCCCAAGTACCTGAACTCTCCCGAAAGCCCTATCTATAATAAGAGCTCCCTCCTCTACGGATTCGACCGCGCCAAGGAGGCCATCCGCAAGGAAGGCTTCGCGATCCTCATGGAGGGCTACCTCGACTGCCTTCAGGCCTATCAGGCCGGGATCGGCAACGCGGTCGCCTGTTGCGGCACGAGCCTCACCAAGGGGCACGCCCGGCTCCTCCGCCGCTACGCCGAACGGGTCGTCGTCAACTTCGACCCCGACGCCGCGGGTGAGCGGGCGGCGCGGAGAAGCATCGATCTCCTCCTCGAGGAAGGCTTCGAAGTGCGCGTGCTCCGCCTTCCCGACGGCGAGGACCCGGACAGTTTCCTCCTGAAACACGGCTCCGAGCGCTACCGGGAGCTTCTGTCGAACGCCCTGTCGCTGGTGAACTTCTTGATCGCCGAAGCCGGGAAGCGCTACGATGTGGGCGACCCGAGGGGCAAGGCGGCGTTCCTGAACGACGTTTTGCCGGTCATCGGGAAGATTCCGAACCGAGTGGAGCGTGTAGGCTACATTGGCCCCCTCGCGGAGCATGCCGGCATCACGGACCAGACGGTCCTGAACGAGCTTCGGCGGCACGTCGAGATTCAGGCCCACCGGTTTCAACTCCCTTCCGCGGAGAAGTCTGTCTTGAAGCCCGCGGAACGGGATCTGATTCGCTGGTTGATGAAGAGCCCCGAGGAGTCGGCAATCCTCGAGGAAATCGAGGAGGAGGATCTGGAGGGCTTGTGGACGGCGCCGATCTTGAGGGCGATGAAAGAGCTCGTGGTTTCCGGGACGCTGAACTCGGACCGTCTTTTCGAACGGCTTTCGTCGGAAGACGTGCGGAACCAGCTGACCCGGATTCTGATGGAACCCTCCCCGCTCCCTGCCCGGCAGACCCCCCGAGACTGCTTCGACAAGCTGCGCCAGGAGCGGCTGCAACGGGAATTGAAGCGTCCCCCAGGGCAGACCGAGCCCCTGAACGACCAACAACTCGCCGAGAAGATGTCTCTCGCTCGGCGCATCGAAATGCTCAAATAGGTTAGGAAACAGCATGACCGAGGAATCGATCCGCAGCAGTATGGCCATCGAGGAAAGGTACGACGAGGTCAAGGCCCTCATCACTCTCGGCAAGGAGAAGGGCTACCTTCTCTACGACGAAGTGAACGACATGCTCCCGTCGGAAGTGAGCACGTCGGAGGATCTCGACGAGCTCTTCGACGCCTTTGGAAATCACGGAATCGACATCGTCGAGTCCGAGGATAAGTACAAGGAGATGAAAGCCGCCGGGACCGCGGGGATGGGCAAGCAGGGCGACGTGGAGCTCGACCTCACCCCGGGCGCGATGGAGAAGACCAACGACCCGGTGCGGATGTACCTCCGCGAGATGGGCACGGTGCCGCTTTTGACGCGCGAGGGAGAAGTCGAGATCGCCAAGCGCATCGAGTGCGGGAAGAACATGGCGACGCGGTCCATCACCCGCACCCTCCTGGTCACCAAGGAAGTCATCCAGCTCCGCGAGGCGCTGCGCAACGCCGAGGTGAACCTCCGCGACGTCATCGTCTTCAACGAGGAAGAGTTCACCGAGCAGAAGATCGAGAATCACCGCAAGAAGACCATCACCGCCATCGACGAGGTGGAAAAGGCCTACAAGGTCTACAAGGCGACCGAGAAGCGGTTCGTGAAGGTGAAGCGGCGCTCGCGCGGATACGTGAAGGCGAAGTGGAAACTGTCCCGGCTTCGGGTGACACTCGCGATCGCAACCCAGGACATCGAGTTCACCGAGACCTACTGGTCCCAGATGCGGGAGCGCATCCGGGAAGCGCTCGACAAGTTCCAGACGCACGAGCGCAAGTTCTCCCGGTACGAGAGCAAAGCCGACGCCGTCAAGGGCAAGGGTAAGGCCAAGGACGAGGAGCGAGGCCGCTACCGGACGGAGGCGCGGAAGATCCGGACCGACGTCCGGACGATGCAGGACGAGTACGAATCGACCTTGGAGGAGCTCAAGCACGCGGTCGAGAAGATCCGCGAGGGCGAGGCCCAGGCCCAGCAGGCGAAAAGCGAGCTGGTCGAAGCCAACCTGCGACTCGTGGTCTCTATCGCCAAGAAGTACACCAACCGAGGGCTCCAGTTCCTCGACTTGATCCAGGAAGGCAACATCGGGCTCATGAAGGCGGTCGACAAGTTCGAGTACCGTCGCGGGTACAAGTTCTCGACGTACGCCACCTGGTGGATCCGCCAGGCGATCACCCGGGCGATCGCCGACCAGGCGCGCACCATCCGC
>CAZKNR010000306.1:0-5550 GCA_964553925.1 uncultured Acidobacteriota bacterium
TCCGCTTCGAACGGCTCGAGCCCTGACCCTTGGGAGCGGACACGCTATAGTTGGCGCTGGCGGAGTAATCATGATGCGACTCTCGAGAATCTCCCGACGGTCAGAGCGCGGAAGCGGATCTTCCCGCCCGCTCCCCGCAACCGATAAAAAAGGCAGGCCCGGCCTTTCCGTCGTCTGGATTGAGGCGCGGGACGTCATCTGGGCGCGGCGCTATCGGCTCGCCGTGGGATTCGTCCTCATGGGGATCGGCCGGATCGCCGGGCTGGTGCTACCCGCCTCCTCGAAATATCTCATCGATGACGTGGTGGCGAAGGGCAAGGGAGACCTCCTCGTGCCGCTCGCCGCCGCCGCCGGTCTCGCCACTCTCTTCCAGGCCTCGACCTCGTTCGCGCTCTCACAGCTCCTCGGTGTCACGGCGCAGCGCGCCATCACCGACATGCGAAGGGAGCTGCACCGCCACATCCTGAGGCTCCCAATTTCCTACTTCGATTCGGTCAAGAGCGGTGAGCTCATCTCTCGCATCATGGCCGACGCCGAAGGCATCCGAAACCTGGTGGGCACGGGGCTGGTACAGCTCGTGGGCGGGATCCTCACCGCCTCGGTGGCGCTCGCGGTGCTCTTCTACCTGAATTGGCAGCTCACGGCCCTGACCCTCGTCGTGCTGTCTTTGTTCGGGGGCGTCATGGCGTTCGCCTTCGTGAGGCTCCGGCCGCTCTTCCGCAAGCGGGGGGAGCTCAACGCGACGGTGACCGGCCGGCTCGGAGAAGCGCTCGGCGGCATCCGCATCGTCAAGGCCTACACCGCGGAAATGCGCGAGGAGCGCATCTTCACCAGAAACGTCCACGAGCTCTTTCGCAACGTGGCGAAGTCGGTGACGGCGATCTCCGGTATTTCGTCGTTCTCGACTCTGATCATGGGCGCGGTCGGAGTGCTGATGATCGTCGTCGGCGGTCAGTCGATCCTGGCGGGGCGGATGACGCTCGGCGACTTCGTCATGTACATCTTTTTCACCGGGCTCGTCGCCGCGCCGCTGATCCAGATTTCCTCGATCGCGACCCAGCTGAGCGAAGCCTTCGCCGGGCTCGACCGCATCCGGGAAATCCGGCGCCTCGCGACCGAGGACGAGCAGGATCGCACTCGGGAACCCCTGGGCTCGCTTCGCGGGGAGGTGAGATTCGAGAACGTGGAGTTCTCGTACCGCGAAGACGTCCCCGTGTTGAAGGGTGTTTCTTTCGTGGCGCCTCCCGGCACCACCACGGCGCTCGTGGGCTCGAGCGGCTCGGGAAAGAGCACGCTCATAAGCCTGGTCCTGACGTTCAACCGCCCGAAAACCGGCCGCGTCCTGGCCGACGGACGCGACCTGGCCGCGGTGCGCTTGCGAGACTACCGGGAGCAAATCGGCGTCGTCCTCCAGGACAACTTTCTCTTCGATGGAACGGTGCGGGAGAACATCTCTTATTCCCGCCCCGATGCCACCTTCGAAGAGATCCGGGAGGTGAGCCGCATCGCTCACTGCGACGAGTTCATCGAAGCGTTCCCCGAGGGTTACGACACGGTGGTGGGCGAGCGGGGGGTGAAGCTTTCCGGCGGACAGAGGCAGAGGGTTGCCATCGCCCGCGCCATCCTCAAAAACCCGCGCATCCTCGTTCTCGACGAGGCCACGTCCAGCCTCGACAGCGAGAGCGAGGCGATGATCCAGGACGGGCTCCGCTCGCTCCGGTCGGGCCGAACGACGTTCGTCATCGCCCACCGGCTCTCGACCATCACCAGCGCCGACCAGATCCTGGTCATCGAGGGGGGCGAGATCGTCGAGAGGGGGCGGCACGAGGAGCTCCTCGCCCGGGGCGGCCGCTACCGCGAGCTCTACGATCGCCAGTACAAGTTCGAGATGGACCGGTTCATCAACCCCGGCGAGGACTTCACTCCCGAGCCCGAAGTGGTAGGCCCGGCGAAACGTCCGTCGGGACGAGAGCGGCTCTGACGACCCTCCGTTCTCGACGTCATTCGCGCGTGTGTGATTCTCGGAGCTGAAGAAAGCTCACCGCGAGCTCGACGTCGGGATCGCGGATGAAGTGGTATCCTGTTCCCATGTCGGGCCGCGCAGCAGATTGGCTCAAACAGGCCGAGGCCGACCTCGCCATGGCTCGCGATGCGGTGAAGGACGGCCACCACGAGTGGGCCTGCTTTGCGGCGCAGCAGGCCGCGGAAAAGGCAGTGAAAGCACTGCACCATCTTGGATGGAGAGAGTATCGTTGAGTTTTGTCGAAGAGCGCTATCGCGGTAGACACGTGCGCGTTTTCGCGTTGAACCGCGAGGCCGCGATCCGATCCCTCGCGGAGCGCGCCCGGCGCCTCCTCGCCGACGATTCCGATGTCGTCGAAGTGCGCCTCTTCGGCTCCATCGCCCGAGGGGATTCCCGTCCGGGAAGCGACGCCGACGTCATCGTTCTCCTGAGGAAATCGACGCTCCCGTTCCTCGAGCGCTCGGCGGTCTACGCGAAGCGCTTCTCGGAAGTCGGGATCGGTTGTGACGTGTTCGCCTACACCGTCGACGAGCTCGAGGAGATGCGCCGACAAGGCAGGAGACTGGTTGAGGCCGCCGACCGCGAGGGGATCGCGCTTGCGAGCAGGTAGGCGCGTCCAACTCGATACCGCACTCGATCAAGACGTGGTCGATATCCTCACGCGTCTCGAGGTAGTCGAGCGTCCGCCCGAAGTTCTTGTACCGGTAGATCACCATGTTCCTCAACTCGTGGTGCTCGTACATCCCTCGATAGGTCATTCGCGCGAGCGCGACTCTCGGAGCTGAAGAAAGCTCACCGCGAGCTCGAGCCTTCGGTCCTCGGAGTCGTTGGGTGCTTCGAAGCGGAGCTCGAATGTGTTGAACCCGGGGCGGAGGCGGTGGACGCTCACCGGGAACTGGTACTCCTGCCAGCGAGGCGCGGCCTCGACGACTCCCGCGCTCTCTCCGTTCACCACGAGCTCGACCCCGAAAGGACCCGCCTCGGGATCGGCGTGGGCCTGAAAGACGACGTCGAAGTCCCGGGGATGGCGAATCGGCACGATGAGACCCGAGCGACGGGTGCGCGTGCGGCGGACGTGGGCGCCGAACTCGGACGCCGGCGGCCGCCACCCATCGTCGAAGAAAACGTGAGGCCCGTTCGGGTCCGCATCGGGGTCCCATCCGAGGTACCGCGGCTCCACGTCCGACCAGAAGCCGACTCCGTTGTCGAACGGCCGTATCCGGATCGACTCGAGACCCGATTCGACGTAGTTCTTCTCGAGAAACGCCGCGATCTCGGGAGTCACCGCGTCTCTCAAGTAGTGGCTCCAGAAAATCATCTTGGGGAGCGCGCGGCCGCTCTCGAGCGCTTCAAGCATCTGCTGGTGCTCTTCTTTGCTTTGGAGGGCGAAGGCGTGTGGATGCTGGAAGTGGTGATAAAACGCCTGCGGGCGGAAGAGCCCGAGGCCCGTGAATCCGTCGAAGGTAGTCTCCCGCGGCGAGGAGTTGCGGAGCACGTACTCGATGCCCTGGAGCGTCCCCCAGTTGCCGCGATCGAACGCGTCGCGGAACCTCAAGAGCGGCACGATGCTGAGAAAAAGAACCGCGACCAGGAGCAGAGCCTCCGGCGCGCGCTTGTAGCGCGCGGTGAGATCGACGAGGCAGGATGCCGCGTAGAGGGAGAACAGAGGCAGGATCAGAAGGAAGTGCTGGTACGACATTCCCGTGTGGATCGGGAGCGTGGCGACGAGCGAGATCATCGGCAGTGCCACCAGAGTCTCCATGCGCGGAAGCGCTTCCGAGCGGAATGCCTTCACCGTCAGATAGAGAAGCCCGGCGCTTCCCAGAAGGACGAGCGCCGGGTCCTGGCGGAAAAGCTCCTCGAGAAACGGGCCCGCGCCGAGGCCCGGCCAGCGCGCATTCACGATGAAGTTCGCCTCGATGAAGTGAAGAAACGCGCCCTTGGAGGCGAAGTACGCGAGGGTCGCTCCGAGCGGAACGAGGAATCCCAGGGTCTGGAGGGTGACGAGCGCGAACCGCTTCCGGCGAGGCGGTGGGAGACGAGGATCCAGGAGGAGCCAGAGCGCCGCGAGCGCGAACCCCGGCCCCAGGAAGAGGACCTTCTGGGTGAGCATCGTCGCGACCCCGAGGGCGAGACCGCTCGCGAACAGGCGCATCTCGGATCCCCGCGCGCTTGCGAACCCACGGCGATGGCCCGCGAGAGCGAGATGCACCGCGGCTACGACGAGGGCGGCCGCGGGCACGTCCGCCCTCACCTCGAGGCTCTTGGAAAAAAAGAAGGCGGCGTTACTCAGGAGAAGCGCCCCGACGAGCCCGGTGCGCGCGTCCCGAAGCGCGCGTCCAAGGAAGAAGGTCGAAGCCAGGACAGCGCTTGCGAAACCCCAGGTCAGAGTCCGCGCCATGAACAGAAATGCGACGGCCTCGGCCGGCACCCTCTCGACGTCGTAGAAGCGGAAGAAGCCCGAGAGGAAGAAGTGGAACCACGGAGTGTGATGGTCGAAGTAGTCGCGGTAGGGCACCATGCCCTTCGAGACCGACCAGGCCCAGTGGATGCACTCGAGCTCGTCGGGATTGAAGCCGCGTGTCTTCAGGAGCGAGAGTCTCAGGAAGAAGGGGACGGCGATGAGGAGAACCATCGCGAGGACGACGAGCTTCGTGCGGACGCGGAGGCTCATGAAAGGTCGACGGGAGAACGCGAGTATAGCACCGGCCGACGTGCACCTACGTGAAGTCGGGCACCGGGACATGCGGCGCCGGGGGACGCGCCTAGAACGTCTCGCACCGCTTCAACGTGAAGCTCGTCCTAGAGTCGCTTGGCGCGCTCGAGCTTGCCCAGTCCTCGATCGAACGTTCCCAGGGGCAGATGTCCAGCCTTGCGAGCAATCTCGAGAATGAGGCAGTCGGAGAAACCCAAACTCGGTCTCGCCCGGTAGTGGGTAAGCGCCGCGGCCACGGTGTCGGAATCCTGCACGGTCAACTCTTTGTGGTCGAGCAGCATCTCGACGGCTGTCGCGACCTCTTTTGGCCCCAGCTCGTAGACCGAGCTCAGCACCCACGTCGCCTCGGCGAGGACCACTTGGGGAACTCAGGCGCCTGTGGCGATCCACGCCTCCGCTTCGGCCGCCTGTTGCGCGTCGTCACGAGTCAGGAGGCGCACCAGGACGTTCGTGTCAACGGCGCGCAGGGCGACGCTTCGCGTACTGCCGCACTCCCTGTTTCAACTCCGCGAGACTGCGGCTTCGAGGCGGGGTCGGGAACAGCGCGCAGTGGATGTCCGCGGACGTGTACCGGCCAACTCGGTAAAGGACGAGCCTCTTGCCCTCCACGTTCCATTCCAGCAGGGATCCCGGGCCGATCCCCAGCCGCCGCCGGACCTCCGCCGGGACAGAGATCTGACCTTGAGCTGTCACCTTGGAGCGAGCGATCGCCATGAACGATATATTACCACGGTAACGAGCATCACCGATCCACTCCATCGGCGACGGCCGTGTCCCACACCTCGGCATCACTGCTCGATTGCCATTCCTC
>CAZKNR010000307.1:0-2922 GCA_964553925.1 uncultured Acidobacteriota bacterium
AAAAGGGTTCGCCCAGCTCCGAAAGGGCTCTATCCAGCTCGTCGAAGCTTTCCCACAGGCGAAGCGGGACCCTCTCCCAGTAGTCGAGCCCCGCTCGCCGCACCTCTTTCGCGTCGAGCGAGAATCCCAGCGGCTTCACCAGGTGGAGCGTCGCCCCCGCCGCGAGGCAGGTGCGGCCGGCGTTTCCCGTGTTCCAGTGGATCTCCGGAGCCACCAGAACCACGTGAAGATCGCTCATCTTTTATTGGGGGCATCGGGAGGCGGGGGCGCGCAGACGTAGCGACAAAAGACTACGGAAGCACCCCAGATTTCCGAACGGGAGACGTCGAGGGGGCAGAGACGCTCCAGGTCCTCTTCGTAGAAAAGGGCGCAGCGGTCGACGGTCAGCATCTCACCAGGGCCGGTCGCGGGCGTGTTGAAGAGACGGGTCCGAGTCTCGAGCTCGATTCCCCCGCCTTTCGACCACTGCTTCAAGTCCTTCAGCAGGAGCTGGACCTGGCGCCGGGCCTCGGAAGTGGTGATCTCGTTGTCCTGATTCTTCCGGACGATCTCGCGAGCCCGCGCCTGTAGCTCCTCCTGGGGGGAAGCATCGAGGAACAGCGCGAAGAGGACGATCGAGAATCTCACCGGCGCAGATTAGCTCAGAATCTCGATCGGGTCGCCTCGCCGCATCGTTCCCTCCACCAGGACGGCGGCATAAACTCCCGCCTTGCCCTCGTGAGCGCGAGCGACCGTCCTCAACACGTCTGGGTTTGTCTCCGCCGTATCGGGATCGAGAGTGATCATCTTGCAGCGCGGGTCGCGCTCGAGAATCGAAATCACGGCCTTCGAGCCAATCCGCAGCGTTCGGCCGACGAACGTATCCTCGATGAAGCCGGGAGCGGATCCGAAATCGCCGTAGATATTTGCTCGGAACCGCCGCGGGTCGACGGCGGCGCTTATCTCCTTACCCAGCTGCCGCGCGGTCTCGATTCCGAAGAGCGAGACGGGGCGGCAATCCGTCATCGCTCGATCCGAGCGCAACAGCGTCAGGGTCCCCTCGCCGAGGCCGCGGATCAAAGCGGGGTCGTCCACCGCGAGCACCTCTCCCGACGGGGTATCGACGTCCACGGTGAGCTCCGCTGGCTCGGCGTGAAGAGGCGTTACGCCAGGCCCGATGCTCTCCGCTTCGGTCAGATTGACGGGCTTCGCCGCTTTACTCGGATGACGGAACCGGGGGCGATAGAGGAGCATCTCTTTCTGCTCCCGCCCCGTCAGGTAAGGAAACCCCTTGTGACCGCCCTCGCTTTTGATGGCGAAGAGTCGGTCGCCGTAGATCCCGGAGAACCCAAGGTACGCCTCCTCCAACTCCTCGCCTCGCATGCTCTTGACCGGATAGCGCCAGAGGCTGTCGACTTTCCCTACGACACTCATGTCGAATCGTCCTTTCCTTCGGGTGATAGTCCCAGGCTGGTCCGTGGTTGTCAACTCGACGCAGTCGCAGGCATAATCGATCCAAACCCGCAAAAAGCCCGGAGGAGCCATGACGGAAGCCGCGATCGAGTGGCGGGCGACGAATCTCGTCGCTCTGGGGGAGGAACTTCGCAACAAGATCTCCCGGGTCACGCACCAGTTCGAGGAGCGAGCCTCGATCGCGCGGAGCCAGGACGAGGCCAGCCGGCTGCGCCAGCGGTTGTCCCAGCTCGTGGACTCGATCCAGGTGAGCTACCGCACCCGGCTCGAGCGCTTGACGGGCGAGCAGGAGAGCGACGAGTCGCTCTACGACACCACTCTCGCCGGCATCGACATGAACCGGCTCGTCTACCGCGGTGACAAGAAGGCGCTCGCGGAGCTCCTGGCCGACGCCGACTTCTCGTCGACCGTCAACAAGCTCCTGTCGGATCTCAAGCCCTACAACGCCCGGAAGGATCTCCTGACCAAGGCCCTCAAGATCACCCGGGGAATGATGTCGGGCCTCTATCAGGTCACCGATCACTGCGCCAAGACGCTGAAGCTGAACGCCGAGATCGAGATCTACGTCAACCAGGACAGTCGCTTCAACGCTGCCTGCTATCCCCCAATGAAGGACAAAGTCCTGCTTTTCCTCACGAGCTCCCTCCTGGAGAAGTTCTCGCAGCAGGAGCTCGCGTTCGTCATCGGCCACGAGATCGGGCACTATCTCTTCGAGCACACCCGCTTTCCCGTGGACTACATCCTCCAGAACCACGGCGGCCAGCTCTCGCCGCTGCACGCGATGAAGATGTACGCCTGGATCCGAAGCGCCGAGATCACCGCGGACCGTGTGGGGATGATCTGCTGCGGCGATTTCGCCGTCGCCGCCACCACCTTCTTCAAGCTCTCGTCGGGCATCACTTCCGCTCAGTTCCAGTTCAATCTGAAAGACTACCTGGCGCAGCTCGAGGACCTGCAAGGCGAAGTAGCGGGACAGGAGGCGGATCCCCAGGACTGGTTCAGCACTCACCCGTTCAATCCGATGAGGCTGAAGGCTCTCGAAGTTTTCGTCCAGGGCCAGGCCTACCACCAGCTCACCGGCAAGACCGGCGGCCGTCTCACCTCGGATCAGGTGGAGAACGAGGTCTCCGGGCTGATGAAGATCATGGAGCCGACCTACCTTCAGGACACGGGCGACGTCGGGACCAAGGCCAGGCGGTTTCTCCTTGGCGCGGGGTTCCTCGTCGCGGGGGCGAACGGGGTCATCGCGCACTCCGAGGTCAACGCTCTCGCTTCTGTCGTCGGCGCTCAGGTCTCGCCTGACGAAATCCGTGAGATGTTCAGCCGGTCCATCCCCGAGGTAAGAGAGCTGGTGCAGTCGCTTTCGAAAGACCTCACCGCGCTCATGACCGGAGTGCAGAAGCTCCAGCTGGTGCGCGACCTGATCGTCATCTCCTACTCCGACGGCACCATCGACGAAGCGGAGATCCA
>CAZKNR010000308.1:0-8811 GCA_964553925.1 uncultured Acidobacteriota bacterium
GGTGTTTCGAAACGACGGCACGGGACACTTCACGCTCGACCCCTGGGTGTCGGCGCGGCGGTCGAGCCGGGGGCTCGCCTCGGGCGACTACGACAACGACGGCCGGATCGACCTTCTGGTGACGACGATCGACGGTCCGGCGGAACTCCTCCACAACGAGAGCGAACCCTCGGGAAGGGGCCTCCTCGTGAAGCTCATAGGGTCCAGGTCGGCGCGCGAAGGTCTTGGAGCGATGGTGACGGTCGAGACCTCTTCCACGAGACAGAGACGCGAGGCGAAAACGTCGGGAAGCCACGCGAGCGCCCAGGACTCGAGGCTCCATTTCGGAGTCGGAGACGAAGCCGTCCTCTCCGTCGAGGTCCAGTGGCCGTCGGGAGTCCGCGACCGGTTGGTGGCTCGGGAAGGCGCCGTTCTGCTCGTGATCAAGGAAGGCGTCGGGCTCGTCGCCTACAGCTCCGGCGCCCGGTAGATCTTCCGCCCTTCGAACAGTCATCCCGACGCGTGCAAACGACGCGCCGCCCATTGACTTGCCGAGCTTTGTGCCCACAAAGGCGCGAGCCCGGAATCAACGGCTGTTGACGATCCGTGCGCGCCCTTCCACCGATACCCTTCGAGGCTCTTCGGCTCAAGCGCATGATGGCATGGTCCTTGGAGTTGGCTGCGATGGGCGAGGTTCCGATGGCATGGCCTTTGCCGACGAACCGCCCAATGGCCCTATGGGTCTGGCCGCATCCTCGCACGCGTTCGAGCCGCCCCTCTATCGCTTCCGAAACGTCCGAGCCACTCCCCTGTACCAGCTCCTCGAGATGCGCTATGGGCGTTACATGGCTTCTCCCGGAGCTCGACCGCCTCGCGTTTCAACTCTGCTGCGGTTTGAGATGCACGATGGGGTAGCCGAACGGTTCCTCTCGTTCCGCCAAGGCCTCGAACTCGCGGACGAAGTCACCGATGGTCAGCTTCTTGTGGTGCTCCTGGGGCCATGTCACCATTCGAAACGGACGACCTTCTCTCAGCCACCGGTATGCGATGGCAACGAACGGCTCGTCGCTCGAGACGAAGACCCGATTCTTCTTGGCCGCGTATTCGAACTGGTCTTCGTCTTCCGTCCCCTCAGCCAGCATATCAACGGCTCGCACAAGATCCCATCCGCGATCCTGAAGCGCTTTGACGAGTTGTCCTTTGACGTTCTCGTCGGTGTACAGAGGGAAGCGGCCGGCCACTCTAGCCGTTCCGCTTCACGCGAATTACCTTAACCAGGGGGCGGTCTGGTAGTGGCGGGTCAGGCTCCTTGCCTCCATGCCGGGTCAAGTATTCGTCCCACTCTCGAGTCACCTTTTCGTCCCATTTTCGGTCCGCCTCGAACAGGGCTTCGATCTCTTCCTGGTGGTCGTAGTAGTACGCCAAGGCCGCGTGGATTTGGGCGAGACTTAGAAAGTCGTAATCCTCGAGCATCTGCTCGGGCGTATTCCCCTGCTGATGAAGAACCACGATATCCATCACTCGGACACGGCGTCCGTCTATAGTCGCCTCGCCTCCGCACACACCCGGGATTTTCGTGATGTGTGGGTACACGTAGTGCTCGGGCTTGACGAGTGATTTCTTGTTCGTCGTCGTGGCCATCTCACCTTTCATTTTATCGCTTTCTCCCGTGTCCTGCCGAGGTTCGGATAGGGTCGTAGCCTTTTTTCTCGGCGACCTTCTTCAGGTCTCCCCTGGCACATCTACCCCGAGGTGGACCGGGTCTCTCCGGAGACGTTGAACGAAGCCGCCCGCGCCATCGAGGTCCAGTGGCCGTCAGGAGCGCGCGACCGGTTGGTGGCTCGCCGTTCTGCTGGTGATCGAGGAAGGCGTCGAGATCGTCGCCTACAGCTCCGGCGCCCGGTAGATCTCCCGCCCTTCGAAAAGCGTCAAGAGAACCTTCATCGCTTTGGAGGAACTGGCCCCGGTCCTTGACCCCCTGTCAATCCGGTGCGGTCCGGGGCTAGCGCCGGCTGGTGCGGAAAACGTCCAGCGGGCAAGCGGAGATAGGCTGCTGTATAGTATTCATAAAGAAGGTAGTGACATGAGTCGTCGTGCGCTTGAAGCCGAGCTGGCTATCCTAAGCAAAGCAGAAAAAGCAGCTGTCGTGGCGCGGCTGGCCCAAGAGATTGGGGATACGTGGCCTGGTATCGAGAAAACGCCCGGAGTCGCTGGAGGCGCCGCCTGCGTCGTGCGCACCCGGATTCCGCTTTGGGTTCTCGAGAGCTACCGTCGAGCGGGCTGGACTGAGGCGAAGATCCTGACGAACTTCCCCGCACTCCGCGCGGCAGACCTGGTCCACGCCTGGGCGTATGTCGATTCGCACCGCCAGGACATCGAACAGGCCATCCGCGAGAACGAGGCTGCCTAAGCCTTGGCGTCCTCAAGGGGTGGGTCGGTACGAAGACGCTCTACCAGGCTCGGTCGAATTCGAGATCACAGGTGGAGGTCTTGAGCGGGGATTAGCGCTGCGAACCCGAGGCCGCCACCCTCCGGAGCCTTTCCGACTCACACTTCGTGAACCTGGCCCAGCTTCCGTTGTCGACGAGGTCGGAGCTGGAAAGGTCGGCCTTCAAGACACCGCCGCGGGTGTGCTTACGCTGGAGAAAGCGGTGCGCGAGCTCGTGCGCGATGACACGTCCCAGTGCGCGGGCGAGGGCCTCGGGCTCCGGATCGACGAGCGCCCCACTCGTCGCCTTGGCGACGACGGCTTGACGGGAGACGTACAGCACGGGGCCCGACACACCGCCTTCGTCGCCGAAACCGAGAGCCATGGGAGCAGCGCCGTTGAAGGTTCGGAGCCGGCGATCGAGACCAAGTGGGAGGATGTCCATAACGTAGACCCGCGCGGTGTAGGGCGCCGTTTGGGCCGGCGACGCATCGAGCCAGTGGATTCCGACCCCGGCGAAACGATAGATGGACTCCACTTCCTTCTGGAGCGCCGCGATCACGTTTTCGTCGAGGCCAGTCGTCTCGACGAGCTCGACCCACAGTCGGGGAACCTCGGCCGACTCTTGCCCCGTCGACGAGGCCGCTTTCAGCAGGAGCACCAAGAGAACGACATCCATCTTCTCCCTCCCTGGGCCGCTTCCGGCGACCCGTGGACCACGCTAAGGGAGAACGCCGTGACAAGGTATAGAAGGGAGGTGAGACGTTCATGACAATGAGATGAGACTCCAATTGGCTGGTTTGGACGCATTTATACGGGATGATGGTCCAACCAGGTTCCGGGACCAGGCCCTGGCCGTCCTGTATAATCCTCGTCGAGCTGAGGGCACGGATGAAGGGACCGAGCGAGTCGGAACGTGTGCGGATTCGTTTCCCGCCGTTCACGTTCGACCCGCGCACGGGGGAGCTCTTCAAGGACGGCTATCCCGTCAAGCTCCACCCGCAGCCCGCGAAGGTCCTCGCCCTTCTTGTCAGTCGCCCGGGCGACGTCGTCACCCGGGAGGAAATCCAGAAGGCCGTCTGGAGCGAGGACGTCCACGTCGATTTCGACCTGGGGCTGAACTCGTGTATCCGGCAGATTCGAATCGCGCTGGGGGACGACGCGGAGAATTCTCGCTACGTTGACACAGTGCCGCGAGTGGGCTACCGCTTCGTCGCCGGCCTCGACCGCGCTTCCGACACCGAGTCCGAGCCCAAGCGTTCACCCGCGAGAGTCGCGCTCGCGCTCGCAGCCCTGGCGCTCCTTGCCACGTTCGTAGCGTTGGCGGTGGCGTTCTTGCGGCCGTCGCGCCAGGGCGACCTGCCACCCTCATTGGCGCAGTCCACCATCGCTGTGCTTCAGTTCGATAACCTCAGCGGAGATGCCTCGCTCGATTGGTTGCGGACCGGCCTGATGGACATGCTCGTCACCGATCTGGCCCGGCTTTCCAACGTGAACATCGTAAGCACCGATCGCCTGCTCCAGATTGTCAGCGACGCCGACGCCCTCGACGCCGTCGTAACGTCCGAGAGAATCGTGCACGAAGTCGCGACGAAGACCGAGGCGAGCCGTGTGGTTCTCGGGAGCTTCCTGAAGGCCGGCGAGAGCATCCGGATCAACGTTCGCGTGCAGGACGTTCGCACCGGCGAAATCTTGACGACGGCGATGGTGGAGGGGGCGGGAGATTCCGGCATCTTCTCGATGGTGGATGATCTCAGCCGGCGCCTGCGCGCAAGTCTCGCGATGCCCTCCGTACCGGGGCAGGAGCCCGCCATGCCCTTCACCGACTACTCGACGTCTTCGCTCGAGGCCTATCGCTACTTCATCGAAGGCCACAGTCTCCTCCGCAGGAGCAAATCCCGCGAGGCGCTGCTCCTTTACCAAAAAGCGGCCGAACAAGATCCCGAGTGGGCACGAGCCGTGAACATGGTCGCGGTCATGTACTCCAACATCGGGCTGGAGAAGGAGGCCGAGGATTATGCCCGACGGGCGTTCGAGCTCGATCGGCGCCTGCACCCGAAAGAGCGCTACTTCATCGAAGGGTTCTACTACGCGCTCCATGAGGAAACGTATGGGCAAGCTGTCGAGAAGATACGAAAACACATCGAGCTCGGTGGTGAGATCGCGAGCCATCACGTCCTCGCCCGGCGCCTGTTTCTCCTCGAGCGCGTGGACGAAGCGATAGACCACTGGGAGATCTTGACCGGAGCCGAGAGCCCCCTGCCCTTATGGATGGCCTATGACCACCTCGCCCTCGCCTATTCCCATCAAGGACGATTCGACGAGGCTTACCAGATCATCGAATCCTTCATCCCGAGATTTCCCGACCGTTCTGAAGCCTACGCGGGCCTCGGAGACCACTGGATCCGTGCCGGAAGCCTCGACGCCGCAATCGAGGCATTCGAGACCGCGGAGGCTATGGATCCGACCGGACTGGCAACGCGCTTCGGTCGCTTCGACATCGCGGTGCTCCGGGAGGATTGGCGAGAAGCGGAGGCGGCCATGAAGCCCCTGACTACCCTCCGGAGCCCCACCTCGAAATGGGAAAGCCTCCGTCGTCTTGCGCTCGTCTCGCTGTACCGAGGAGACACCGGCAAGGCGGTCGATCTTCTGGACCAGGCGGCCCTGCTGTACGAGCACCCGAGAAGCCGGAGCGCGGCCGCGAGGACCCAGGCGGCTCATGCTCTTCTGGCTCGGCAACAGAACCAGCGCGCTCTCGAGCTCGCCCGCCAGGCTCAGAGGGAAGGCGAAGGAAACTACCCCGAGTGGGAAGGGCTCTTCTACGAGGCCTTAGCTCTGGCTGCGATGGGTCGGATGAAAGAGGCGGAATCGTTTGCGGTGAAGCTGAAGGAGCGCACCCAATCCATGCCGACTCAGAAAGAGGCGCGGCGCCATCTTTTTCTCGCGGGGGAGCTCGCCTTCTCCAGAGGCGAAACCGAAGTCGCAATCGTCGAGCTGGAAAAAGCGCGGTCGATGCTTCTTCCAAGAGGCTTCGCCGTAGTGGGAAAAGACCCACCCCCACACGTCCCGATCTGGTTCTCACTCGCCTCGGCTTACCTCGACGCGGGACAGGAGGAAAAGGCGTCCGAGTGGTTCGCGCGCATAGTCGAGAGCGAAAACGAGCACATCTGGTGGCCAATCCCCTACGTTCGGAGCTTCTATTTTCTCGCGCGGGTTCACGAGTCTCGCGGTGACACCGAGGTAGCGAGTGAGTACTACCGCCGCTTCTACGATTACTGGAAAGACGGCGATCTCGACCGAGGGCGAGTCGAAGAGGCTCGGAGCAAGCTGGTGATCAAGGAAGGCGGCGGGCTCGTCGCCTACAGCTCCGGCGCCCGGTAGATCTGCCGCCCTTCGAAGAGCGTCAAGAGGACCTTCGCCTCGCCCACTTTGTCGGGCGCGATTTCGAAGAGGTTGCGATCGAGGACCACGACGTCCGCCACCTTACCCACCTCGAGCGAGCCGAGCCGGTCCTCGAGCCTCGCGGCGTAAGCACCGTTGCGGGTGAAGCTCGCCAACATCTGGCCGAGGCTCACCCTTTCTTCGGGTCCTAGAACCATGTCCGGGTTCGCGGGGTCGAACGACCGGGTGATCCCCATCTTCATTCCCACGACGGGACTGAAGGGAATGGTCACCGGAAAGTCGCTGGCGGAGGCCACGGTGACTCCGGCGTCGAAGAAGCTCTTCATCGGGTACTCCCGGGACGCTCGCTCTTCGCCCAGGTACGGGGCCTCGATGGCGTCGTAGAACCCGCCCTTGGTGAACCAGAACGGCTGGGGCACGGCGATGACGGACAGCTCGGCGAAGCGCTTCACGTCCGAAGGGGTCACGAGCTGGAGGTGCGTCACTTGATGCCGCGCGTCCCTTGGGCCGTTGGTCTCCCGCGCGAACTCGAAGGCGTCGAGAGCGAGACCGGTCGCGGCATCACCGATAGCGTGGATGTGGACGATGAACCCCTCCCGGTCGCAAGCCGCCACCATCTCCTTCAAGCGATCGGGGTCCCACAGGAGCTCGCCTCGATAGTCGGGACGGTGGGCGTAGGGCTCGAGGAGATAGGCGGTCTCGCCCTCGACGACGCCGTCGATGAAGATCTTCACGGCGTCGATCTCGAAGAGGCCGCCCTTTTGCTTCTCCCGCTCGGCGACGAGCTCGGCGATGCGCTCGATAGGGGCGTCCGGCGGAAGGAGGAGCGAGCCGCGGAAGCGGACGCGGAGCTTTCCTTCGCTCTCGAGCCTCTCGTAGGCGACCATCTCGGAAGCGTCGAAGTCCCCGGCGGCGGCAAGCCCGATGGCGGCGATGCGCGCGGTGGTGACGCCGTCCTTCGCCGCCATTTCCTGGAAGGCTTCGAGGCCGGTCATACGTTCTTCCGTGGTGAACGACGGAAGGATCGCGGTGACGAGCCCGGTCGCGCTCTCACGAAGCGTTCCCGTCGGCTCCCCGGTCGAAGGATCGCGCTCGATGACGCCACCCTCGGGGTCCGGCGTATCCTTCGTGATGCCGGCGAGCTCGAGCGCCTTCGAGTTCACCCAGGACGAGTGCCCGTCCCCCGAGCCGAGCTGCACGGGCCGACCAGACACAACGGCGTCGAGATCCCCCTTCTTCGGCCCGGTTAGAGGAAAGAGCGCGTTCGACCACCCGCTTCCGCGGATAGCTTCCTTCTCGGGGTTCTCTTCGGCGAAACGCCGAACGGCCTCGAGATACTGCTCGAGAGCGGTCAGATCGTAGAGGCTGACGGCGACGGCCTGGATGAGCGCTCCCGTCGGATGGGAATGGCTGTCGATGAAGCCCGGAAGGACCATCTTCCCCGCGAGCCCTCCGAGCCCTCCGAGCCCTCCGAGATCGATGACCTCGGTCTCCGGCCCCACGAAGGCCTCGGCTCCCGCGTCGTCGCCGACGTAGAGGATCGTGCCGCCTCCGACGGCGATGGACTGTGCCCGGGTCTCCCTCGAGTCCAGAGTGTAGACGGCCCCGTTTCGCAGCACCCAGTCGGCTTTGGGTTCCGTGCGGCAGGCGGACGAGAAAAGGAGAAACAGAATCAGTCGGCTTCGCATGGGCCGGAGATTCTATACCGGCGCGAAGGCGAAAAAGGTCCTCTATTCGTAGTGGAGCGCCGTCATCGGGCTCACCCGCGAAGCTCTGACCGCGGGCACGAGGTTCGCGGCTCCGGCGACCGCGATGAGCACGAGGACGGCGGCAAGGTACGAGACGGGGTCGACGGAGCTCACCCCGTAGAGGTACGCCTCGAGCACCTTCGCGAGAAACGCGGAAGCGACGGCGCCGATGCCGACTCCGACGAGGGTGAGGCGCATCCCCGAAGAGAGGATCATTCGGACCACGTCCGAGCCTGAAGCACCGAGCGCCATCCGAAGGCCGACTTCCCGAGTGCGCCGGCTCACGGAATAGGCGATGACGCCGTAGAGGCCGACGGCGGCAAGAACCAGGGCGAGCACTCCGAAAGCGCCCAGAAGACCGGCGCCCGCGCGCGTCGGAAGGAGGGTGACGTCGACGACTTCCTGCGCTGTCGATCGCTCGGTGAACACGATCTCCGGGTTCATGGCGAGAATCTCCCGCTCCAGCACGGCCAGGAAGGGAAGAGCGGCGTCGGCGCGCCCGCTCACCCGGACCATCACCGTGGTGTTGACCGAGGGGGACTGGGCCCAGGCGAAGTGGATGTAGGGTCTCGGCTCTTCTCCCACCGTCCTCACCTTGTGGTCGCGAGCCACGCCCACGATCTCGAACGGGGGGCTGTCGAAGCCATCGGGGTGGATCAGTTTTCCCAGGGCGCTCTCGTTCGGCCAGTAGCGATTCGCCATGGCCTGGTTCACGATGACAACCTTCGGGCTTCCCTTGCGATCGTTCGCATCGAAGCCGCGCCCCTCGACGATGGGAACACCCACCACGCGGAAGTAGCTCGCGTCGACGTAGGTGGCGTCGATGGTGGTGGGGTCGTCGTCCGGTCGGTGGTGTCCGGGAATATGGACTCCCTCCATATCGATGTCGGGAGCGAGGGGCATCCGTACGGCGAGCGACACCGCCGTAACACCTGGAAGCCCTTCGAGCCTCTCTACCATCTGCGGTTGAAAGGCCTCGACCTCCTCGACGGAGTAGTTATTCATGCCGAGGTCGAAGGAAAGGGCGGCGACACCCGATGGATCGAATCCGAGGTCGGCGGTCTGCGCCTCGAAAAGCGCGCGCGTGAGAAGCGCGCCCGCGACCAGGAGAACCAGCGATACCGCGATCTGTCCCACCACCAGCGCCTTCGAAAGAAACGACCCCCGCCGCGGACCGCCCTCTGTGGCGGCGCTATCGCCCTTGAGCGCGGAAACCAGATCAGGCCTCGACGCGCGCCAGGCGGGCGCGAGACC
>CAZKNR010000309.1:0-11683 GCA_964553925.1 uncultured Acidobacteriota bacterium
GCCGCGACCGAGAACGGCACCGTCGCGTTGTCGCTCCCGTGGACCGAGATCGTCTCGACCGCCGCCGCGACCGTTCCCGCGATCAAGGCGAAAGCCACGGCCTGATGCCAGTCGAGACCCCCGAGCAGGCCGAGCACCGGCGCCATCGAGGCGCTTGCCACGAGGAAGAGCGTGAGCGAGCCCTCCATGGTCCGTGAGTGACCGAACAGGTGGTATTTCCGGGTGCCGCGACGACGTCCCACCAGAGCCGCGGCCCCGTCCCCGACCATCGCGAGCGCGGAAGCGCCGGCGATATGCGGCGAGTCGGTTCCGAGGAGAGCGAGCAGAAGACCGAGAGAAAGCGGAGCGAGGACCGACCCCGGGGTAGGGCCCTCGTCCTCGATCGCCGCCAGGATCTCGAATCGGAAGGAAAGATAGAGCACTGCCGCGAGACCGAGGAAGGCGGCCGACGCGCTCCTTGTGCCGGGAAACAGCGAGACCGTCAGAAGCGCCCAGACGGCGAAGGCCGAGAGAACTCCCCTGCGGGTGATGTCGGGGGCGATGCCGATGCGCCTGCGGGCGACCTCCCCTAGAATCAGGACGGGAGCGAAGTACAAGAGGCTTCCGAGCACGGGCTATAATACGCCCACAAAACGACGGAATCGGTGCTCGGGGAAACCCTATGAGAATGTCGGGTTGCTGTTTGTTCCTCACGGCGAGTCTGGTTGCGGCGTCCGCCGCGGCGGAGGTCGTGCACCTCAATAACGGCGACGCCATCCGCGGAACGCTCGTCGCGGCCAACAACACCGAGGTGACGCTCAAGACACCGTACGGCGAGCTCATCATCCCCAAGAAAGATATCGCGCGCATCGACTACGACGAGTCTCGAACTCCCGCCGCGCCCGTTCCCGCCGGAGTCTCCGACCTGGCGGCGCCGCGAAAGACGTCCGAACGAGCCACCATCACGCTCCGCATCCAGGGCCGGTCGTTCTGGTACGCGTTCGACTCGCCGCCGGAGCTCTCGGTGGATCCGAGCCTCCGGCTTCGCGTCTACGTCGGAGGCGGCCGGGCCTGCACCTTCGTCGACGACAAGCCGGACACCGTGGACGGAGTGACGCTCTACAACTCGTTTACGTTCTCGCCCACGGACTCGCGGCTTCTGGAGCCCCTCGAGGGCTACGACTGCAAGGTGGAGAAACCCGAGGACGGCATGGTGGTGCTGCGGGTGACTCTCCCTCCGGGCGCTTCGACCGGCGTCCAGTCGGTGCGCCTGCTGTACGAGGTGAACGAAGGCGACAAGAGCTCACCCCGGTGGCTCGACGCGGTCGCGCGGGCGTTCTCGATCGAGGTCGCGCCGGGCAAGGAAGCGGTGGCGGTTCTCGAGCAGAACGCGGACGCGCTGGAGTTCACCGGTTTTTTCAAGAAAAAGATGAAAAACGTCGAGCTCTTCCAGATGAGCTTGCTCTCGACGGAGCTGAAGGACTGAGCTTACCGCCCGTCGCCGCGCTCCTGCTGGGCACGATCGCGTTTCAGTCCGATCGCGAAGGGAGCTGGGACATCTACACCATAGAGGCGGACGGGTCCAGCGTGAAGCGTCTCACCCGGCACTCCGCCGCCGACGTGAACCCCGCATGGTCGCCCGACGGGAGACTGCTCGCGTTCTCCTCACGACGAACGGGCAACGGTGACGTCTATCTCATGGATGCCGACGGCGGAAACCTCCGGCAGCTCACGTCCCACCCCGCCTACGAGGGCGCTCCCCGCTTCAGCCCCGACGGCCGGTTCGTGGTCTTCGACGGGGAGCGCGACGGAAGATCGGAGATCTTTCGAGTCGAGCTCGCGAGCGGCGGCGTGGAACAGCTCACGGACTCCGTGTCGCGCAAGCTCGGCCCGGTGTATTCCGAAGACGGGTCGATGCTCGCCTTCATGGAGAGAACGCTCGTGCGCTGGCACGTGAGCGTTCTCGATGTGAAGACGGGAACGACCCGAGCGTTGAGCGAGGATGCGTGGGGAGCTTGCCGGCCGGCGTTTTCCCCGGACGGCCTTCTTGCGTACGTGAGCACCGCGGAAAGTCCCAAGGCCGATCTCTGGTTTCGAGAGATGGCCGGCTCCCGCGAGGGTCGCGTATGGCGTTTTCCGACGCAGCCCGACGCTCACAACTACGATCCCGCTTTCTCACCCGACGGGACGTCGCTCGCGTTCTCCTCGACCCGGGAGCGCGGAGAAGGCGAGCAGTGGGATATCTTTCTCGTCGACCGGAACGGAAAAAACCTCGTGCAGCTCACGGATGACCCGGGAAACGATCGTTTCCCGGATTGGCGTCCATGATTGAAGACCGCTTTCAGCTCATCCTCGTCCGGCACGGGCTCACCGACTGGAATGACTCTGGGAAGCTCCTGGGCCGCATCGACATCGGTCTCAACGAAAATGGTCGCGCTCAGGCGCAGGCCGCGGCCGAGGCCCTGAAGGCTTTTGCCGTCCGTGCGATCGTCTCGAGCCCTCAGGTGCGTGCGCGGGAGACCGCCGCTCCCATCGCCGCCGCCCACGGTCTCGAGGTCGAGATCGAGCCTGCTTTCGACGAGGTCTGGCTCAGCGAAGCGTGGCAGGGAAAGACCGTCGACGAGCTCCGGGACGACCCGGAGATGGAGCGCTTCCTCTCCGATCCGGCCGGACGAAGCCCGCGCATCGAGAGCATCGGGGAAGTGCAAGACCGTGCGGTTGTCGCCGTCGAGCGTCTTCGGCGCGATCGTGCGGGGGAGACCGCCGTCGTGGTGTCGCACGGAGACCCGCTCCGCGCCATCGTGGCGTACTTCGTCGGGCTTCCACTCGCGGACTTTCGCCGGCTCCTCATCGAGAACGGCTCGGTGAGCCTCATGCGCTTCAGCGCCCGCGGCCCCCAGCTCACGGCCCTCAACTGGAGTCCTTTTCTCCGCTAACGTTGACGGTCGGTCCATGGCAGCGGGAGACCGGCATCGTTCCACAGCTCGAAGAACTTCTCCAGTGGAAACCCCGCCACGTTCGAAAACGACCCCTCGATCCGAGAGACCAGAAAAGCTCCCACTCCCTGGATTCCGTAGGCTCCCGCCTTGTCCATCGGCTCTCCGGTCTCGACGTACCCTCGAATCTCGCCGGGAGTGAGCTTCCGGAAGAAGACGCGCGTCGTCGAGACCGCGGAGCGCAGGACCCCGTCGTGCGAGCGGGCGAGAGCGATTCCGCTCACCACAAGGTGGCTTCGCCCGGAGAGAAGCCTCAGCATTCGCCGGGCGTCTCTCTCATCGGCCGGTTTTCCCAGGATTCTCCCGGCGGCGTTAACCGTCGTGTCCGCGCCGACGACCCAGTGCCGGGGGTATCTCTCCGACACCACCGCGGCTTTCGCTTCCGCGAGGCGGCGGACATAACGCCGCGGGGATTCTCCGCGGAGGGTCTTTTCGTCGACGGCGGGGACGACCCGGCGAAAGGAGAAGCCCAGCTCGCGGAGGTAGCCCGCGCGGCGGGGCGAGGAGGAGGCGAGAATCAGCGGCGGGGCATTCATCAAGGTATCAGGGCATCAGGGCATCAGGGGCACGAGGGTGAGATTCTACCGCCTCGTCCCTCGCCGGTCCCGGGTGAATCTCTGAAAGAGCGCCTCCTTCGCCTGCTCGCTGGACTCGCGAATTTCCGCGATCCTCCGGTCGTGCGCCTCCTGCGCCTTCCGGGCTTCGGGAAAGAGCGTGAGCTCGCTCCGCATTTTCGCCTCCTCGAGGGCGAGAGCGCGCTCGTAGTCGATGGCCGCGGCGGCGATGAGACGCTCGGCCTTCCGGTGGGCCGCATCGACCGCGAGCCTTTCGTCGACCATATGGTCCTGGACCGCGGCCTGGTGCGCGAGCCGGGTTTCCTCGATCGCGCGGCTGTAGCTGTCACGGATTTCTTCGAGTGCGCGCTCGAGCGCCTCGTCGGCGGCGAGGCGGAGTCGGCGCTGCTCGGAGAGAGGCTCGGTGCGGGCTTTGTCGACCGCCTGCTTCCACTTCACGTTTGCCTTGCGAGCGGCTTCGTCCTTCTTCGTGAGAGCCGTCCTTCGCAGCTCTCGAAGGGCGTTCTCCTCGCGGGTGAGCTTTGAACGGCGCTTCTCTTCGGCCTCGTCGATCTCGCGGTTTTCGCGATCGTCCGTTTCTTGCACTGCCGCAATCTGATCCTGTTTCGCTTTCTCGAGCGCCTTGTGGAACCGGGTCAGAATCGCTTGAGCCGGCCCCAATTCCATCAGCGCGCGATCCCTTTCTCTCTCGGCTTCCGCGAGCTCGCGAGTCCCGAGGGCCTCGAGACTCGAGATCTCCTGAGAGAGTTTTAGCGTCATATCGGCCAGCGTCTCGGCCATGGGGATCCCTCCGTCAGCTGGATCTCTCGCGAAACGAGCGGTAGTCGCCGGGGGTATCGACATCGCGGCCGATGCCCGGGTCCTGCACTTCGACTTCCAGGAGATCCTCCTGATGATCCCACACCGCCTGGCGCGCGCCAACCGACTCCGGCGCCCGGCGAATCTCGCCGAAGACCGCCCGGGAGAAGAGGACAGGGTGCCCCCTGCGCCCGCCATGGACGGGGAGGAGGATCGGACAAGGTGTTTGCTGGTAGTGGTCGATGAGCAGATCGACGATCTCGGCGCTCACGGCGGGATGATCCACGGGAAGCACCAGGCAGCCTTCGGCGGGGCTCCTCTCGACTGCGTCGAGCCCGGCCACGATCGAAGTGAGCATGCCCTCCCGATAGCGGTCGTTCAGGACCGGCCGGGCGCGGCCCCAGGAGGCCTTTGGCACCGAGCTTCGGATGCGCTCTCCATCGTGCCCGAGGACGACCACGATCGGCTCGGCTCGGGATTGGTTCATGACGCCGAGGAGGTGCCCGAGGAAAGTCGTTTCCGAGCCGTCGGAGCCCGTGCAGGGGAGGAGGGCTTTTGGGAAACCCATGCGCTTCGACTCTCCCGCGGCGAGGATGATGGCGCCGATCATGCTCGTGACATAATAACGAGATGCGCTCCGACCGTGCGGTTCTGGCCGACCTCCTCGAGAGCGCCCTCCCACCGGCGGCCCGCCGGCGTATCTATTCCCTGCCGCTCGTCGAGAAGCGGTGGGCGAGCGTCGTGGGCCCTGAGATCGCGCGGCGATCGGAGCCGGAGGCTCTCGAACGCGGCGTTCTCACCATACGGGTGACGGATCCCGCCTGGGGCAAGATGATTCTGAAGCTTCAGAACCAGATCGTCCCGGCGCTCAACCGGGCCGTCGGGAAGGGTCTGGTGCGGCGCATCACCTTCACGAAGAGAGACAAGCTTCAAAACACGACTTCGAACGCGCCGGCGCCGGAGGTACCCGTTGCTCCCGGACCTCCCCCCGAAAGCGTGATGCGGGCGTCTTCGGGAATTGCCGACGAGGAGCTCCGTGCGGCCGTCAGGAAGAGCGCTTCGCTCTATTTGCGGGCGCGAGAAGATCGACGAAGGAAGTGATTCGATGACGGACGTTTTCATCGTGAGCGCGGTTCGGACTCCCACGGGAAAGTTCCTGGGAGCGCTGAAGGGTTTCAAGGCTACGGAGCTGGGCGCTCTGGTCGTAAAAGAAGCCGTTCGGCGCTCTGGCGCTCCGCCCGAGGCGGTGGACGAGGTGATCCTGGGAAACGTGATCTCCGCGGGTCTCGGGCAGAACCCCGCGCGCCAGGCCGCGCTCGGCTCCGGCCTTCCGCCTTCGGTCGGAGCGCTCACCATCAATAAGGTCTGCGGCTCAGGCCTCAAAGCGGTGATGCTCGCGCGGCAGGGGATCCTGGCGAAGGATGCGAGCCTGGTGGTGGCGGGCGGTATGGAGTCGATGTCGAACGGTCCGTATCTCATTCCCAGGCTTCGAGAGGGACTCCGGCTCGGAAACGGCGAGCTCATCGATGCCGTCGTTCACGACGGACTCTGGGACGTCTACAACGACTTCCACATGGGCATCACCGGCGAGAAGGTGGCCGAGAAGTACGCCGTCTCCCGCGGAGAGATGGACGCCTATGCCGCCGAAAGCCATCGGCGCGCCGCCGAGGCGACCGAAGCGGGGAAGTTCCGCCGCGAGATTCTCCCGATCGAGATCCCGCAGAAGAAGGGGGCGCCTCTCGTCATCGATCGCGATGAGCCCATACGACCCGATACCACCGCGGAGTCGCTCGCGAAGCTCAAGCCGGTCTTTGAGGACGAGGGGACGGTGACCGCGGGAAACGCTCCCGGGATGAATGACGGGGCCGCTGCGCTCTTAATCGCCTCCGAAGAGGCCGTGGAAAAGCACGGCTTGAAACCCATGGCGAGGATCGTGGCTCAGGCGGTCTCGGGCCTCGAACCGGAGTGGGTGATGATGACGCCCGTGCCCGCGGTCGAGAAGCTCCTTTTGAAGACCGGGTGGACCAGCGCCGGCGTCGACCTCTTCGAGGTCAACGAAGCGTTCTCGGTCCAGGCGTGCGCCGTGAGCCGCGAGCTGAAGCTCGACCCGAAGAAGACGAACGTGAACGGGGGCGCGGTCGCTCTCGGCCATCCGATCGGCGCGAGCGGCGCGCGAATCCTCACGACGCTTCTGTACGCCCTCCAGGATCGGGGCGGACGGCGAGGAATCGCGACTCTCTGCCTCGGTGGCGGAAACGGCGTCGCCCTCGCGATCGAGCTCGTGGGATGAGCGTCCGGAAGGTCGCCGTCATCGGCGCCGGCACGATGGGAAACGGCATCGCCCAGGTCTTCGCCCAGGCGGGAACCTCCGTGTACCTCTGCGACGTGAAGCCGGAGTTCGTCGATCGCGGACTTTCGGCGATCGACCAGAGCCTGGCCCGGCTGGTGAAAAAAGAGAAGCTGACGGAAGCCGAGGCCCGCGATGCGCGCGGGCGCATCGCCTCGGGGACAGGGCTCGACGGCGCCGCGGACGCGGACTTCGTGGTCGAGGCGATCCTCGAGGATCTCGACCAGAAGCGGTTTCTCTTTCGCGAGCTCGACTTCATGGTGCGGCCCGGGGCGATCTTCTCGAGCAACACGTCATCGATCTCGATCACCAAGCTCGCCGCCGCCACCAAGCGGGCTGACCGTTTCATCGGGATGCATTTCATGAACCCGGTGCCGGTGATGGAGCTCGTCGAGATTATCCGGGGTCTCCAGACTTCGGATGAGACCACCCGGGAGACGGTGGAGCTCGCGAAGAAGCTCGGGAAGACCCCGGTCGAGGTGAACGACGCCCCGGGCTTCATCTCCAATCGAGTGCTGATGCCGCTTCTCAACGAGGCGATGTTCGCGTACATGGAAGGGGTCGCGACCCCCGAGGCCATCGACAAGGTGATGAAGCTCGGGATGAACCACCCCATGGGACCGCTCACGCTCGCGGATTTCATCGGCCTCGACGTCTGTCTCAATGTTCTGGAAGTCCTCCACCGAGGGTTCGGCGATCCGAAGTACCGTCCTTGCCCGCTACTGGTGAAGATGGTGGACGCCGGCTATCTGGGACGAAAGAGCGGCAAAGGCTTCTACGAGTATCCCTGACGGCGCTTCCACCACAGAAACGCCAGGGCGGCCGGCGGGCCGACGATGAGGACCTCGCGGGCCACGGCGAGCCAGTTGTGGAGGCCGAGGAGCTTCCCAAGCGTACCCCGCCAGATGTCGTCGAACACGAGAATCGGGGAAATGTAGAACTCGCGAGAGAGAGGCCAGAAGAGCTGTATTCCGTAAGGGGGCGCCGTGTCCTTCGAAAGCATGTCGAGCAGGAGGTGCGAGAGGTACGCCGCTCCCAGGACCAGGGCGTCGAAGGCGGGGCGCTTGCGAGCGTAGGCTCTCGCGAGCAGGTAAACGGTTCCCGCGAAGACTAGCGTAAAGCCGACGCTGTGGGTGAAGTAGTGGTGAACGTTCTGTCCGAGAAGAAAACCGATGCCGAAATCGATGTCGGCGAACGAAGCCGCGACGGCCGACGCCGCGAGAAGCTTCAAGTCCAGCGGGCGCTTGCCGGAAGATAGAAGCGCTGTCGCGGCGCCGGCCAGAGAGTGCGCCACGGGCGTGGGCATGAGTTTTCAAGACTACCATATGTTGGCGGCCTTCTCGCAGGCGCGCCCGATATGTGGTAGTCTCCGGTCACCGGGAGGAATGGGGCCCCTTATTTCGTCTTAAGAGATCGAGAAGGCGAAGTCACGCCTCCTGAAAGGAGAACTAATGGAAGACAAAGAAGGTCGGGCGAAGGCGATCGACATCGCACTGAGCCAGATCGAAAAGCAGTTCGGCAAGGGCTCGATCATGAAGCTCGGCTCGCGCGAGGCCCTCGACGTGCCCACCATCCCGACGGGGTCGATCTCCATCGACGCCGCCCTCGGAGTCGGCGGACTTCCCCGGGGCCGGGTCATCGAGATCTTCGGTCCGGAGTCATCCGGGAAGACGACTCTCGGGCTCCACGTAATCGCGGAAGCCCAAAAGCGCGGCGGAATGGCGGCGTTCATCGACGCCGAGCACGCGCTCGACGCGATCTACTCGAAAGCGCTCGGGGTGAATACCGACGAGCTCCTCGTCTCGCAGCCGGACTCGGGCGAGCAAGCGCTCGAGATCGCGGAAGTCCTCATCCGAAGCGGCGCGGTGGACGTGCTGGTGATCGACTCGGTCGCGGCCCTGGTTCCGAAGGCGGAGCTCGACGGCGAGATGGGGGACGCGCAGATGGGCCTTCAGGCGCGGCTCATGTCGCAGGCGATGCGAAAGCTCACGGCCATCACGTCGAAATCGAAGACCTGCCTCATTTTCATCAACCAGATCCGCGAGAAGATCGGCGTCATGTTCGGAAACCCCGAGACCACGACCGGCGGGCGGGCGCTGAAGTTCTATTCCTCGATCCGCATCGACATCCGCCGCATCGCCTCGATCAAAGAGGGCGAAGAGATCGTCGGGAACCGCACCCGGGTCAAGGTAGTGAAGAACAAGGTGGCGTCGCCGTTCCGCGAAGCGGAGTTCGACATCCTGTACGGAAAGGGAATCTCGAGGGAAGGCGACCTCCTGGACGTCGCCGTCGAGAAGAACATCATCGAGAAAAGCGGAGCCTGGTACTCCTACAACAACGAGCGCATCGGGCAGGGCCGCGAGAACGCGCGGCGATTCCTGCTCGACAACCCGGAGATCGCAGGGAAGCTGGAAGAAAGGCTCCGGAAGGAGATCGGACTTCTCGCTCCCGGCGCTCAAGCGAGCCGGACGGAGGCCCCGACCCCGACGCCGGACGGCGAGGGGGAAGACGGGCCGGGCTCGGCGAAGACCACGCGAAGCGGACCGCGCGAAGTCAAGGTCGGAGGAAACCGCCGCGGCGTAGAAGCGAGGAGTTGACCGCGTCGTAAGGGCTCGGGGGGGAGTTGGATGGCCAGCGTCCGGACCATCGAGGATATGTATCGGCTCAAGGTTTCGCTGCAACGAGATCGCTAGCGCCCTTCCGGGGTTTCGAGTGCCCGTCGACGAGATCTTCGAGTAGGCTTTGACTTTTCCCGACCCTCCGCTAAAATAACGCGCTCTCTCTGTGCCGGGGTAGCTCAGTCGGTAGAGCGAAGGACTGAAAATCCTTGCGTCGGCGGTTCAATTCCGTCCCCCGGCACCATCTAACGCGTTGGAAGGAGGGCGCTTGCCGATTCGCGTGTGTCGTCGCGCGCCCACGACTTGCCTAGAACTTGCCTAGCTCCGAGTAAGCCGACCGACGCGGGCGAGTCCAACACCCGCGCCGTGGGGAGAGGATGCGAGAAAGGGTTAGATTTGTCAAGCTGGCGCGGGAGCGCTGTCCGCTTCTCACGGCTCAATGTCCCTCTTTTATTTTGTCGGAGGGATTTTGGTCGCGGGCAATCTCTGCGCTGTCAGGATCGTTTGGCATCCGATCGGCGCAAGTGGAGAGTCCAAGAGTCCTTGTTGAATGCGAGACAGCAGAGGTTCCAACACCTCGTAGACCGGGGTGCATTTGCTCGAGTTCCGTAGCCACTGGTAGATGTCGTCACAGGTTACGACGCACGCCATTTCATAGCGGACATACGAGGCCTTGCGCACAGAGCGGTGCTCCTGCGGCTGCAAAGCGCACGTGGACGCTGGCCTTGAGTCTCGCGACGACCAATTGACGATGACTACCTGGTCGCAGTCTTTCGATGGATCTGAGACGACGACCCACGTATGCGGAACAAAATTGGGGCTCGGGGCGCCGATTTCCTTAAAGCAGTCGCCGCACGCAAGCTTGCCGTCGACTGTGAGCAACTTCCCCGACTAGGCTTCGAAGAATTGCGCGACCTGCTCTCTTTCCCGAGATTCCTCGAGCGCTTCCTCGATTTCGTCCTGGGTTTTTTCGAGAGCCTTTAGGATTCTCTCCGGGCGGATCGGCTGCGAGCTGCCCCGAGGATCGTCATACTCTGGAAGTCTATGGATCTTGTCCACGAGCCCCCAGTCACTCAAGCCCCTGTTCTCGTGGAAAACGCGCTTCAAGATATCGATCTCGAAGCGAGAAAGCGGGCTGAGGTTCGGCTCACCCCGCAACACCACGTGGCATTTCGGCGAGAACTTGGTCGCTTGGAACCACGGGCCGACGTGATCAGGCTGGAACCCTTCGTGGTCCTCGTCGGTGCGATCGATCTCCTCTTGGTCACAGATGATGTTGTAGGTCATGCTGAGCACCGGTCCCAACGGCATGGCAACGTACTTGTCGCCGGTGATGGGACGAAGGCAGACATCCCAGCAGGCCCGGTCCGCGTAGTAGAGCAGCTTCAGTAGGCGAAGCCGAGACATCCGACCTCCAGCTTCAGCAAGCAAGACGCTCGCTGCAGCGGCGGTTTTCTCTTCGTTGAACCGTGTGCGGATTTTGCCCACGTGCTTCTCTTCCTTGCGATTGACGGCGGTCGCCATCGGCTCCCCCTCTCCCTCTCGAGTGGAGGTTAGGTTTGTCAAGCATCATGTTATCACAGCGCGGCGGATCGGGAGTGGAGTCGGTGTCGGGCGACTTGGCGACTCGACTTGCCTACGACTTGCCTAGAACACCCGTCCACAGAGCGTCACAGAGCCGCGCGCGCGATCCTTGCGATACTGCCGCAACCGTCTGACACTGCGCCGCTTCGTGCGCTTCTGTGTCCCTCTGTACCTCGCCCGCGAGCACCTTTCGAGGACTGAAAATCCTTGCGTCGGCGGTTCAATTCCGTCCACCCGGCACCAAAGAGAACCAACACCGCTCGCGCTTCCATTGACAAACCCGGCCCCGTGCCTGATAATAAGTACGATTCCAGCGAATCGTACGATTCGAGAGAACCGATTGAGCAAGGGGGCGACACGAGAACCGTCACGGCCACCGAGTTGAAGGAGGATTTCCGCAAGACCACCGGCCGGGTGGAGCTCGCCGGGGAGCGTGTGATCGTGCGTCGACATAACCGGGATGCCTTCGCCCTGATCCCAATCAACGATCTACGCCTGCTTGAGATGGTCGAGGACAAAATCGACGCCCTCGAAGCGCTGAAATCTCTCGACGATCCCCGCCCCAGCATCCCCTGGGAAGTCGCCAAGCAAACGCTTCGGTAATTGGCGTACACGGTCGAGATCCGACCCGCGGCGCTGGAGTCTATCCAGCAGTTGAGCCCGAAGCACCAGCGCCAGATACGAACGAAGATCGACGCGCTCGAGAGCGATCCACGCCCCGCAAACGCCGAACAACTTCAGGGCTACGATCAACTCTGGAGAATCCGATCGGGCGACTACAGGATC
>CAZKNR010000310.1:0-12860 GCA_964553925.1 uncultured Acidobacteriota bacterium
GCCTCGTCGGCATCGAGCTCCGCGGCCGGTCATCACAGGTTTACTTCCCCAAGCGGCAGTTCGGTCTCGAGTTTCGCACCGAAGGGGACATACAAACCGAGAGCACTCTTCTCGGGATGCCGTCGGAGTCCGACTGGGTGCTCCTGGGTCCCTACTCCGACAAGTCATTTCTGAGAGACGCGCTCACCTTCGAGCTCGCGCGGCGGATGGGCCGGTGGGCGCCGCGCTCGGTTTTCGTGGAGCTATTCCTGCGCGAGAGCGCTCCCGGCCCGCCGCATGAGGAGTACCAGGGCCTCTACCTCGCGACCGAGAGGATCTCCCGGGGCGCGGGTCGCATCGACCTTCCGAGAAGTCGCCGCCGTCCGGGCGAAGAGTCGGGATTCATCGCGAAGCTCGACTGGCTCGACCCCGATACCCGTGAAGTCCACTTCACGACCCCGGGCGGCGAGCGCGCGATCTTCGTCTACCCGGGCGCGAAAGACGTGACCGACGAGCAGGTGAGCTATCTCCACCGCTATATCGAGGACTTCGAGGCATCGATCTCCGAAGGCGAGCCGGGATACGCCGATTTCATCGAAGTCGATTCCTGGGTGGATGGCATGATCCTCCAGGAGCTCGCGAAGAACGTCGATGCCTATCGGAGCAGCACGTACCTCTACAAGCTTCCGGGCGGAAAGCTGCACCTCGGTCCGGTCTGGGACTTCAACCAGGCCTACGGAAACGCGAGCTACGACGAGCAAGCGAGCCTCATCGAGGGGTGGCGCGTCTCTCGCGCGCGCCCGGGCTCCTGGTTCCAGCGGCTCTTTCGCGACGAGTGGTTCCGGTCCCGTTTCCAGAGCCGATACCGCGCGCTTCGGGAGGGCGCACTCGCCGACCCGGCGATTCTCGGCTTTCTCGACACCGAGGCGGCGCGTCTCTCGGACGCCGCCTCTCGAAACTTCGAGCGGTGGCCGATCCTCGGGGAAGTCGTCCTCGGCAACCTCGATCCCCCTCCGGACTCCTACGAGAGTGAGGTCGCGCTTCTTAAAGACTGGCTCCGGGCCCGAGCCCATTGGATGGACGAAGAGCTCGGGCTCCGGGCTCCCGCAGAAGAACCGCGTTGACGCCTGGAAATGTCGATCCCGGTGTCGGGTTTTCTTTCACCTCGTCGGAATTCCTTACGTCTTCACCAGGGCCCAGACCGCGTGGATTCTCCTGTAACCCTTTGACCCGCTTTGAAAATCCGCATGTGGCATTCGAGATGCAGGCGAATGCGACGCCCCCTGGATCATGAGGAGCCGTATGTTTGCTGAAAATCGACTTCGAGCTCGGACCGCCTGGGCAGTTGCCGGGTTACTCGTTCTTCTTCCCCTTTCCGCGAACGCGTCCGTCATCCATCTCGTCGACTCGATGGACGCCTTGTATTTCACGGATTGGGGGCACCCCTACACCGAGACCTATAACGGGTCCAACAACGAGGCAGCGGGTCTCGGGCGCGGCACTCCCGCGGACGTGGTTCCGATGGACTTCGCGGCGTTCGCCGAGGTGGAAATAGGGGCCACCGGCTTGAACGCCATCAACGGCACGATCGCCTTCGGACCGGACGGTACTGGGCCTTCTTTCAGGGCGCTTCCGCGCTACTCGCTGATCGGCGTGTGGAGCACTTCCTCGAGCGACATCGTCCCGATCGGAGGCTCGTTCTTCGTCGGCGACTCGGCAACCCTCCTCGTCCCTTCCGCTCCGTCGGCGTATCTCTGGCTCGGTTTCAACGACGGTATCTTCGATGACAACCAGGCCGCGCCGCTGAACGGCGGGCCGGGCTTTTCCGTCACCCTCACGGGAGTGCCGGAACCGTCGATGCTCGCCCTCTTTGCGCTCGCCCTCGGGCTTCTCCGAAAAAAGCGATAAGCTCCGAACCTCTTCGTAAAGCCGTACTTCCGAGCTCCCGGTCTTTTTAACCTCAGCGCAACGCTTTCCGGGTTATAATGGGAGGTTCTCCCAGGCAAAGTATTCGGAGAGGTTAAGAAGTGATCAAAGATCTGAGTACAATCCGAAATATCGGAATCTCCGCTCATATCGACAGCGGGAAGACCACCCTGACGGAGCGTATCCTTTATTATACGGACCGGGTCCACGCGATCCACGACGTCAAAGGCAAGGACGGCGTCGGGGCGAAGATGGACTCGATGGATCTCGAGCGGGAGCGCGGGATCACCATCGCGAGCGCCGCGACCCACTGCAGCTGGCTCAAGCATCACGTCAACATCATCGATACCCCCGGACACGTCGACTTCACCATCGAGGTCGAAAGGAGCCTCCGCGTCCTCGACGGCGCCGTCCTCGTTCTCTGCGCGGTGGCCGGCGTCCAAAGCCAGTCCTTCACCGTTGACCGGCAGATGAACCGCTACAAGGTTCCCCGCATCGCTTTCGTCAACAAATGCGATCGGGTGGGTGCGAACCCTGTGAGGGTGCGAGACCAGCTCCGGGAAAAGCTCGCTCACAATCCCGTTCTCCTTCAGATCCCGATCGGCCTCGAGGTGGACTTCAAAGGCGTCATCGACCTCGTGCGCATGAAGGCGTTTTATTTCGAAGGAGAGTTCGGCGAGGAGGTCGTCGAGGGCGAGATCCCCGCGGAGCGGAAGGAAGAAGCAGCCGCGTATCGCGAGGAGATGCTCGACGCGGTCTCCATGTTCTCGGACGAGCTCATGGAGGCGGTGCTCGAAGACAAAGTCGGAGTCGAGCTCGTCGACCATGCGATCCGTCAAGGTACCCTTTCCCGCCAGCTCACCCCGGTGCTCGTCGGCTCCGCCTACAAGAACAAGGGCGTGCAGCCCCTTCTCGACGCCGTCGTCCGGTACCTCCCCAATCCGATGGACATCGTCAACGAGGCCATCGACCTCGAGAGCGAGAAAGAAACAAAGACTCTTCTGCTCGCGAGCGATTCCGAGAAGAGCACAGTCGCTCTCGCCTTCAAGCTGGAGGAAGGCCGGTACGGGCAGCTCACGTATCTTCGCATCTATCAAGGCAAGCTCGACCGCGACACCTTCATCACCAACACCCGAACGGAGAAAGAGAGCAAGGTCGGACGCCTGGTACGCATGCACGCGGACGAGATGGAGGATATCGACTCCGCGGGTCCGGGAGATATCGTCGCCATTTTCGGTCTCGACTGCAACTCCGGGGACACCTTCACCGACGGCAAACTGAACGTCGCCATGACTTCGATCCACGTTCCGAACGCGGTCATCTCGCTCTCGGTGAAGCCGTCGGACAACAAGTCCCAGATCAATCTGATGAAGGCTCTCAACCGGTTCACCAAGGAAGACCCGACGTTTCGGGCAGGCGCCGACCCCGACTCCGGGGAGACCGTCATCCACGGGATGGGGGAGCTCCAGCTCGAGGTCTACATCGAGCGCATGAAGCGGGAGTACGGAGTCCAGGTGGAGGTGTCGCCCCCTCAGGTCGCCTACCGCGAGACCATCACCCAGCGCGTCGAGTACGACTACACGCACAAGAAGCAGACGGGCGGCTCGGGCCAGTACGGCCGCGTCGGCGGTTATATCGAGCCGAACCCGGGAGGCGGGTACGAGTTCGTGGACGACGTCAAGGGCGGCGCCATTCCGCGGCAGTTCATCCCCTCGGTCGAGAAGGGCATGAAGTCCATGCTCGACAAGGGCCGGAAGATCGGAGCGCCGGTGGTCGACGTGCGTGTGGTGCTGAACGACGGGAAGAGCCACGCCGTCGACTCTTCGGACATCGCCTTTCAAGAGGCGGCGCGCGCCGCCTGGCGCGACGCCTACGACCGCGGCAAGGCGCGCGTTCTCGAGCCCATCATGCGCGTCGCGATCGAAGGCCCGACGGAGCACGCGGGCGGAGTCCTGACGACGCTCATGCAGAGGCGGGGCGCCATCATCGGGCAGCAGGAAAGCGGTGGCATGACCATCACCGAAGCCGACGTGCCCCTGGCCGAGATGTTCGGCTACGCGACGACGCTTCGTTCCGCCACTCAGGGCAAGGCGGATTTCACCATGGAGTTTTCCCGGTACACGCCCGTTCCGGAGTCCCTCGAGGCCGAGCTCGTCGAGAAGGCCGCCGAGAAAGCAAAGGCGAGTTAGAAGTATGCTGAAGGCACAGTCGCGCGCGAGTGAGTCCAATATCCGGTACTGGCCAGGAGACCGAACCACGATGTTGCGGAAGGAAGTGAACGAGAAGAGCCCTCTGCGGATTCTCGAGAGCTCGACCCGGGGCGGGCTCGGCCCGGGAAAGCTCGGCGTCGTGATGGCGCGAGCCGGAGTCGGCAAGACCGCGTTTCTCGTCCAGATCGGGCTCGACGACGCGATGCGGGAGCGGCCCGTTCTTCACGTCGCGCTGAAGCAGGAGCTCGATCACGTGCGCTCCTGGTATGACGCCCTCTTCGACGACCTCGCGGAAGTGACCGAGCTCCAGAACCGGGAGCAGGTTCGGGCCCTGGTGAACAAGAACCGCGTGATCCAGGCGTATCCGGATTCCGTCCTTCCCCACGAGCGTCTCGACGATGTGCTTGGGCTCTACGCCGACAACATCGGGTTCACGCCGAAGGCGATCCTGATCGACGGGTTCGACTGGGAGAGCGGCAACGTGGTGGCGAGAGCCGCGGAGCTCGGCGCCTTCAAGATCACGGCGAAGCGCATCGGAGCGGAATTGTGGATGGCGGCGCAGACGCATCGCGCCGGCACCGCCGCGCACCCGACGGCGATCATCCCGCCGTGCGACGCCTATTCCGATCTCATCGACCTCGCGATCTTCATCGAGTCCGAGGGAACCGGCTCCACCGTGCGCCTGCTCAAGGACCACGACAACCCGCGGCCGGCGGAAACCCACCTCCATCTCGACACGGACACCATGCGGCTCGTTTCCGACGAGCTCTCGTCGGTCACGAAGAACCTGCCGGCGAGCTCCTTCACCCTTCTCTCGGGCGGCGCGACCGGCGCCGAAGCGGCGTTCGGGGAAACGGCCGAGCGCCACGGCGCGCACGAGGTTACTTATTCGTTCGCCGGCAACGACACGGCCCACAAGCGAGGACTGGTCGAGCTGACCGACGATGAGCTCGAGCGGGGCGGCGTCCACGAGACCTATATCCACTCCCAGCTCCACCGATCGTTCCCGAAGACCCCGAGGTTTCAGCGTTTGCTGAAGTCGATCTGGCATCAGGTAGCAACGGCGGGAGAGGTCTTCGTCGTGGGCGAGATACAGCCGGACGGCACCGTCAAAGGCGGCACCGGCTGGGGCGCCGAGCTCGCGCGTCATTTCCGAAAGCCGCTCTACGTCTTCGACCAGGCCAAGAACGTCTGGTTCCAGTGGAAGAACGACGCCTGGGAAGAGGCGAGCCCGCCCCGCATCCAGCGAACGCGCTTCTGCGGCACCGGCACCCGTCATCTCACGGAGCTGGGCCGAAAAGCCATCGCGGAGCTCTTCGAGCGATCGTTCGAATCGCGCTAGAGTCGCCGCTCTTCAGTTCAGCAGAAGCTCCACGAAGCTTCTCCTCTTGCGGACTGGGTAGCAAAGGGATACTATTGAGTGGTATTCGGTAGCGAACTGCTACTTTTTGGATCCCATGGGGTTGCCAGTCAAGATTTCCGACAAGCTTGTGGAAGCGGCCCGCGAGGTCGCAGCAAAGGCGAATCGCTCCGTAACCAAGCAGATCGAGCATTGGGCCGAGATCGGTCGAGCTGTAGAGCATCTGGCTGCGTTGCCGGACATTGTGGCGATCAAGAGCCATCTTGACGACCCCTCTGATGCACAGGACGCCGAGGCACGCGCTGCCCTCGAGCGGCTCGTAGGCGCCCTGGCCGACTATTCCGATCGCAGCTCGGCGCAGAAGTTGATCTTTACCGGCAAGCCAGTCTACGGCGCCGTGCCCGGTCGCGCGGACCGCGTGATGCAGGTCTGGCCAGACGGCCGCCGCGTCGCGGGCCGCTTCGTGGGCGATGAGTTCGTCGTCGACGGACTTGTTTCCCCGGATGTAGAGGCTGAGAAACGCCCGCCGATTGTTCATTCTGACTCCTGACTTCTGCCCCCTGATTTCGGACTCCCGGCAGTGGTCTACGCCACACCCATAGAAACGCTGGATGTCGCTCGATGAATCGCTCGCCAAGTTGGCCAAGCGACTCGCCCGCCCGAGCGAGCGTCCCGCGGCGCCGCTTCTCGTGATGATCGCCGGCCCGAACGGGGCCGGCAAGTCCACCTTTCATGAGGCCTACCTCGCGTCGCTGGGGCTTCCGTTCATCAACGCGGATCGGATCGCCGCGGAGTTGCGGGCCGGCACGCGCATCTGCCCTCCTAAGCTGTCGGACCTCGCCGAAGACCAGGCTGCGCAGCGCCTCGCCGACGAGGAACGACAGGCGAGCATCGCACTGGGCCGATCGTTCGTCACCGAGACCGTACTTTCCGATCCGGTCGGGGCGAAAGTCGCGATGCTTCACGACGCGCGCGGACGCGGCTATCAGGTTTGGCTCTTCTTTATCGGAATCAGCAGCCCCGAGGTTAGCTTCGCACGCGTGCGCGAACGGGTGAGCTCGCGGGCCGGCCACGACGTACCCACCGACCGCATTTGGTCGCGCTACCCGCGGACGATGGCGAATCTTCCGGGCGCGGTCGCGGCCGCGTCGGTCGTGGTGCTACTCGACAATGACGTTCCAGATGAGCCCTACCGTTTCGTGGCGTTGTTCGAGAACGGGGTGCGGATTCGCTCGTCCGAGCTTGCGCCGGTCTGGGCGGATGCCGTCCTACTTTAACCCTTTCGACGATCCGACTGTAAGTCCGCAGGTTCGTTCGCAGAGGGACCGAGCATGGGATATCGAGTGAGGCACTGCTGAATACTCAATATTTCAACGAGATGCCGGGCCGGAAAGCCATCGCGGAGCTCCTCGAGCGATCCTTCGAATCGCGTTAGTCTTGCGGTCCCCGGGGTGAATGTCGGGGAAGTTGACAGGACCCCGAATCTCGCTCGCCAACCTGTAGTAAGTTGTTGACCGTCGCGTCCTTACGGTAGTTTTCGCGGTGCCAAGGCGAATGGGAGGCGTCGAGCACGCTTACATTCTTTCTTGATCCCCCGGAAGGCGCCGCGTCACTAACCATCATCCTCAGAGAGGCTTCGCGCCGCGAGCGGCTCCTGGCTCCTTTTTTGCTTGTTTCTGCTACGATTCCTCCACGCAGTCGGGCCAACGGAGAGAACCAGCCATGGGCTCAGGTCGTTTTGAAGTCCTCGCCGCCACGGGTGTTGTCGCAGCGCTCGTTCTAATCGTCCCACCAGCTACCGCGGCCGAGATCGGCCTTTTCGACTGGGGTATCCACCTCGATGGCACGACCTATTGCCTTCTGGGACCGTGCGATATCTCGTCCGGCGTACTTCCGCCAAGCGCCGATGCTTCGCTCTTCGACTTCACAACCGGGCTCGGTGAGATCGCCATCTCGTTCGCTGGATCCGGCAGCCATTACGTTTCGCTCTTTCTCGATCTCGAGATCGATGCTGCCGTCAACACATACTTCAACGAATGGGGCGCTGTGGCGGGCGTAGCCGCCGCGGGACAAACCTGGGAGATCGACGAGCCCGGGTACGTGTTCGGCGACATCTACGACCACTGGCTCGGCGGCAATCTTGAGGGGACCAACGGCGTTCCCGACGCGGCCTTTCCGGACGATGTCTCTCTGGCGCTCGCCTCGAGTTTCGTCCTTTCTCCCGGGACGATGGGAAGCGTTTCCTTTTTCGTCTCCCAAACGGCTCCGGCTTCCGGGTTCTATCTGAGTCAAACCGATTCCGACAGCGACCTTTCGCTCTACTTCTCGAGCCATCTCGCGACAACCGAAGTCCCCGGCGTTCCGGAGCCTTTGACCGCGCCCTTGCTCATCGGCGGTGTCGTCGGGCTCGTCGCCTGGACCCGTCGGCGGGGCCCTCGCTGAAACGCATGATACAAGTTTTCGGCTATGACCAAGGAGGACCACACATGCGACTCTGTACGAAGAGATTTCTCGGGGTGCTCGTGGTGGCGCTGGCTTTTGCCGCCCCGGGGGCAGCGCTGGCCGACACGATTCTCGCGCAGTGCGAAGGCGAGAGTCAGGGCGTTATCGAAGGGGACGCCACGATGGCCGGCCGCGAAGGCTGGATGAACGTGTACGGTTTCGGTCACGGCGTCGTGATGCCGTTCGATCCCGCATCGGGACAGTCAACGGGGAGGCGCCAGCATCAGCCCCTGCGCCTCTACAAGGGGATCGACCAGGCAACCCCGAAGCTCTATCGAGCGCTCGTCATGGGGGAACGTTTGAAGCAGTGCTACGTGCGGTTCTTCCGGAACAACAAGATAAATGGAAAGCTGGAGAACTACTTCACCATTACGATACAAAACGCATTCCTCTCCGACATCACCGCGGCTTCGGGGAGCGAGGGCGCGGGCACACGGGAGGTCGCGAGCTTCGTGTACCAGAAAATCACCTGGACCTACGAGGACGGCAATATCGAGACCGAGGACTTCTGGAGTCTCGGGAACTAGGAACACGACCATGCCCGGTTCTCGCGAGACAGCGTGTTTTTTCGTCGCCGCCTCCCTTCTTCTGAACGCGCTTCCGGCCGGCGCCTCGGAGCGTCTCCTGTTCGTCAAGGGCCGCACCGTCATGACTTCGACGCTCGATTCGATGATCGTGCTGCCCGGGGGGGATATCGTGCAGGCGGCGGACCTCTACATGGGTTTCTCCCATGTCGCCTTCCTCGAAGCGGACGTCCTCGTCCACAGCATTTCGAGGGGCACCTTCTCCACGTACCGGGACTCCGAGTACTCTCAATCGGGAATTCTCGAGAACGCAAGCCTGCTCGAGCTCTTCGCCCAGATCCCGCCGTCGCCCGCCGCGGTGAGCCTCTTCCAGTTCGTCTCGGTGTACGGCCAGACGACTTTGAACGCCATTCTCGATCGTCGCGGGGCGGTGGTGCTCTACGACCTGGGGTTTCCGACACCGTCGCCGCCACCCCAACCCGACACCACGCCCCCTACCCTCAACCTTCCCGTCGACTTCTCCGTGAGCGCCCTCTCGCCGAACGGCGCCCTCGTGACGTATCTCGTTTCCGCCACGGACAACGCCGATCCGTCACCCGTCGTCGGCTGCGATCCCCCATCGGGAAGCCTCTTTCCCGTCGGCGCCGCGACGATCGATTGCATCGCGACCGACAGGAGCGGCAACTCCTCGGAGGGCTCCTTCCGGGTGACCGTCGAGCTTCTCCCGCTGTCGTCGATCGCGGACCTGACAGCTCGAGCCCGGCCCGGAGTCGTAACTCTCGTCTGGAGTCCGATGGGCGATGCGGTGAGCTACAACGTCTATCGGCGATTCGGGGGAGCACCTTTCGCCGCCGTCGCCACCGGCCACACGACCGGCTACGCGACGTACCAGGACGCGGGTCTTTTGAACGGCGTCACCTACTCCTATTTCGTCACCTGGGTCGATGACGATGGCCGCGAGTCACCCGCCTCGAACGAGGCGAGCGCGACGCCCACGCTGAGGTCGAGGTAGGCTTCGATCAGGGCCGGGTCGAGTTCAGGCCCACGAAGGCGCCGCCGTTCTCCTGGCAGAGGACGCGCATCAGGGTCGCGAAGCGCACGCCGGTGTTCTCTCCCCACTGCTCCTGGGAGAACATGGTGGGAAATCCGATCGAATGGATGCGCACTCGGCGGTTTCCCTGGGCGTCCTTCTTGTTGATCCGGTCCACGGTCTTTACCACTTCGTCGATGGAATCCCCCGTGAACTCGTCGCCGAGGACGTAGAGGCTCACCTTCTTGTCGGGCGCGGCGAAGGCGCGAATCGCGGCCTCGATTCCCTCGACGGGGCTGCTATTGCTGAAGGGCGCCCAGTGCCGCAGGCGCTCGAGGATGAGCCTCCTCCGGGCGGGGGTGTCGGGGATCCATTTGCGCGCGTACTGGGAGAACATGTACTGGCCTTCGTCGCTCATGACCTGGATCCCCTTGACCTTGGGGTAGACGTCGAGGACTTCCTGCATCTTCTTCAGCATCAGCGGCCAGGCGTAGTTCTGCATGCTGCCCGAGGTATCGATGATGAAGACGATGTACTCGCTGTCGACGGGGATGCCGCCGACCGTCGCGTCCTCGCGCGGCCTCCTATAGGTTCGCCCCTGGAGGCGCTTCATCTCCTCCGTCAGCTCCTGCTGTGCCGCGAGGAGACGTCCCTCGACGATCTCGTTCACCTCGGAGAGATCGTTCGTCGCGGCGAACTCCCCCTGGATCGCGGACAGGTCGCCACGGAGGCGGGCGATGAGCTCCCGCTCGTCTGAGAGCTGCTCGACTTTCCCCTGCATCTCTCTTTCGAGGACGTCGGTCTCTCCGCGGATACGGTAGATCTCCTCCTGGAGCTTGGCCACGATCCCCGTAAGGTCGGTCTCGATCGCCTCGAGGCCGCGGCGCTGACCGAGCTTGGTGAGCGTGAGGAGCAGGATCATCGCCCCGAAGCCGCAGCAGACGACGTCGAGAAACGAGAGGCTCATGACCTCGAAGTCCCGGCGCCTGGATCTGGGCATGGCGTTTGCCCGCTACGGCCAATCCGCGGAGGGACTCACGAAGGCTCCGCCCGTTGCCATCGCGAGCTTCCAGAAGGCACTCGGGGCCATCGGGTCGCCCTCCATGGGAAAGAGAATCACGTTCATCGGAATCCTCGAGGAGAGCTCGCGGGTTGCTTCCTCGAAGAGCTTCAACCGATCTTTTGCAGAGACCGTCGTTCGGCTCGGTGTTTTCTTCCCCTGCGTTGGGAGGCCGTCGACCAGGAGGTAGACGTTGTCGGGAGGAGGACTGAGGGCTGCGATCGCGCCGAAACCGTTGAGAAGGCTGGTGCCTCCCGCGGGAATGACCTTCCGCAGGTGCTGGACCGCGCCGTCCAGGACCTCACGGCTCCCCGCATCGAGCCACTGTCCGTCGGTCCCCGGCACGATGGGCGCGGCTTTCGTTGCGAAGCCGTAGATCTGAAAGCTCGAGTCCCGCGGGAACTGCGTCGTGATCCAGTCGACCGTGGCGACCGCCTGCCGCCACTTGGGAGAGCGAAGCTTCAAATGGTCGGCGAGGTTCCGCCGCCGCACGGCGTTGACCACGTCGTCTCCCAGCATGCTGGCGGAGGTATCGATGAGAACCAGAACGCGCCGGCCTCCCACCTTCAGTCCCGTGAGGTACTGGCGATCGCCGTCCCCCACGAACGATCGAAGGCGATCCCCCGGAGTCTCCTCGGCCGGCGTCGCGGCCGAAAGGCGTTTGAACTCCTCTTCGAGAGTCTTGATGTCGGTTTTGAGCTTGTTGACGTGCTCTCGCTTCGCCAACGTCGAGCTCTCGAACGTGGCGAGCTCCTCCTGCACCTCGGTGAGAGTCTCGATGAGCCGGCGCGAGAGACCGGAGGCGAGAACGTTCTCCCGCTCTGTTTCCCGCACGGAATTGCGCAGCTCCACCAGGTCCTCGTGACCTTCCAGCACTTCTTCCTCGAGCTTGTCGACCTCACCGCGGAGGTCCACTGTCACCGGCCGGTAGCTCCCGTCGAAAACGGCGTTGAGGATGGTGAACACCAGAATCACGGCGCCGAATCCGCAGCACACCACGTCGAGAAACGAGAGGCTGAAGAACTCGATCTTCCGGCGGCGCATACCTCAGGAGACCCGCAGGTGCTGGATCAAGTGCTCGTCGATATAGGTTTCGGTATCGAGCACCAGCCGCTCCTGATGGAGTTGTAGCTGGTGGATGAGGAACATGAGCACCAGGCCGAGGAGCAGAGCAATCAGCGTGGAATTGAAGGCTGTGCCCAGGTTCTCGGTGACGCCGCTGATGTCGCCCTCGACCGCTTTTTGCGCTTGCGCCAAAGCGAGACCGATGCCGCGCACCGTGCCGATGAACCCCAGGGAGGGGATGGCCCAGGCGATATAGCGGATCATCGAAAGCTCGGAGTCCAGCCTCTCGGACTCGGACTGGCAGACGGTATGCGCGGTGGTGGAGACGTCCTGGATGTTTCGGGTGGCGCCGAAGCGGTGGAGAGCGGAGAGGAGGGAGCGAGGGAGGAGCAAGCGCTGGTGCGCCGGCGGGAGCGCCTGGATGGGGCGCGCATACTCCCTCACGTCGTCGGGAAGGATCCTCGTGCCCGGCGCCACGGGGATGAGCTCCAACTCCAGGAGCTTCCGCTCCCGAAGGGCGACCACTCCTTTGTAGCCCATGATGGCGAGCGCCCAGGCCATGAGGACGAAGCAGGACTCCTGCTCGTAGTCCCGGATGATGACCCAGATCGAGGGCTCGGGTACGTAGTCGGGATCAGCCTGCATCTGCGCCCGCTGCTCGGCGAAGATCGCCTGGGTCTTGGGCCACACGACAGCGACGTAGAACGCGTGGATCATGATCGCGGCGATGAGGAGCGCCAGGGTCTGGTAGACGAACTCGACGGGGTACGATTTTTTCATGCTAGATGTCTACCGGGAAGGAGACCGAGCTGTCGGCCGGAACTTTTTCTGTAGGCTCGAACTCCTCGAGGTCCGGTTCCTCTTTGGGCTTGGCCTCCTGCGCGGAAGAGGCCCAAAGGGCGCCAGCGATCAAAGAAGAGGCCACCAGGGTATAGAACATCCATCGTTTCATTCCACCCACCTCGCGATCCGGAACCCGACGTCGGGCCGGGGCTCCTTGCCGTAGTCTCGAAACGTGAGCCTCAACTGGGTCACGCTTCCGTGCAGATAGCTCGCTCCCCGGATGACGTGGAACTCGCCCGCCGGAGGGCCAATCGGATCGGTCGCGGAGACGGCGGGCGCCATTTCATAGTGATCCGTCACCCACTCCGCGACGTTGCCTCCGAGATTGTAGAGCCCCAGGGCGTTCGCGGCGAAGCTGTCG
>CAZKNR010000311.1:0-2883 GCA_964553925.1 uncultured Acidobacteriota bacterium
CGATCGGAAACCGGGCCTCAACCCCGCGTCCTGGAAATGGGGGGTCGGTTGGATCGGGGGCACGCCGCCGCAGCAGAACGTCCATCAGGCTTTCGCGGTGAACGGCTCGTACGCCTGGCAGATTGATGGACCCGGAAGCCCTCCCGTCGCCGCATCGCCCGAGGTCGCCGAGCTCTGGCAGCTCGAGATGTGGCTGAACCCGCATGGCTTTCTCAAGGCCGCCCGGATGCCCGGCGCGAGCCCGGTCGCGGTCTGGCGGTGGGAGCTTGGCGAGATGGGACGCGACGGTCCGACGACCGTGCCCGAGAGAGTGACGGTGGTGTCGATCCAGGTCATGGGCAAGTACCGGGTGGACGCGACGATCAACAAGGAGAATCTCCTCCAGCGGATCCATACCTGGGTGGCGGATCCGGTGCTCGGCGACATGAACTACGAGCACGAGTTCCCGAATGACAGTTACGTCGATCTCGGCTCCGGCGTGAGGTTCCCCACGAGCTGGCACCATCATGAAGGCTGGGACGACAACTACAACATTCAGACGGTCAGCGCCGGGCACAACGCCTTCGGCGGGAACTTCGCGGACGTTCAGGCCAACCTTTGCGAAGACCCGGTGACGGTGCCCGACTCCGTCCGCGCGGCGTCGTTTCCCGTCCGCGTGGAAACAGAGACGCTTGCGGACGGCGTCTACCTCCTCGGTGGTGGCACGCACAACAGCGTCGCCGTCGAGCTCGAGGACTACGTTACCGTGATCGAAGCGCCTCTCGACGAGCGGCGGAGCCTCGCGGTCATCGACGAGGTCGTGCGGCTCGCGCCGGGAAAGCCCATTCGCTTTCTCGTGAACACCCACCAGCACTTCGACCACATCGGTGGCCTGCGTACATACCTCCACATCGGCGCGACGGTCATCACTCACTGGAAGAACTACGACTTCTACAACCGCGACGTTCTCAACTACACGCCGCGAACCATGGCGCCCGACATGGTCTCGCTCTGGCCGCCAACCGAGCTAACCGAGGGGTACAACCTGGAAACGGTGAGGGAGAACTACGTCGTGACCGACGGCGAGAGGATGCTCCAGATCTTCTACGTGCATCCGCTACAGCATGCGGAAGGAATGCTGATAGCGTACCTCCCGCAAGAGCGGATCCTCATCGAGGCCGATCTCTTCGATACGCACCTGCCGCGGCCGTGGATCGAGACGGAGGCGAGCCGGAGTCTTCGGAGCGTGGTCGAACGGCTTGGCCTCGAGGTCTCACGGATCGTGCCCATTCACGGAAAGCCCGTCTCCTGGGACGACTTCCGGAGCTTGCGGTAGCCAAGAGTATTATATTGGTCGACGCTCGCCGCGAGCTCGTCGATCGGATCGCCGCAGAAAGAAAAGGACCCCTCGCATGATTATCGACGCGCATGGACACGTCACCGCGCCCGACAGCCTCTATGTCTACAAGGCGGGGCTCCTGTCGCATCGCGGCGCCCACGGACGAGGGAGCGTCGAGGCCACGGACGACGACATCGTCGAGGCGCTGAGCTCGCCCGTCTTCGGCGGAAGCTCCCACCTGGAGCAGCTCAAGGAAGTCGGGATCGATCTCCAGCTCTCGTCGCCTCGTCCCTATCAGATGATGCACAGCGAGAAGCCGGTGAAGCTCGTGCAGTGGTACATCGAGGAGTGCAACAACCTCATCGCGCGGCAGGCAAAGCTCTTCCCCAACGTCTTTCGCGGGGTTTGCGGCCTTCCTCAGACGCCGGGGGTCAGCCCCGCCAATTGCATTCCCGAGCTCGAGCGCTCGGTCAAAGACCTCGGCTTCGTCGGCTGCCTCCTGAATCCCGACCCCGGCGAAGCGGGTGGAATCGAAAGCCCGCCTCTCGGCGACCGATTCTGGTATCCCCTCTACGAAAAACTGGTCGAGCTGGACGTGCCCGCTCACATCCATTCCGCCGGGTGCCGCTCGGAGCGGCACACGTACTCTCTTCACTTCATCCTCGAGGAGAGCATCGCCGTCGTCTCCCTCCTCAACTCCACCGTCTTCACCGACTTTCCCACGCTCAAGATCCTGGTCTCCCATGGGGGCGGGGCGATCCCCTATCAGTTCGCCCGGTTCGAGGCGGGAACGCTTCGCCGCGGCACCGAGCGGTTCTCCGACCGCCTGCGGAAACTCTGGTTCGATACCGTGCTCTATTCGGAGGACGCGCTCGCTCTTCTGATCAAGACCGTCGGCGCGGACCGCTGCCTCTTCGCGACCGAGAGGCCAGGCATCGGAACCGTCAAGGACCCGCGGACGGGCCGGTGGCTCGACGACACGAAGCATTTCATCGAAGGGTTCGACTGGCTGAGCGCGGCGGAGAAGAAGATGATCTTCGAGGACAACGCGAGAAAACTCTTCCGGCTCGAGACCGCAGCATGAACGACGGGAGGACGTACCTCGAGAGCCTTCGAGACGGCCGCGAAGTCTGGGTCCGAGGCGAGCGGGTGAAGGACGTGACGACTCATCCGGCGTTCGCGCCGGTGTGCCGTGAGCTCGCACGCATCTACGACCTGCAGTCCGCGCCGGAAACGCGCGACACCATGACCTACGCCCCTGAGAACGGCGCACGCGTGTCGTACTCCTACCGGATGCCGAAGTCGCCGGAGGACCTCCTGCGGCGCCGGCGCAACGGCGAGATCTGGGCGCGCGAGAGCTTCGGCATGCTCGGCCGCTATCCGGATTTCTGCGCGGCCATGACCGTCGGCTTCAACGACGTGCGCGACGAGCTCGCGAAGCTCGACAAGTCGTTCGCGGAGAACGTCACGAGCTATCACCGCCGCGCCGCCGAGAACGACTTGTGCCTTTCCCACGGACTCCACGATCCCGCCATGGACAAGTCGCTCCGGCCGGAGCAGGACCC
>CAZKNR010000312.1:0-7371 GCA_964553925.1 uncultured Acidobacteriota bacterium
GGCGGAGCTTTCCAGTGAAACGGAGGGCGTTGTCGCGGTGGAGGACCGGCTCGAGATCGCCCGCGGCGAGAGCGATCAGAAAGTAGCGGAAGAGGTGGCGAAGGCGGTGAACCGTTATCCCTACTTCACCATCTACGACGATGTGACCCTTCAGATCGATAACGGTGCGGTCACCCTTCAGGGGCGCGTGACCATGCCGTTCAAGTCGGAGGAGATCGGAAAGCGGGTCTCGAAGGTCCTCGGGGTTCAGAGTGTGGACAACCGCATCGAGACGCTCCCGGTGAACATCGGCGACCAGAAGATCCGGGCCGCGCTTCTCTATCGCATCTACGGCGATTCGACGTTTCGTGAGTACGCCTCGCGGGTGAATCCACCGATTCACATCGTCGTCGAACGGGGCCGCGTGGCCCTGACCGGCGCGGTGCGCTCGGAAGTCGAGAAGCGCAAAGCGGAGCATATAGCCCGCTCGACCTTCGGCGTCTTCGCCGTCGAGAACCGGCTCCAGGTCGGAAGCTAGATTCGGCCGAAGGGGGCGCGGTCACTGGGCCGCGCCCTGACCTGCGTCTATAATCGCCGCATGATCTCGCTGAGCTCCGTACTCAAGCGTCTCGTGGTGGACAAGCGTTTCACTACGCTCTCAATCTTGACCCTCGCCGGCGGAATCGGCCTCGCGGTCGCGATCTTCGCGCTGGTCTACGGCGTCCTCCTGGCCCCTCTTCCTTATCCCCACCCCGAACGTCTGGTGGACGTGAGTCACGCGGCCCCGGGCTTCGACCTCGACGACATGGACACGTCCGTGCCCCTCTACCTTCGCTACCGTGAGCGCATCCCCTCCTTCGAAGAGAGTGCTCTCGTCCGGGACGGGAGGGTGAGCTTGACCGGGCTCGACACTCCGGATCGAGTCCGCCAGGGTACGGTCACCGCCTCGCTCTTCCGCCTCGCGGGTCAAAACCCGCTCCTCGGGCGCCCGTTCTCCGAGGAAGACGAGAAGAAAGGGGCTCCCCGGGTGGTCCTGGTGAGCGAGCGATTCTGGCGCGGCCGTCTGGGCTCGGATCCGCGGGTGCTCGATCGCGAGCTCGAAATCGACGGGTCGCAGCGCCAGGTCGTCGGCGTCCTCCCGCGAAGCTTCGCCCTTCCGTTCGAGGACATCGACGTCTGGCTTCCTTTCGAATTCGATCCGGAGACCCAGCGTCTGGGTCAGTTCAGCTACCGATCGCTCGCCCGGCTGAAAGAGGGCGCCACCATCGAATCGGCCTCGAACGAGCTTCGGACCATCACGTCGAATCTCGTCGCCGAATTTCCGGAGGAGTCGGCCTCATCCGTCCTCGCCCGCTCCGAGTTCCTGCCCATCGTCACTCCGCTTCTGGATGAGATGGTGGGAGATATCAGGAGCTCTCTTATGATTCTCTCGGGCGCCGTCGGTTTCGTGCTCCTCATGGCTTGCGTGAACGTGGCCAACGTCTTCCTCGTTCGGGCCGAGGGACGAAGGCGCGAGCTCGCGCTCCGGAGCGCCCTCGGAGCGAGCCGCCTTCAGATCCTCGCGGAGTTCTTCGCCGAAGGTCTCGCGCTCGCGCTCGTCTCCGGCGTTCTGGCGCTCGCCCTCGCGCGAGTCGCGATCTCGGTGCTCCTGCGATTCGTTCCCGAGGGAGTCCCGCGTTTGTCCCAGGTGAGCATCGACGGGAGCGCCGTCTTTTTCGCTCTCGCGGTCTCGCTCGCGGCCGCGGTCCTCGTCGCTATTCTCCCGACCCTTCCCTACAGCCGGCCGGACATCGTCTCCGCACTGAAAGAAGGCGGCCGCGGCACGAGTGCCGGACGGGAGAGGGTCACCGCGAGACGAGCACTCGTCGCGCTCCAGATGGCGCTCGGCCTCGTTCTCCTCATCGGCGCCGGCTTGATGGTGCGGAGCTTCTCGGAGCTTTCGACCGTCTCGCCCGGCTTCCTTCCTACGGGCGCTCTGAGCTTGCGGGTCTCACTCCCGGTGGCCGCTTACGACAAAGAGCGCATCTCGGCGTTCGTGGAAGACGTGACCGGGAGGCTCGGAGCCCTTCCCGGGGTGAGCGCGGTCGGGGCCGTCGACACCCTCCCGCTCACCGGAAGCGCGACCGGCTCGGGCCATTCGCTCGAGGACTTTCCCCTGGGAGAGAACGACCTGCCGCCGGTCTTCATCACGAGCTTCGCCGATCCTGGATATCGGGAGGCGCTCGGCATTCCCCTCATCGAAGGCCGGTTCTTCGAGCCCGCGGACCATCAGCAGCAACGCCGGGTCGCCGTGGTGAACGAGACGCTCGCCCGTCGCTACTGGCCGAATGGGGGCGCCGTCGGACGCCGCGTCTCGCCCGGCCGGCCGGACGACACGGGCTGGTACGAGATCGTGGGGGTCGTCGGCGACATACGCCATGAAAGCCTCCAGTCGGAGCCCGTCGGGACGGTTTTCTATCCGATCTGCGGACCGGACGAAGCGCTCGTCGCTGGAACGAACCTGAGCCTCGTCATCCGGAGCGACTCGTCTCCTGAGTCCCTCGCCGAGCCGGCTCGTCAGGCGGTGTGGTCGATCGATCCCAACGTGCCCATCACCCACGTGCTCACGCTAGAGGAGCTGGTGCGCGACTCGAGAGCAGAGATGGCGTTCAGCATGTCGCTCCTCCTCGTGGCGTCGGCCCTCGCGGTTCTTCTCGGCGCGGTCGGCACTTACGGCGTCGTGTCGTACGTCGTGAGCCAGAGGACTCAGGAGATCGGGTTGCGGATGGCGCTCGGCGCGCTCCGGAGCCAGGTGCGGACGATGATCCTCCGCGACGGGCTCAAGACCGCTCTTCCCGGTCTTGCGATCGGACTCCTCGCGGCATTCGCGCTCACCCGCACCATGTCGTCGCTGCTCTATTCCGTGAGCCCGCTCGACCTCTGGAGCTTCGTTCTCGCGCCGCTCCTCCTTCTTTTGGTCGCCGTCGCCTCGAGCCTCCTCCCCGCGGAGCGCGCGGCGAAGGTGAACCCCCTGACCGCCCTCAGGCGGGAGTGAAGGTTTAATCCGCGCCATGGAAGCGCTTGGGATCGATATCGGCGGGACGGGAATCAAGGCGGCCAGGGTCGATACCCGGACCGGGAACCTCAAGACCGAGCGGGTGCGCTTTCCCACGCCCGAGCCTTCGACCCCGAAAAGGGTGGCGCAGGTGATCCAGGAGGTGATTCGCCACTTCGGTTACGAGGGACCGGTAGGCTGCGGGTTTCCCGGTGTCATCCGCGGCGGCATCGTTCGCAGCGCCGCGAACGTCTCCAGCAAGTGGATCGGCGTACGCGCGGACGAGCTGTTCAAGGAGGCGACCGGTCTCGAGTTCTTCCTCGGAAACGACGCGGACTTCGCCGGCCTCGCCGAGATGCGCTTCGGCGCCGGACGGGGGCGGAAGGGCCTCGTCATCATGCTCACGTTCGGTACGGGCATCGGAACCGCTTTCTTCATGGACGGCAAGCTCGTTCCGAACGTCGAGCTCGGCCACCTCGAGATCCGGGGCCGCGAAGCGGAGAAATGGGCTTCGGAGAGGACCCGGGTCGAAGAGCGATTGAGCTTCAAACGATGGGCGCGGCGCGTGAACGTATACCTCGGGCGGATGCACGGATACTTCTGGCCAGAGCTTTTCATCGTCGGCGGGGGCGCGAGCAAGAAGTTCGAGAAGTTCCGAAAGCACCTCGATGTCCCCTGCGACCTCCTCCCGGCGGAGCTCCGGAACCGGGCGGGGGTGATCGGGGCGGCGCTGGCCGCGGCGCGGGGCTATCGAACCTGAGAACATTTCATCCCGTTTCTCCGTCCAAAGGACGAGGCGGCGACACATGGATCTGACGCTCGTGGTCCCGGAAGGCGAAAGCGCTGCTTCGGGTCTGTCGTTCGAATCCGGGATCTCCTGGGAAGTGAAACCCCGCATCCAGGAGGCATCCGGCGAGCACGTCCTGGTCGTGGCGCGCGGCCACCGTCTCGACAAAGACCTCTTCGAAAGGCTCTGGGCCCGCCGGGAGGAGGCGGAAGTGGTTTTGGCCTCGCGCTACCTCCGCGGCGGAGGGTCCGAGGCTTCGGCCCTCGCCTCGCTCGCGACCCGGCTCGCGAACCGCGCGCTCCGCCGAGCGCTTCGAGTTCCCTGTCACGATCTCGCGAGTGGAATCCAGCTATACAAGCGAAGCGCCCTCGGGGAGCTCGGAGCGGCTACCCTCGAGAGCTCGTCCTCTCGGGAGCTCCTGGTGAGGCTGCACAACCTGGGGTTCAAGCTCCGGGAGGTTGCCTATCACGATCGCGGGGGACGAGGGCTCGGACGGACCGTCGCGGAACTTTTGGCGGCCTTTCGCGAGCTCCCGCGACTCCTGAAGATACGCCGATCTCCCGAGGCCGCCGACCTCGATGACCGGGCCTTCGAAGCCCTTCCTCCCTGGCGGCGCCGCCGCCTCGTGGAGCGTAAGCGGACGATCGTGAGCTTTCTCGAGGCCGACGTCCCCGTTCTCGACGTCGGGTGCGGGTCGAGTCGTCTCATCCAGTCGCTCTCGCGCGGAACGGGCCTCGACCGCGATCGCCGGAAGCTCCGCTTCCTTCGGGGCCGCGCCCGCGCCATCGTGGGGGGCGAGCTTCCACGCCTTCCTTTCCGAGACGGAAGTTTTCCCCAGATCGTGTGCTCCGACGTCATCGCCTCTCTCGCTCCGTCGACCCCCTACCTCCCGGAGCTTCGCCGCGTTCTCACGTCTCGCGGGACCCTGGTTCTGACGACGAGAGCTTCGGGAGGAATCGAGGCCTCGTTGCGGGAGGAGCTTCAGAAAAACGGCTTCGCCGTGGACGAAGTTCGCAGGATTCGCGGACCGGAGCTCGTCGTTCGCGCGGTACGAAGAGACGTTTAGAGCCTGCGGTGCATGAGGATCGCCGAGGCGGGACAGGCTTCTTTCAGCTCCTCGGAGTCCTGTAGCTTCGGATCGGCCTCCTCCCGAACGAACCCGAACCGCGGAAAGGTATCCTCGGCGGTGGTGGTGAGAAGGTACAGGGTCTCGACGCCTCTCGAGCGGGCGAGATCGAAGAGGCGCTCTACGAGCTCCGTCCCGAGTCCGCTTCCTCTCGCCGGGCTCGCGACCGCGAGGGACCGGAGAAGGCCAACGTCGTCGTAGATCTCGAGTCCCACGCAGCCGGCGAGGCTTCCGTCCCCGGCTCGAGCGACGAGGAACGACTCGAAATGCTCGGCTACGCCGGTAACGGGGAGGCTCGCGATCTGAAGCAAAGAAACCACCTCGGCAAGCGCGCCTGGCTCAGCCCGGGTAATCATTCCGCCCGCTCGCCTTATATTTGTGTGCTATATAGGTAGTAGTTAAAGAGGTGACCATGAACCATCCCGAAAACGGAATCTCGTACGAGCGCCGCCTGATGCTCGGCCTGCCGCTCTTGCTCGCCGGCTCGGCGTTCTCTCCGGCACGGCTTCAGGCTGACAGTTTCTCCGAGCTCACGCGGAGCTGCAACTCTCTCGCCGCCGACCTCCTCGAGAAGAAGGCGCTCAATCCCGACGAGTACCTCTCGAGGCTCGCGAGTCTCGGCGCCGGCCTCCGCCCGGGCGACGTTCCCCAGGGCAAGCTCGGCCGCTTCGCCGGGTACGATCCTCCCGTCGAGCTCGGGCCCATCCACCGCGAGCTTCCCATCGTCATCATCCAGTGGAAGTTCGCTCCCGGAGCGGTCCTGCCGCCGCACAATCACACTCCGGCTCACGTGCTCTCGCTCTGTATCGAAGGCGAGTGCCGCGTGCGCCACTTCGATGCCGTCGGAGCGCCGCCCCTCGACTCCCGCGAGACGTTTCGGATTCGCGAGACGGAGAACCGCGTTCTTCGGGCCGGCCGCTCGACCTCGCTCACTCCCGCGCGGGACAACATCCACACCTTCGAAGCCGGACCCGAGGGCGCCCTCGGATTCGATATCAACACGTTTCTTCCCGGCGAGGGCGACTGGTCGATGCTCGAGCTCGACGAGTCTTCGGGGCGTCCTCTCAAAGGCTACGAGCGGATCTTCGAGGCCCGTTGGATCGGCAAGCCTTCCTGACTTTCGCGCTCGTGGCGGGCAGATAGATCTTCCGTTCTTTGGAGCGCGGGTCGTTCCTTCGCGGTTCGGCGAGCGCTACGCCCGAGGCCATGTCGTCGAGGACGGCCGCCACCTCTTCGTGACCTCGGGCCTTTCGACCAGCGTCCTGCCGGTGCGGTTTCGAGTGCTTCCCGAGATCGCTCTTCTCCGCATCGGGGCCGCGGTCAGCTCGCTTCTGCCGGCGGAGTTTTTTTCTTCGCGCTTTCCACGGAGCTCCTCGAGGACGTCCTCTCCAGCGCCGCACCGCCTCCGCTCGCAACGCGCTCGATCTTCACCCGGGTGATGCGAAGGTTGTCCATCTCGATCACTTCCAGCCGGTAGGGCCCGAGAGTCACTGAATCGCCGGCGATCGGGATGCGGCCGAGCTCTTTCAGCACCAGGCCACCGACGGTCCGCACGTCGCTCTCCTCGTCGCTCACCAGATCGGGAAACATCTCCTCGAGCTCGTTGAGAGGCAGCCCGCCGTCGACGATGGTCTCCCCGCCGCGGCGCTCGACCTCGAGCTCCGAGTCGTCGAACTCGTCGCGGATCTCCCCCACCAGCTCCTCGAGCACGTCCTCGAGCGTTACCACGCCGGCGACGCCGCCGTATTCGTCCACCACGATCGCCATCAACTTGTGGGTCGCCTGGACTGTGCGCAGGAGAGCGTCGATCGAGGCCCTTTCGGGCACGAACAGCACCGGGCGCTTGATCGACTGAAGGACGCTCCCCGCGCGCTCGGCGGCGGCATCCAAGATCAAGGGGATGAAGTCCTTGATGTGGATCATGCCGATGATGTTGTCGGCGCTCCCCTCCGCCAGAGGGTAGCGGGTGTGCTGTTGCCCGCGCACGATCGCGAGATTCTCGGAAATCGACTTGTTCACGAAGAGGCACACCATATCGACGCGCGGGGTCATGATCTCCGCCACCTGGCGCTCCGAAAAGTCGATCACGTTCTCCAGAAGGCGCCGCTCGGTGGCGTTGAGGACGCCGTGGGCGTGGCTCGCTCCCACGATCATCCGCAGCTCCTCAGAGGAATGCGCTTGCTCCGTCTCATCCACCGGCTCGATCCCCACCAGCCGCAAAATCCAGTTCGCGGTGCCGTTCAAGGCGACGATCGGCACGTACATCAGCCAGTAGAACGCGCGCAGCGCCGGAGCGAGCCAGAGCGAGGTTTTCTCGGGCTTTCGAATGGCGAGCGATTTGGGTGCGAGCTCACCCAGGACGATATGCAGGAACGAGATGAAGATGAACGCCACGGTGAAGGCGATGGTATGGACCACCGTGGGGTTGGTGACGCCCGCGGCCAG
>CAZKNR010000313.1:0-7370 GCA_964553925.1 uncultured Acidobacteriota bacterium
TGGGCTCGTCCCGATCCCTCATGCGATCCCCCTTGCGGTAGGGGATGTATTCCAGAATAGCGGGAACGGGGGAAGAGTCGGCGTCCTCAGGGAGCCAGATCCTGGCTGCCAGCCGACCGCCACGGGACACGGGAATGAAAATGTTCTCGATGTCTCGGACTCGGCGCGGAAAAGAGCTGACGATCCTCATGATCCCCTGGTGATTTCGGTAGCATACACCCACCAGCGAGCCGGAAATTTACTGCGACACTTGAACCAACCAGATGTGAACCTGGGAACGAAGCTCGGCGATTGCGTCATCGCGTAACGTCCTGAACGACGATTAGAAGACGGCCTAACCGAGGTGCTCGAGCTGTTTGTGGTATGTCTCCAGATGGGTTCGACACATCTCCTTCTGAAATCGTCTTACGTAGACCAGGACGACGCCCATGGCGAGTAAATTCGCAATCTGTACCATCGTAAAAACGAGGTCTTCGATCATGACGGCGTGGATCAAGAACAGGATCGAGGCGGTAAACCAGAGGGCGTACGCCTTTACGCTTATCCCTGCAGAACAATGCTCCTTGATCACATGGCGGACTTGAGGCACGTAGGCGACGATTACCAATCCTGTTCCAAGAAAACCCAAGAGCTGTGAAAGGTTCATAGGCTCATCTCAAACCAATTGCTCGGCTTCAGTAGCCGGCAAAATCTTCGGTGCGAATATTGTCTCGCTGACGCCGGCACCGAGCATCATCTTGCGCATGGCAGTCACCCTGCCTCTATGGAGTGTCCGCGCCCCGACAGGCTACCTCTCCGTCGGGGCGCGGTCCGAGGCGTCACAGACTCTTCAAGTACTCCACGAGTTCAGTTTTTTCCACGGACGTGAGGCCGAGGCCGAAGTGGCCGTCGTAATGGTCGACGACGTCGAGCAGGGTCGGAAACCGCCCGTCATGGTAGAAGCCGCCCTTCTGATGGCTCCACAGACCCTCGAGTGGCGCCGTCCGGTACCGCTCGTCCGGCGACCGCATCGCCTGGAAATCGTCGATTCCGATCTCGTCTGCGGTGTGCATGTTCCATCCCGGCTCGGTGAACAGAGGCGGCACGTGACAACGTGCGCAGTCCGCCTTGCCGGCGAAGAGCTTCTCGCCCCGCTCCGCGGCCTCGCGATCGAAGCTCCCCTGCGGGGCCTCGGGCGCGGGGATCGCGAGCTGGTAGAAGTGAAGGGCGGCGAGCTTGGAAGTGATGAGGTCTTCGTCGCTCCGGACACTCCCGAATTTGTTGGCGGCCGCGACCGGGAACTTCACGGCGTCATCGAGCCTTGGATCATAGAAGGTCCCCTTGCCGTGCATCTCCAGGTTCGCGACGAAAGCGTTCCAGTGCGTCACCGAGCCCCATCCGGTCCACGTGTGGAGGTTGACCCCGGCCAGGCTGAAGGCGCCAGGGATCAAGGTGGCGGCTGAAGCTCCGTCGGGGCGGAAGGCCTTGCCGTCCAGGGACAACTCGGCGTCGAACTTGCCCGGTCCCCAGCTGTTGAGGACGGTGCGGACGGTAGCCTGGTCCACCCCGAGCAAGTCCGCGAAGAAAGACAGGTCCGGAGCGAGCGCCACGATTGCGCCGACATTGAGGTCGCGGTTGGCCCACCCATCGAGGCGGCTACCGATGCCCGGCGCGAGGGAGTCGTCGACCGTGGAGTGACAGAGAGCGCACTGGATCCCCATGGAAACGAGATTGCGGCTCGAATCGAAGAAACCCCTCACCCCGACGACGGAATCGAGTTGCAGGAGCGCCAGTGTCGTGGCGGGATCCTCGAGGTCCACCTCGCCCTTCTTCAGTTGCTCGACTAGCTCCTTCGGCAGAGCATCGACGTCGACCTTGAGGCCGACTGCCAAGGCGACAGCGGGACTCACACCGGGGCCGACTCCACCGTTATTCGCGCCGGCAATCGCTTCGTGCAGCCGCAGCTTATCTCCCCAGAACTCCTGGTCTCCGAACGTGTCGTGCCGGAAGATCTCTCTTCCCTCCCGGATCATTCGTGCGGCGTTCTCCCGAATTTCCCGGTCGAACTTTGATTCGAGATCGGAAGAGTCGGGGTCGTCGGTTCTGCATGAGTCGAGAACTACGCAGAGAATGGCAATGGGCGTGAGAACGAGACCAATGGCTAAGACTCTCGAAAGGGATTTCATCGGACAGCCTCCTTGATTTTCCCTCCGGTCGACACCCTCGCCTCCGGAGGAAGTCCTAGTGCCGGGGCAGGCCGGTCGTCGGTGAGTTCGGCCGTAGCAGAGCCCGCTTCCTCGGGGACTTTACACTTACGGTACGAACGGCCTGATACAACGGACCGAACTTTCTGCAGAGAGAACGCCCCCAGGAACAGAGCGTCCGCCGGGTTCGCCCATCACGAAGATGACATACCGCGCGACCCACTCCACCCGGTCTTAGCTTAGCCGACGGGTTCGAGTTCGTTTGGGTGAGGCCGTCGCGTCGCACACGATCGAGGTGCCCCCTGTGGGAGGGCGTCGGACGGCGGCTGAAGAAGAGCTCGTTGTCCCGAAACTCAGCAGGGTGCGCGACGGAGCGCGGGTCCAGATACTACTCGTCTCCGGTGTGAGCTTCAGCACTCCGCGAGAAGCGGGCGCATTCTCGACATGCCCGATCGGATTCGCGACTTCACCCTGCCGAGGGGCTCTTCGAGCCTGCGCGCCGCTTCCGTGTGGCTCAGCCCCGCGAAGAACACGAGCTCAATCGCTCGCCGCTCGCGCTCGGGAAGAGCCGCGATTGCCCCGCGCACGCGCACCTCTCGCTCGATCGAGGCGGTTGCGTCGTCCGGGGCCGCCTTGTGCGAGAAGGGGTCGATCCAATCCTCCCATTGAGTTTCGAACCGCCGACGGGACCCAATCGCTCTGAGCCGGTCGATTGCCCGGCTCCGGGTGAGGACCGCGAGCCACGAAGGCGCGGCGCCGCGGGTTGTATCGAATCTCTTCGCCGAGCGCCACACCTGGAGGTAGACGTCGATCGTGACCTCCTCCGCCTCCGAGGGGTCCCCGAGCCATCGGAGCGCGAGTCCGTAGACGAAGCCGGACGACTCGTCGTAGAACCGGCCGAGCGCGTCCTCGTCACCCTCGGCGATACCCCTTACGTAGCCGGCCCAGAGTCGGTCCCGGGAGGCCTGGGCCTGAGTCATGGTCGCCATTTCTGGACTCCTTTCCTCCGCGCGTCGACTTTGCTCCGAAGGGGACCAGGGGCCAATGGACACCGTGTCCTCTCTCACCAGATCGGAGATCCCCGGACAAAAAACTGAACGCAATGGACTTCGGGCTGCACCTCCTCCATAGGGGAGGTCCCCGTGCTAGACTCGCCCCTGGCTCAACGCGAATGCACTCCAGAGGCCCCATTCGCTTCGGGGTTTTCGAGCTCGACCTGAAGGCGAGGGAGTTACGTAAGCAGGGGCTCAAGGTGAGACTCCAGGAGCAACCCCTCCGCGTTCTGGCGCTTCTGATCGAGCGTCCCGGCGAAGTCGTCACCCGGGAGGAGCTGCGCGAGCAGCTTTGGGCCTCCGACACGTTCGTCGACTTCGATCACGGTCTCAACAAGGCGATCAACAAGCTTCGAGACGCCCTCGGAGATTCCGCGGAAAACCCGCGCTTCATCGAGACGCTGCCGCGGCATGGCTACCGTTTTCTCGCGGACGTTCATTTCCCGGACGAAAACGTCTCCGAGCCCGTCACGCCGGCTGGGCGGGCGCGACCGCTCCCTCGACGCCTGCTGGCCGCGGCGCTCGGCGCCGTCTCACTCCTCGCGGGGGCTCTTTTTCTTCTCCTTCGTTCCCCGTCGCCGTCGGCGCGGCTTCCGGCCGCCAAGATCATGCTGGCGGTGTTGCCCTTCGAGAACCTGGGGGGCGACCCGGAGCAGGACTACTTCAGCGAGGGAATGACCGAGGAGATGATCTCCCAGCTCGGGAAGCTCCAGCCTCAACGGCTGGGGGTGATCGCCCGGACGTCGGCGATGCGATACAAGGACGCGGCGAAAACGATCGATGAGATCGGGGCGGAGCTCAACGTCGACTTCATTCTGGAAGGCACGGTGCGGCGCGACGGAGGCCGGGTTCGTATTTCCGCCCAGCTCATCCAGGTGAGCGACCAGACGCACCTCTGGGCGGAGAACTACGAGCGGGAGATGGCGGACGTCTTCTCGCTCCAGAGCGAGGTCGCCCGCCGCATCGCCCGGTCGCTCAGCGTCGAGCTCCTCCCGGAGCGGAAGGCCCGAATGGCGGAAGCCCCCACGGCGAACCCCGCCGCCCATGAGGCCTACCTCCGGGGCCGCTACTACTGGAATCGGCGGACCGAGGAGGGGTTGAGGAAGAGCCTCGAGTACTTCCTCGAGGGAGCGCGGCTGGACCCGGATTACTCGGAGGCTTACGTCGGGGTCGCCGATGCTCACAACATGCTCGCGGATTACGGGTCGCTTGCTCCCGAGGACGCTCTCCCCCAGGCGATCGCCGCGGCGCGGGCGGCGCTCGCGATCGATTCCGACAACGCCGAGGCCCGAACGGCCCTCGCCTGGGCCCGCTGGATCTACGAGCTCGACTGGACACGAACGGAGGACGAGTTCCATCACGCCATCGAGTTGAACCCCGCCTATGCCACGAGCTACCGTCTCTACGCCCACTACCTCCGGGCGCTGGGGCGCCACGAAGATGCGCTCGCGCAGATCCGGCAAGCCCGGGAGCTGGACCCGCTCTCGCTCATCATCAACGCCGTGGTCGGGTGGCATTATTACCTGGGGCGGGAACCCGATCGCGCCATCGAGCAATGCTCGAGGACGCTCGAGCTGGATCCGAGCTTCTCGCGGGTGCACTCTTACCTGGGGTGGGCCTACCTCCAGACGAAGAATTATCCCGAGGCGGTCCGCGAGCTCGAGAAAGCCCGGGACCTCTTCGGTCCGAGCCCCTCGCGAGAGGCGGAGCTCGCGCACGCCTACGCGGTCGCCGGCCGTTCCACCGAGGCGCGCAAGATTCTGGCTGAGCTCGAAAAGCTCGCCGAGTCGCGGTACGTCGAGCCGGAGCTCCTGGCGAAGATCGAAGTCGGCCTCGGCGAGACCGATCGCGCCTTCGAGTGGCTTTCGAAAGCGCTCCAGGCTCGCTCGGTGAAGCGCGTGATGCTCGCGGTGGATCCCCTCTACGACCCGATTCGGAGCGATCCGCGCTTTTCGGACATCCTGCGCCGCGTCGGGCTTTCCGAAAGATAGCTATAATTCTTCCGGCCCTCCGATGCGCATCCTCACCATCGCCCCCCAGCCTTTCTTCCAGACGGATAGGCGGTTGTATTCGGCGGCGGTGCGAGATTTGGAGGGAATGGAGCCCACGGACAGGTTTTTGGAATTTGGGCGAAGGCCTTTGTGTAAAGAAGGAGGGCCGACCCCCGAAGGGTCGAAGCGGGAATGGTGCGTTCTGCGGTTTCGGACAGACGGCGAGTGTGAGCTTGAGTAGGGCGGCTATTGGAGCTCGGTGGGTTGTGGGGGAGCTCTGGGTTGTGAAGCCTTGTGGTCGAGATGGTCCAGGATTCCGGATAAGGCTGGGCTCGGTGATGAAGGCGAGGATCTTCATCTGGGCCCCGCAGCGAAGACTCTGCGGTCCATAATGCTCACCTCATTAAGAGACGTTGTTGAAAAGAGAGGGCTGGTCGTCGCAAATCCCTTGGAGTAAGCGAATTCGCCAGCCGGAACGCCTTCCGACTTGGACGCGTTTTCCTTCCAGCTCGCCGGACTTGAGCTTTTGCAGAACCGTTTGCTGACTCAAACCGAGGGCGAGCGCCGCTCCCTTTAGGGCTAGCCATTGTTCATCGACGTGCGTTGCAGTGAGCCGCTGTCGGTCCTCCTCTGTGACGCGGATACGCCATGGAGCTCCCTCCGCTGCCTGTGAGCCACGTAGCAAACCAGCTTCGACCCAACGTATCACGGTGCCTCGGTCCACGCCGAGAATGTTGGCGGCTTCGAACGCCGTGTAGATATCACCGCCCTCGCGTGGCAATGTGGGAGCAGGCGGGATGCCATAGTTGTTGCGCAGCCGGGCGACACGATAAACGGTGAAGGTAAGGCCCTTGGGCGTGCGAAGCCTCTTGCGATGGAGGATACGGGCAATCTGCACGTCCGAAAACTCACGAGCGAGTTGTCGGATGAGGTCAATGAGTTCCGGGTCGGAGACATAGCGATGGATACCGCTCTTACCCTTGGGCACTTCCATGGCGGTACGCTCGCCACCACTCCAGTGCACTTCCGCCTTGAGCCGCGTGCCTTCTTCGGGAACGGTGACCACCACATGGTGGATGAGGCAGCGAACGATGCGCTTTCGATCTTGCGCTCGGGTGGTGGGTGCCGACCATAACTCCGGCAGGTTGCTGCCATAACTTCTCAGACGCTGCTTCTCTAGAGCACTGAGAGGTTGGTCAATCGCTTGGAGAGCAACCTCCGCTTCTTTCTTAACCTTCTCCCAGGCGTCGAGGGCTTTTTCAAATCGTCGCTCCAGCTCTCGGAAGAATAGGAAAATCCATCCCCGGCCAACGAGCGGGAAGTGGAAGAGGGTGAGCGTTCGAGGCTCATGACCGACGTCCGAGGGGTCAGGGAGCGAGGGGCAAGGGACGAAGAAAGGGGACTACGACGGCGAAAGGTGAAATAGACGAGTGACTTTGGCGGACGAGCAGTTGTTGGATCGGCAAGCCCAGGAGGGCTCGGTCCTAGAAGAGAACGTTGGAAAGGGTGGAGCCTGGCGGAGCGCGGGAAGGTTGCGAGCGTTGGTTCAAGTGATCGAGAATGCGCCGGTGACGTCGTGGTCCTCGATCGCAACCTCTTCGAAGTCGCGCCGGACAAAAGGCGGTGAAGCGATGGTGCTCTTGACGCTTTTCGAAGGGCGGGCGATCTACCGGGCGCCGGAGCTGTAAGCGACGATCCCGACGCCTTCCTTGATCACCAGAAGGGCCGCCCCTTCGGCCCCTGTAGGATGCGCGACCCGGTCGCGCGCTCCCGACGGCCACTGGACCTCGACGGAGAGGACGGCTTCGTCTCCGGTCCCAAAATGGAGCCTCGAGTCCTGGGCGCTCGCGTGGCTTCCCGACGTTTTCGCCTCGCGTCTCTGTCTCGTGGAAGAGGTCTCGACCGTCACCATCGTTCCGAGGCCCTCGCGCGTCGATCTGACGCCGGCCAGCTTCACGAGGAGACCTCTTCCCGAGGGTTCGCTCTCGTTGTGGAGGAGCTCTGCCGGACCGTCGATCGTCGTCACCAGAAGGTCGATCCGGCCGTCGTTGTCGTAGTCGCCCGAGGCGAGCCCCCGGCTCGACCGCCGCGCCGACACCCAGGGGTCGAGCGTGAAGTGTCCCGTGCCGTCGTTTCGAAACACC
>CAZKNR010000314.1:0-8518 GCA_964553925.1 uncultured Acidobacteriota bacterium
GGAGGAGGTGACCCCGGCGACGCTCTGCATGTACTCGATCGACTTCCGGTACCACTGGTTGTTGAACGACGCGAAGTGGTGTGCGGAGGAGTTCCATTCCTGGTAAATGTCGACGTGGCAGCCCGATTTTCCGCAGGTCTCGGACTCCATGAAGAACTTGCTCTGGGGGACGAGGTTCCCGTCGGTGGTTCGGGTCGAGGAGGGAAAGAACGGCCCTTGCTCGCCTCCCATGGCCTCCGCCGCCATGTCGATCGGGGGAAGGCTCTGGTTCACCACCCGGGTTTCTGGGTGCTCCACCAACATTTTCGCGAACGGAAACGCGATCGCCGCAGCGACCAGATACGTCACCGCTTTTCGTCCCAAGGCCGCGGAGAAGACCGCCGCCCCGAGTACGCCCGCGGTCACGTGCGCCACCAGAACCGGCCGCATCGCGGCGAGGTTTCCGGCGGCGACGAGGTAGAGGCCGGTGAGAGCGCAGGCGCCGAGAACGATTACCGGCCCCATCCACGAGGCCTTCGCACCCCGGACGCTCCGCAGCAACGGAACGACCGCCATCACGAGCGCGGCTCCCAGGATCACGTGGAGCAGGAGATTCCCGAAATAGAAAATCGTGGGATTCGCGTACGCGGCGAGGTAGCTGCTGTTCACGAGCAGCAGCAGAAACCCGGCGAGAAGCCAGTTTCTCCACGTTTTGTTCGCTCGCATCTGTTCTAGCTTAGTCAAATTCCACGAGCCCTGCGAACTGTCGTAGTATCTTCGCGATGACGCTGATTCTGAAGGACAATCTCCAGGACTGACGAGATGCGCATATCGAGCATGTTGACGGCGGTCGACCTCCACGCCTGTGGCGAGCCGGGTCGGGTGATCGTGGGAGGGGTCCTCGACGTTCCCGGAAAAACGATGTTCGAGAAAATGCGTTATCTCGCGGTCGAGGCCGACGATCTGAGAAAGCGCATGCTTCGCGAGCCGCGAGGCTATCCGGCGGCGAACTGCAACCTCATACTTCCCGCAACTCATCCCGAGGCCGACGCCGGCTTCGTCATCATGGAGCAGGTCGAGTACCCTCCGATGTCGGGAACCAACACGATCTGCGTCGTGACGGCTCTCATCGAGACCGGGATGGTGAAGGTCACGGAGCCCGTGACCGAGCTCACCCTCGAGGCCCCCGCGGGACTGGTCCGGGTACGGGCCGAAGTCGCGAACGGGAAGGTCAAGAACGTCACGTTCGAGAACGTCCCCGCCTTCGCCGTTTACCTCGACACGCCGCTCGAGGTGCCGAAGCTCGGGACGGTCACGGTCGACGTCGCCTACGGCGGCATGTTCTACGTGATCGCGGAAGCGGCGCCCTTCGGCCTCGAGCTCCTCCCCGAAAACGCGAGAGAGATCGTCCGCGTCGGGGAGATGATCAAGAAAGCGGCGCAAGAGCAGCTCGACGTCGTCCATCCCGAGAACCCCGAGATCCGCGGGGTCACCATCGCCGAGCTGACGGGGCCGCCGACCCACCCGGACGCGACGGCGAAGAACACCGTCATCGTCTCGACCGGGAACCTCGATTGGAATCGCCCCGAGACCTGGACGGGCGCCGTCGACCGGTCTCCCTGCGGGACGGGAACCTGCGCCCGCATGGCGGCACTCCACGCGAAAGGAAAGCTCGCCCTCCACCAGGACTTCGTTCACGAGGGCATTCTCGGGACGCTCTTCACGGGCCGCTTGATCGAGGAGACGTCGATCGGAGGCCGCCCGGCGGTCGTTCCCACGCTTACCGGCCGCGCCTGGATCACCGGCTTCGCGCATTACGTGGTCGATGCCGAGGACCCGTTCCCCAACGGATTCACCGTGGGCGACATCTGGGGCAAGATCAGCGACTAAATGCGGCTTTCGGAGAGAGACCAGGCTCTTCTCGGAGGCGATCTCGGCCCGGCGGGCCGGATGGCGATGTCCATCCTCGTGCGAATGGCGGAAGTGGTGGGCGCGAGAGAGATGCTCGACATTACCGGGGCTCACATCGACGCCACGATCTACGTCGGGGATGCCGGCCTCGAGTTCGCGGAGAGGCTCGCGTCTCTCGGCGGCCGGGTGGCAGTGCCATCGACTGTGAATGTCAGCGGTCTCGACGAGCACCACTGGAAGGAGTGGTCGGTTCCCGCCGATTGGGCGGAGAAAGCCCATCGGCAGATGGTCGCCTACCAGAAGATGGGCACCATCCCCATCTGGACCTGCGCGCCGTATCAGACGGAGCACGCCCCGAAGCTCGGCGAGCAGATCGCCTGGGGCGAGTCGAACGCCATCGTTTTCGCGAACTCCGTCCTCGGTGCGAGGACCGAGCGCTATCCCGACTACCTCGATATCGCGGCCGCGATCGCCGGCCGCGTCCCCGCCGTCGGTCTCCACCTCGAGGAGAACCGCGGGGGCCAGCTCGTCCTCGACCTGAAATCGATCCCCGGAGCCATCGCCTCACGCGACGACTTTTACCCGGTGCTCGGCCACTTCGTAGGAAAGGTCGCCGCCGAGCGCATCCCCGTTCTCGCACATCTCGAAGCGCGCCCCTCGGCCGACCAACTCAAAGCGTTGGGCGCTGCGGCGTCTTCTTCGGGAAGCGTCGCTCTCTTCCACATCGTCGGGGTGACACCCGAGGCACCGACACTCGAAGCCGCTCTTCACGGTCGACCGCCCGAAGAGATCGTCGAGATCGGACTGGACGATCTCCGCGCGGCGCGACGCGAGCTCCAGACCGCGACGGGCGAGGAGCTGGACCTGGTCGTCCTTGGAAGCCCGCACTTTTCTTTCGAGGAGATAAAGCGCCTGGCCCCTCTTCTCGAAGGACGCGAGCGCCATCCGAGTGTGACCTTCCTGGTCACGACCAGCCGCATCATGAGGGACCTCGCCGCGAGCGCCGGCCTTCTTCGGACGCTCGAAGCGTTCGGCGGCCGGGTCACCGTCGACACCTGCATCCTCGCGACCCCGATGCTTCCGAAGACGGTCCGGAGGCTCATGACGAACTCCGGAAAGTACGCGCTCTACTCTCCGGGCCTCCTCGGGGTCGAGGTCGCGTACGGAAGCCTCGAGGACTGCGTCTCATCGGCGGTCGCGGGAAGGGTCACGCGAGAACCCTCTCTCTGGGAGTCGTAACGACGAGCCGCTTTCTTCACGCGAACCTTTTGTTGAAATCTGAAGGGCGCTCGATCGCGAAGGGCACTTCGCCCTCGTGTGCCAGCAAGTCGCCGTCGCCGCTCACGAGGACCTCCGCCCTGCCCGCGAAGGCCAGGTCGAGGAACTGCTGGTCGTCCGGGTCACGGCACCTCGGAGCTCGGGCCGAGGCAGCTTCCCTTCGAGGGACTACCTCGACGTAAAAAAGATAGGACTGGAACAGGGCCACGATCTCCGATTCGTCGAGCTTGAACTTCGGATTAGCGAGCACCCGGAGCAGCTCATCGGCCGTGGCGTCGCTGCAGAGTGGCTTGATGCGGCGCTCCTCCCAGAGCTTCCGTATCCAGGCCAGTCGGCCGCGCTCGAACAGAAGCGCCGACAAGACCGTGTTGGTGTCGGGAACGACCCTCAACGCCTCCGGCGTCTTGCCCATCTCACCGCTTCCCGCACGTCCCCTTCGACGATTCCGAGTCTCTCGAGCTTTTCCCGAACCTGGCTGGCGCCGTTCAAATTCACCGGATACAGCTGGATGGCTCCACCTTCGAGTTGAACGTCGAAATAGTCGATGTCCGGAAACTGGGAGATGATCTTCTTGGGAAGAGTGATTTGGTTTTTCGAAGTCTTCTTGGCCAGTACCATGGTTTCGCCCGCCTAGCAAGGATATCTTACTTCCTTGTAATCGACTTCGCAGGGAATTTATAACTGGCTTGGATCGCTTCGGTTCCGGCGATCGGCAAGACCTCTTCGGACGAATCGAGCGCGCTTTCGGCGTGGGTCTGATATGTTCGTCTTTCCGATGGGATGACCCATCAAGCGGAGGGCTTGGTTGCTTGGCGAGACCGTAGGGCACTACCGCATCACCGAGAAGCTCGGCTCGGGGGGGCAGGGGGAGGTGTTTCGCGCCGAGGACACTCGCCTCGGCCGCTCGGTGGCGGTCAAGCTCTTGCCGCTCGAAGCGAGCCAGAAGACCTCGTACCTGGAGATAGCTGCGAAGGCTGCGTTGAACCTCACATCCGGCTGGGGCGGCTCGACGAGGCTCTGGAGGAGCTCGAGCGCTCCTTCGAGAACCGTGATGGCGATCTGATCTTCCTGGCCGTCGACTCCGTGTATGACCCCCTTCGCGCCAACCCTCGCTTTCAGGACTTGCTCCGTCGCATGAAATTCCCGCCTTCCGGCTAGCAGTGTCCTGACCCAGAGAACGAGAACGAATCCGCCTGGCGACGTTCGAAGAGCGTGAGCGCTCTTCCTTGGGAACTACACTTCCTCAGCGGCGATCAGAATCTTCGAGCGGCGCTCCCTGAAGCCGATTTGAAACAGGTTGAAGAAATCCCGGCCGAGCAAGTTGCGTGTCAATCGCGTTTCGCTGAACGCAATCATCAGCTCGTTCACGCCAAGCGAGTCGTGCGCGAGGACGACTCGATGGAGTCTTGAAACCAACTCTGCGCCTGTCGCGCTGCGAAAGACCTGGATGTTCCCCATACTTAGGTCCAGGCCGAGCGCCCTTGCAACCTGGCCATCGAGGAGGGATCGCTCGGCGCCCGAATCGACGTGTGCTTGAACTTCGATCGCCCGGCTACCCAGAACGTTGCGCACCACAATCCACAACCCTGGAAACGGATCGCCGGTCAGACTGTCGCGCAAATAGTCGAGCTCGTGCTCGAAGGAAATGCTGATCATTCTAGAGTCCGAGCTTTACCTCACCCTCCCGATGCGGCTCTACATAGAGGACGCGCGGACAGTGGATGCCACGTGTGCGGGCTCTTTCGGCGACCTCGACGAGATCGGGGCCGTGCTCGATGACGGTCTCAAGGTGGAGTACGACCCATTCGCCCACATAACGCTGCAGATTGGGCCGGCCAATCTCGGTCTTGGGCTCAGTCACTGTTCTTTGGGTGTCGCTCACGAATCCTCCAGTCCGTTCCTTGACTCATACTAGCACCGAACGTTGGTCGGCCGATTATGCAGAATGAACCAACTCGCGGATCTCTCAATCTGACGCCCATTTCCGAAGGACGGACGGCGCGAGAGAGTCGCTCGCCGAGAGAGAATCTATCCGGGGGAATACGGAGGAGATGAGATCCTTGCGCCGTGACTGCTCCTTCTCTTAGAATCCCTGGCGAACTGCGGCGATAACGAAACGATCGGAGGAACACGGGATGATCCCGGAAGTGATTGCTACGTTTCTCGATCGCGCCATCGTCGCCATCGGCGGGACCCGCGACAAGGGCCTCGTGCCTCATGTGCACCGGGCCTCGGGGTGGCGCTGCAGTCCGGATCGCAAGACCATCACCTGTCTCATCCCCGAGGAGTTCACTTCCGATCTCATGAGCTCACTCGAGGACAACGGTCAGTTCGCTCTGACCGTGTGCGAGGTCCCTTCACACGAGACGTATCAGTTCAAGGGAGACTACGTGAGCTCCCGGCCGAGTAACGAGGGCGATGTCGCCGATTTCGAGCGATGCCGCGGGCGGTTCGCCGAGCGGATGGCGAGCTTGTTCGGGTTCCCGGAAAAAGCGTGTCGAGCCTTCGTTCCTGAACCGAGCCTCGCGGTGACGTTCCAGGTTCGGGAGATCTTCGTCCAGACGCCGGGGCCGGCGGCCGGTCGAAGGCTGGTGCCGAGGGAGGAGTAAATGGAGACGACCCACCTTCCCGACGAGATCAAGCCGGTCATGGACAACGGCGTTCCCGCCGACGTGGTGTCGTGCTCGGCCGGCGGCATACCCAACACCACGATCATCTCCCAGGTGTACTACGTCGATCGCGAGCACGTGGCTCTCTCGTTTCAGTTTTTCAACAAGACGGTGAGGAACGTCAGGGAGAACCCCAACGCCTGCGTTCTTCTCAACGATCTGAAGGGCTCCGCGAGCTGGATCCTCCAGGTTCGCTACGAGCACTCGGAGACCGAAGGGCCGGTTTTCGATCGAATGGATATGCAGATCGAGGCCATCGCTTCAGCGACGGGGATGACGGGCATCTTCAAACTGAAGGCGGCCGATATCTACCGGGTCCACTCGGTGCGGAAGGTGGCGTTCAGAGCCGAGTCCACGGACCAGAACTGATGGCCCTCGGGCGGCCCCCTCTGTGCTCATGAGCACCGATCTCGAAGAGAGGCTGGCCGCGAAATCCAGGGAAGTCCGCGTTCTTCAGCAGGTTTCGTCCGAGATCAACTCGACGCTCAACCTCGAGGAGATATTCGGCATCGCGCTTCGCACCATGGACGAGCTCTTCGGCTTTCACCACTCGATGATCTTGCTGCTCGATGCCTCCGGCGAAACGCTGAGTGTCGCGGCGAGCCGCGGTTACGAGGGCCAGCCTACGGGCAACAGGGTGGCGGTGGGCACGGGACTCGTCGGGGTGGTCGCCAAAAAGCGCCAACTGATGCGGCTCGGCAACCTCGGCCGGCAGCGCGCCTACATGTCCACGATTCGCGAGCAAATGGAGCAAGCGGGGAGGGGGAGCGAGCTCTCAGAGTCTCCTGCTCTCCCGGGGCTCTCGGACGTGGAGAGTCAGATCGGCATTCCCCTCTTGATCAAGGACACGCTCATCGGCGTTTTCTTCGTGGAGAGCGTCGAACAGAGAGTGTTCAGCGAGGAGGACGAGGCTCTCATCACGGTCGTCGCCAATCAAGCCGCGAGCGCGATTCACAACGCAAAGTCGTACCGGGCAGAGGCGGAGCGGAGGAGCGAGCTTTCGGAGGCCCACGAGCGGCTGAAGGAGCTCAACGAAACGCTGGAGGATCGGGTGCGGGAGCGCACCTTGGAGCTTTACCAGACGAACCGCGAGCTCCGGGAAACGCAGGCCCAGCTCCTTCAGTCGGCAAAAATGGCCGCACTCGGTGACCTGGCAGCGGGGGTGGCTCACGAAATCAACACCCCGCTCGGATCCATCCACTCCAACGCGGACATATCGAAGCGAGTGGCGGCGGTGGTTCGAAAGGCCCTCACCGACGAAGCGCTCGCTCCAGCGTTCTCCAAACACCCGCGGCTCGAGCGAGCGCTGGAAGCGCTGGAGCAAGCCGCCGCCACGACACTCGTCGCTTCCGATCGCATCGTCCGCATCGTGAAATCGCTCGGGAACTTCGCGCGACTGGATGAGGCGGAGCGCAAGAAAGCGGATCTGCACGAAGGGATTGAGAGCACGCTGACCCTCCTGCAACACAAGTTGAAGCACGGAATCGAGATCGTCAGGGACTTCGGAGAAATACCCTCAATGGTCTGTTCACCCAACCGGCTGAACCAGGTATTCATGAACCTCCTGGTGAACGCGATTCAGGCGGTCGGCGAGCGTGGAACGATTACCATACGCACCCGACTCGAAGGGGATCAGGTCGTCTTGCGGTTCGCCGATACCGGACACGGGATTCCGAGCCAGAATCTGGAACGCATCTTCGATCCCGGTTTTACCACCCGAGGTCCGGGGGTGGGCACGGGACTGGGTCTGGCCATCACTTACCGCATCGTCGAGGAGCATCGGGGCGCAATCGAGGTGTCGAGTGAGGTCGGAGAGGGCACCGAGTTTACGATTCGGCTTCCGATCCGAGAGTAGAGTTCGTCGCTACGGGTGCTGCTGGGTCGGGGTCTCTCGCTCGACCACGGTGATGGTGACGCTCGAGGGATACTCTTTCGAGTGGTGCACCGAGTTCGTCGCCACCACCCCGGCCCACTCGTCGTAGTTGTTGCCGCCGGTGTTCAGGTTGCGGTCGAAGCGCGGGAAGTTGCTGCTCGAGACTTCGATGCGAACCCGGTGGCCCGGCGCGAAGTAGTTGCTCGTGGTAAGGGGCTGGAGCGTCACCTTCGCGACCTTCCCCTTCTCCATCCACGCGAGCGGCTTGTCGTAGCCGTCGCGATACCGCATCCGCTGGATCGACTCGTCCAAGTTGTAGGCTCTCCCATCGGGATAGACGTCGAGGACCTTCACCGTGAAATCCGTGTCCTTCGCGTCCGACGACACGTAGAGCCTCGGGACGATCGACCCGCTCAACTCCATTCCCCCGGCGAAAGGCTCGGAGGTGTACACCAGGACGTCCTGCCGCGCTTCCATCTTCCGCTGATCGAACGAGCCGGCCTGAACCGCGTTTCCGGTGCAGCAGACGTTACCGCCATAGGACGGCACGGCGTTCATGGGGTCGTATACGAACGAGTCCGGCTGGTCCCTGTCTGGCGGCGCCAGGCTCAGTTTCCCGTCGCCGAAGAGCGAGTTCGCCTTCCCCCCGCTCGCAAGATACAGGGTGCGCTCTTTCGCACCCTCCGGAGGCCAGGTGTTCGACGTCTGCCATTGGTTCGAGCCCATCGTGAAATACGTGACCTTCGGGAGCGCTTCGAGCCGCGGGCTCGCTTCCCCCTTCAAGAACCGATCGAAGAAGCCGTACAGG
>CAZKNR010000315.1:0-17228 GCA_964553925.1 uncultured Acidobacteriota bacterium
CATCCGGGGAATCGTGGTCGCCGGGCTTCTCTCCGCGCTCATGAGCTCCCTCGCCGGTGTGTTCAACGCGGCCTCGACGCTCTTCACCGTGGACCTCTACTCCAAGTGGAGGCCCAAGGCGAGCCAGCACGAGATCGTACGCACCGGACGGGTCGCGACCGGAGCTATGGTCCTCATCGCTCTCGTCTGGATTCCGGTCATCAAGAACGCCCATGGTCTCTACAACTACTTGCAGGCGATCCAGGGCTACCTCGCTCCGCCCATCTTCGTCGTTTTCTTTCTCGGCATCCTCTGGAAGCGCGTGAACGCGCAAGGTGCGCTCTCGGCATTGATCGTGGGTTTCGCGATGGGAATCTTCCGGATGCTGGTCGACACGCCGGTCACTCTGGGGCTCGCCGGATTCGAGAACGGCTACGCCGCGGGCTCGTTCCTCTGGATCTGCAACAATATTTATTTCCAGTACTTCAGCGTCCTCATCACCCTCGTTTCCGCGGCCGTGATGGTGGGGGTGAGCCTCATGACCGCCGCCCCGGATTACGCAGCGATTCAAAGCCTGACCTTCGGCACCGAGACCGAGGAAGATCGCGCCCGCACCCGAGCGGGATGGGATCGTCTCGACGTCGCCACTTCCGTTCTCATCCTTCTGTGCATTTTCGGAGCCTACCTCTACTTCCGCGGGTAGGCGCCTTGTTGGCGAGTATCAGCCTTTGATCGGAACAGCGCTGTTCTTGGAGTACGAGTCTGTCCTCGGCCGGGAGCGTCTGTTCGCGCGAAGCCCGCTCACCAGAGGCGAGCGGAGGGCGGTGATGGAGGCCTTCTTCGCCGTCAGTCAGTGGACCGAGATGTACTACCTCTGGCGCCCCAATCTGCGGGATGAGGGCGATAATCACGTGATCGAGCTGGCCGTCGCCGGCAACGCCGAGGCCATTGTGACGCGCAACCGCCGCGACTTCGAGCGAGCGGAGCTGCGTTTTCCACAGGTCCGAATCGTGACGCCGGCGCAATGCCTGAAGGAGTACCCATGTCTACCGTAACGTTGCGCCTTCCAGACGAGAAGCATTCGCGGCTCAAGGCCCTGGCCAGATCACGCAAGGTGAGTGTCAACAAGCTACTCGAGGAAATCGCCACGATCGCACTCACGCTTCATGACGCGGAAACACGGTTCAAGGCCATGGCCGAACGCGGAGACCCTGCCCGAGCCCTGCGCTTGCTGGGAAAGGCGGACCGGGTGGGTCGCGCCAAGAAGAGGTAAGCCTCATGACCGCCGCCCCGGATTACGAAGCGATTCGAAGTCTGACCTTCGGCACCGAGACCGAGGAAGATCGCGCCCGTACCCGAGCGGGATGGGGATCGTTGCGACGTCGCCACTTCCGCTCTCATCCTTCTGTGCATTTTCGGAGCCTACCTCTACTTCCGCGGGTAGGGGCGGATCTCTCTTTCCCCGTAGGCTTCTCCCCGCACCGAACATGGGAACGGCTCCCATAAGCCGTGACCCTTCAGCAGGATCCGACAAGTAAGGGGTGGCACCCCACTTGCAAACCTGAACTTGTTCAGTTCCAGCACGACCATGGGCCACACATACCTGCCCGCGAGGCGGAGCGCCGGTCTCACCCTGCTCCTCTTCCTGTGTGCCGGTCCGCGCGTCGATGCCCAAACCGTCCGGTTGCGCTCCGTCGGCACCGCTCCCAATCGCTCGACGAGCTCTGGGCAACGGAACGGTGGCGGCGACGGTCGGCGACACCGTGGTGATGGGCACGGGGACTTCCTGGCAGACGTGGAATCGCGGGCGGGGTGACGTCATCACCATCGACGCAGTGAATTACATGGTCCTCCGCGTCGACTCCCAGACTCAGCTCCAGCTCGCGACTCCCTTCACCGGAACGACAGCGTCCGGTAAGTCGTATTTCATCGCCCGTCAGTTCACTACCCTTGCCGCCTGGGAGACCTGTATCAGCGGCGGGGCATGCACGTACTTCCCGGTCGCCAGCGCGGACCTCGTCTTAGATAACCGAACCGAGATCGGCATCGCCTACAAGGACACCGTCTTCACCCTCAGTTCCACCGTCCTCATCAACGGGTCTACGACCGACCCTACCCACAGAATCCAGCTCACGGCAGATCCGGGAAATCGGCACAACGGGGTCCCGGGGGCAGGGGTCGTGGTGAACAACAACGGAGCGAACGAAGTCGACGTTCGAGACAGCTACGTCACCGTCGAGTGGCTGGAGCTCACTGGAGCGAGTGGATTGAGCATCTCCCCCATCCAGGTCTCCGCCTTCGTGGGGGAAAACACGACGAACGTAGTCCTGCAGAACCTCCTCGTCCATAACTTCGCCGATGCCGTCAATGACATCTCCGGCATCGACCTCGCTGGCGACAACACTGTCGCCAGGGGCGTCACTATTCGCAACTGCATGATCTGGGATGGCGACGAATTCGGGATCGAAGGCGATGGGTCGTTGGACACCCTGATCATCGAGAACGTCTCTATCGATGGGATGCTGAACAGGGGCATCCACGCGTCCGGGAGCCCTCTGACCATCCGCAACACCATCGTGACCGGAAGTGGCAATGAAGATTATGGGGTGGGCGCTGGGGGAACCCTCTCCGGCAGCAACAACACGTCGTCGGACGGAACCGCCGCCTTTGGAGCGAACGCCCAGACGCTCGTCTCCGCCGCCTCGGTCTTCGTCCTACCGGGCTCTGACCTGCACCTGAAGTTGGGGGGCAACGTAGCGGTGAACACCGCTCTCGATCTCAGCGGGAGCTTCTGGAACGACATCGATGACAAATCCAGGTTCGGCTTGACCTGGGACCGAGGAGCGCACGAGAGAGGCGCGGTCACTGCCGTCGAGCTCGTCTCCTTCACCGCGAGCGCGGCCGACGGCGAGGTTGTTCTCCAATGGGAGACGGGCTCCGAGTACGACAATCTGGGATTCCGGCTGTACCGGGCGTTCTCCTGGGAGGGCCCATACGAGAGCATCACGAAGGAGCTCGTTCCCGGGCTCGGCTCCTCCCCCGAGGGAGCGCGATACTCGTATCTCGATCGGAACCTCGAGAACGGCGTCGCCTATTTCTACCAGCTCGAAGACGTCGAGACCACGGGCAGGACAGAGCGGCACGGCCCGGTCGCGGCGACCCCCGATTCAAGGTCGGGACGAACCGAATCCGACCCGGCGGTCATCACCTACGGGGCACCCGACGCTAGCGAGTTACACGTCGTCGAAAGCGCCCGCGACCATATCGTGATGGAGCTTTGGACCGGAGGCTTCCGCGCAGCTCCAGTAGGCGATGGAACCGTGCGAATCGAGGCACCGGGCTTCGAGGCGACGCAGTGGCTCCTCTCCAGGCGGGCGTCGGTAGACGCTCCCGCGGGACGGAACGTAAGGCTCGCTTCCTGGGAAGCTCTCGACGTAGAAGTCTTCGCCGGCCTCACTCCAAGATCGGTCGGTCGTCCCGAAGTCGATGCCCGTAGGGACGGCACCGTACGAGCGCGCCGCGCTCCAGCCCTTCTTGAGCCGAGTGTTCTTTCCATGCCTTCGGTAGAGCTCGCGGGCGTGGCGTTTCAAGGTGATTCCAAAAAAGCCTTCGTGGAGCTGAGGCCGTTCGGACGGGACGCCTCGGGACACCTCGTTCTCGCGCGACGCCTTCGGTTCACGCTCTCGTTCCGGGGGCGAGACGCTCGAGAACGAACCGACGACGGAGGGCGAGGGCGTCGTTACCGGCCGGCGGCAAGCCACCGGAGTCGGGCCGTTGTCGCGAGGCTCGCGACCCGGGATCGCGGCCTCTACGCCTTGCCGTTCGCGCAGATGGGCGGCCGGCGATCCTACGCCACCGGGAATCTGAAGTTGACGCGGCTGGGGGAGACGAGGCCTTATTTCGTCGAGCCCGACCCGCGACACTTTGGCCCCGGCTCGACTCTCTATTTCCTCAGTGAAGGCGGCGCTCACAATCCCTACGGTCACGAGGCGGTCTTCGAGCTTCAGGAGGGCTCCCCGGGTACGACGATGCGTGAGCTCCCGGTAACACCGAAAGACGCGCCCAACGCGAGCTTCTACTGGGAGACCTCGACCCATGAAGAGAACCGCTTCTATCAGGCCGCGCTTCTCGAAGCGGAGGATCTCTGGCTATGGGAGTCCCTCTTTGCGCCGCAAACGAGGAGTTTTGCATTCACCCTCGACGAGATCGCCATCGAAGCCGACGACGCGACGTTGAGCCTCTGGCTCCAGGGGGCGAGCGACTTTCCCGCCGCACCCGATCACCACGTGCGGGTTTCGGTCAACGGCGTCTTTCTGACCGAGTCGCACTGGGACGGAAAGCAGCCGCGGCATCTCGAAACGCCAGTGCCGATCTCGGTGCTCCGCGACGGGGAGAACTCGCTCGAGCTCGAAGGTGTGGGGGACACGGACGCCGCCTACTCGATGGTGTTTCTCGACCGATTCGAAGTCCGCTATCCCCGTCGTGTGGTGATGAGGGACGGCTACCTCGAGGGCTTATTCCGCGAGAACGCCGCCGTGGAAGTGGGAGCGTCCTTCGTCCTCGATGTGACCGGGGAGCCCGTCCGAATCCGCGGTGAGAGCGGAGGGGGAACGGTGCGCTTCGCGGCTTCGGCGGGCCGAAGCTACGTTCTGGTGAGCGAGGCCCGGGTTCGAAGGCCCGAGCTCCGGCGGGCGAGGGGCGAACGGCTCAAGAGCACCCTGCACTCGGCCGACTACGTCGTCGTCGGGCCGAACGCCTTCCTCGAGGCGGCCCGGCCTCTCCTCGAGCTGAGGCGACGACAGGGCCTCGCGGTGAAAGCGGTGGCCATCGAGGACGTCTACTCGGAGTTCGGATTCGGCGAAACCAGGCCCGAGGCGCTCCGCGATTTTCTCAGCTACGCCTACCACCGATGGAGGAAGCCACCCCGGTACGTGCTCCTTCTCGGCGACGGCACCTACGACTTCAAAGACTATCTGGGAACGGGGGCGATGAATCGCGTCCCGCCGCTCATGGTGAAGACCAGCTATCTCTGGACCGCTTCCGACCCCGCTTACGCCTCGGTGAACGGTGACGATTTTCTTCCGGACCTGGCTATCGGCCGCCTTCCGGCATCGACCCTCGAAGAGGTCGAGAGACTCGTGAGCAAGATCCTCGCCTATGAATCACTGGCCACCGGAGCGGACCCCACGGCGGTTCTCGTCGCCGACGACTCCGACAACGCGGGAGATTTCGAAGGCGACGCGGACTCACTGGCGGGAGGCGTTCTTTCGAAGGAATCGGTCCGCACGATCTACCTCGGCCGTCTCGGAATCGATGCCGCTCGAGAGGAAATCCTCGACTCGTTCGATGAGGGAGCCTCGACGTTGAGCTACGTCGGACACGGCGGAATCTACCTCTGGGCGAGCGAAAACCTGTTCGATCGTGAGTCGGTGGGGCTTCTGTCCGCCCAGCCGCGACAACCGATCGTCCTCACCATGAACTGCTTGAACGGCTACTTCCACTTCCCGTTCTTCAACGCGCTTTCGGAAGAGCTTCTCAAGGCCGAGGGAAAAGGAGCGATCGCCGCGTTCTCTCCGAGCGGGCTGAGCCTGAACGAGCCCGCGCACCTCCTGCACCAGGCGCTCCTGCGGGAGCTCCACTCGGGCACCCACCGGCGTCTAGGCGATGCGGTGGCGGCGGCCCAGGCTTCCTACGCCGACTCGGGCACTTTCCCCGAGCTTCTCCTCATCTATCACCTCCTCGGCGACCCCGCTCTGACCCTCCGATAATCATCGCCCGAATAGGCCTTTGATGTAGCGGACCTCGCTCGGATCGTACGGAGTCCCATCGGGGCGAAATATGTCGTGGAACCAGACGGCCGGTTCGGCGGTGTAGCGTTTCGTCCACGAATCCCACGGGTACATCGTTTGCGTTTTCCCCGCCACCAGACCCCAGTTATAAGCGGCGATCTTCTCGTCCTTGAAGTATCCGAGAAGCGGGTCGAAACGACTCCCTCTAGGCCTAGCCATGTACTCGGTGCAGAGGATTGGGCGATGGTAACGGCGAAGCTCATCGACCCGCTCGCGCACGTCCTCGAGCGTTCCATAACTATGGAAACTGACGACGTCCGACTCCTCGAGCATCAGGGCTTCGATCGGCGCGAGCGGCTTCTCCTCGGGCCACGGCCCCATCCAGACTCCGGCGGTGAGAGGCTGCGATGGCTCTGCCTCGCGTGCCCAGAGGAATACCTTCTTCACTAGCAGCGCCGCTTTCTCGGGCTTGTCCTTCAACTCCGCGTCGGGATAGGAGCTCTCGTTGCGATTGTCGGGCTCGTTGAAAACGTCCCAGACCTGGATACGAGGGTCGTCGCGAAAATGATGGACGATGCCGTAGACGTAGCTCTTGAGCCGGTCCTGTTTCTCGGGGTCGCCCAGAACGTCGGCTCCCGGGCTCTGCACCCACCCGGAATTGTGGACGTGGGGACGGGGCTCCGGCTGTCTTCCGATTCTCGGATTCGGGTCCCAAACGCCATCGAAGAGAACCAGCATGACGCCGATGCCGTGACGGTCGCACATCGCCAGGAAACTCTCGACACGCTCGATAAATCCCTCGCGGTCCTGCTCCCACAAAAGGTGATGGAGAAAGACCCGCATGCTGTCGAACCCGAGAGCGGCCGCGAAGCCAAGCTCCCGATTGATGGTCTCGGGATCGAACGTCTCGGCCTGCCACATCTCCAGTTGATTGATCGCCGTCGAGGGGATGAAGTTCGAGCCGACGAGGAGGGGTCTCTCCTGGTACCAGGCCTCGGCATGGGCCGGCGTCCAACGCTCACGAGCGCCGAGCCCGTTCACGGTCATCAGCAGGAAAACGAGCGTCGAGGAAAGACCTCGGTAGGAGTTCATGAATGCTCCCTGAGCAGGTCGGCCCTCTCTTCCAGAAAAAGCTCGATCGCCGCCACCAGGCCCTCACACTCGGCGTCCCCGGTCACGAGCGAGCCCACGATCATCCCTCGTCTCGCGATGTAGTACCCACGGGCGAGGAGGTCGAAGAAGAGGAGCTCCGTCAACGCGGCGTTGCCGCGGTCGACGTCGCGCTCGCTCGCGATCTCGCCCTCACAGAAGTGCGCGCTCATCATGGAGCCGATGCCGGTGAACTGCATGGGAACCCGGGTGCGCTTCGCGAGCTCGCTGAGCCGGCCGCGCAGCCGGTCGAAGCGCTGGTTCATCTCGATCTGAGCTTCGGAGGTGAACGCTTCCGTCAGCCCCCGATAGCCCGCGCAGAGCGTAAGAGTGTTGTTGTTGAAGGTACCGGCGTGGGGCAAGGCGTCGGAGCTCGAAGGGTCGAAGAGCCGCATCACCTCGGCTCGGCCGCCGAAGCCGCCGAACGACATGCCACCCCCGACGTACTTCCCGAGAGTCGTCAGATCGGGAGTGATGCCGTGGACGGCAGCAAGACCGCCGGGAGCGAGCCGCGACGTCATGATCTCGTCGAAGATGAGAAGCGCTCCCACCCGGATCGCGGCTTCCGAGAGCGCCATAAGGAAATCACGTCGCCCGGGCACGCACCCGCCGGAGCCGAGCATCGGCTCGACGAGGATCGCCGCGAGGTCCCTCCCGTGCTGCTCGACGAGCGCGAGAGTGGCGTCGGTGTCGTTGTACGGCGCGACTACGAACGGCAATGGAACGTTGACCGGATGGCCCCCGTGGCGGAAGTAGAGGACACCCCCGTGATAGGCGCCCGAGAACACCATGACCTTTTGTCGGTGGGTGAACGCGCGAGCAGCGACGAGAGCCATGAGGTTCGCTTCCGTTCCCGAGTTCGTGAACCGAACGAGCTCGAGGCTCGGGAACCGGGACCGGATGGCTTGGGCGAAGCGGATCTCGAGCGGCGTGTGCCCGCCCACGTTGAGACCGAAGGCGAGCGCTTCCTCGACCGCGCGCCGGATCACCGGGTGCGAGTGGCCGAACACTCCGGCGGTGTACTCCGAGAGGAAATCGACGTACTCGTGGCCGTCGGCGTCCACGAGACGACAGCCTTCCGCCTGAACGAAGCGCAGCGGATATGGTGAATGGAAGAGCACCGTCCGGGTGTTGCCCCCGGGCAAGTGGCGAGAAGCCTCCTGATGGAACCGGAAGCTCGCCGGGTTGGCATCGGCATATCGCTCCCGAGCCGTTTGGAGCGCAGAGGAAACGGTGATGGTGGATGTGCTCATGCCGTCGAATTAAAGCGGATTCCCGGACGGCGTTCAAGACTCGCCTTCTTCGCTATGCTAGCGTAGTCAGCACAGGAGAGAGCCGTGGATCCCATGTTCCTGCCAGACATAGAACAGCACCAGGATTCCGGGCCGCGCGGAGAGACCATCAAAGCGATGAAGGCGATCGGGGCGCCCATCCCCCAGATCATGCACCTCTTCGCCTTCAAGCCCGACCGCACCGACCACCTCTCGCGGTTCACCCAGGGCGTCATGCGTGGCCCCTCTCCGCTCTCGCCGGGCCAGAGGGAGCTCATCGCGGCCTTCACCTCGAGCCGCAACCAGTGCCCCTTTTGAATCGGCTCTCACGCCGCGGTCGCGGCGGAGCTTCTCGGTGACCGAGAAATGGTCGAAGCGGTCCTCGCGGATTTCCGTTCGGCGCCCATCTCCGACAAGGAGAAGGCGCTCTTCGAGCTCATCGAGAAGGTGAACCGCGAGTCGACCGAGGTTCGGAAGGACGATCTCGATCGCGCGAGAGCCGCGGGATGGACCGACGAGGCGCTCTACGACGCCATCACCGTCTGCGCGCTCTTCAACTTCTACAACGTCTGGATCGACGCGACCGGAGTCCACGACATGCCGTCCGCGGGCTACGAGGCCTCGGGGAAGCGGCTCGCGACCCAAGGCTACTCGGGTTGATCCGGCGCGGCGTCAGCCGTACTTCTTGCCGAGCTCCTCGAGACCCGCCTTCGCCAGGTCCTCGGGGGTCATGAAGGGAGTGAACTGCACGCTGGCGTTGAAATAGAGAAACAGCGGCTCGGCGATCGCGGGAATCTTCGATGGATCGGCAACGTCCACCACCAGGATCCCGCCGCGCTTTCCGTTCCGCGCCATGAAGTAGGCCGCCTCGGGCTTGATGTCCTCGAGGACTTTCTGAATCGTCTGGCCCGCAGTCCCTTTTCTCACGAGGGAATTGAACGGTTCGACGGGAAACTCCATGTCGATCAGCATTTTCATCGGCAATACCTCCTCCACCTGTGACGGTGCGAGAATGTACCACCCTCGCCCAGGCAAAACAACGGGCCCGGGCGTTCGCTTGCGCGGGCGCCACGCGCGCCGTATAGTTAGCCTTCCTACATATAGGGAGGCTAACCGTGCCGTTCAGTCCGGAGCTGAAGAAGGGGAGCATCGAGATGCTGGTGCTCTCGCTCCTCGACGGCCGTCCCCGCCACGGGTACGATATCGGAAAGCGCATCGAAGAGCGCTCCGGCGGGAAGCTCAAGTTCGCTCTCCCGACGCTCTACCCCGCGCTCCTGCGGCTCGAGAACCGCGGCTGGATCCAAGGACGCTGGGTCGAGAAGCCGGGCGAGCGCCTGCGCTGCTTGTATCGGCTGACGGCGAAAGGGCGTCGCGTTCTCGCCCGCCAGCGCCGCACGTGGAAGGACTACGTCGCCGCCGTCGAGGAAGTCATAGGCGGAAGTGGTGCGTAACTGGGAAGACTACGTCCGCGAGAGGTTGTCGCTTCCCGATCTTCCCCCGGAGCGCGAGTCGCGCATCGTGCGCGAGCTCGGAGCCCAGCTCGAGGACTTCTACCGGGAAGCGCTCGCCCGCGGAGCGAGCGAGGCGGACGCCGAAGCCCACGCTTGCGAACAGGTCCAGGACTGGGACCGCATGGCGAAGGATCTGTCGCTCGCGGATCGCCCAAAGGCACGCCCGCGCATCCAGCGCTGGTTCCTGAAGGCGGAAGAGCGCGTGCGCGGGGCGCGAGGAGGGGGAAGCATGCTGGCCGACTCCCTTTCCGACGCCCGCTACGCGATTCAGCAGCTGGTGAAAAACCCCGGCTTCACGCTCGTCGCCCTCCTCACCCTCGCTCCTTCGATCGGAGCCACGAGCGCGATTTTCAGCGTGATCGATGGAGTGCTCCTGAGGCCGCTCCCCTATCACGAGCCGGAACGCCTCGTGCGGGTGTACGAAACCGTCCCCCAGTACGGCCGCTTCTCCGCGGCGCCGGCGAATTTCCTCGACTGGCGGCGGCAGAGCACGGCATTCGAGCGCATCGCCGCGTTCAGCGCCGGGAGCGGCACCTTGACCGACGGCGCCACAGCGGAGCGGGTTTCGAGCGCGGAGGTGTCCTTCGATCTCTTCGAGCTCCTCGGCTCCGCCCCTGCCCTTGGCCGCGGCTTCACGCCTGAGGAGGACGCGCCCGGCGGAAACGGCGTCATCGTTCTGAGCCACGGCGCCTGGCAGCGCCGCTACGGCGGCGACCCCTCGGTTCTGGGCAGAACGCTCACGCTCGACGGCATGCCCGTGACCGTGATCGGAGTGATGCCGTCCGGCTTCTACTTCCCGACGCGGGAGACCGAGTACTGGACTCCGCTCGCGCTCGATCCGGCGGACGCCCCTCGCGGCGCCCACTATCTGGGCGTGATCGCGCGCCTCTCTCCCGGGGTGTCCATTCCCACCGCGGGCGCGGAGATGCGGACTCTCGCGGAGCGCCTCGCGATCGCGTTTCCCGCGTCGAACGCGGAAGAGTCCGCCGAAGTGATCGCTCTCCACGAGCAGGTCGTGGGAGGGGTCCGCGCGTCGCTTCTGACGCTTCTCGCCGCCGTTTTCCTCGTGACGCTCATCGCTTGTGGAAACGTGGCGACCCTGCTCCTCGGACGGGCGTCCGTTCGGGGAAAAGAGATCGCGATACGCGCCGCTCTCGGCGCGGGCCGCTCCCGACTTGCGCGGCAGATGCTCGTCGAGGGCGCCGTCCTGGCGCTCGCCTCTGGCTCTCTCGGCCTCGCCCTCGCGTACGCCGCGCTCGATCCCATCCGCCGGTTGAGCGCCGGCGGAATTCCGCGCGTGGACGAAGTCTCGATCGACGGCGGGGTACTGGGATTCACGCTCTTCGTCTCTCTCTTCACCGGAATGCTGTTCGGTCTCGCCCCCGCCTGGCAGGGCTCGCGCGCGCGCCTGAGCGAAGCGCTGAGGGAAGGTAGCCGCGCGTCCGACGGTTCGATGGGCCGGCGGGCTCGAAACGCGCTCGTCACCGCGGAGGTGGCACTCTCACTCGTGCTCCTCATAGGCGCGTCCCTCCTCCTTCGCAGTTTCAGCCGGCTCTCGGGCGTCGACCCCGGATTCCGACCCGAGAACGTCCTCACTTTCAGCATCTCTCTCCCGGGTCACGCCTACCCCGAGGACCATGACCGCACCCAGTTCTACGACACCCTCCTCGAGCAACTGAGGTCGCTGCCGCGAGTGAAGTCGGCGGGCATGGTGCAGTCGCTTCCCTTGCGGGACGACTACTCTCTCTCGTTCGCGATCCAGGGCCGCCCGGATCCGGCCCCCGGGGACGAGCCGTCGGCGAATCACCGCGTGGTGAGCCCGGACTATTTCGAGACCCTGGGCATTCCTTTGGAGCGCGGACGAGCTTTCGACGAGCGCGACACGGCGCGGGCGCCGATGGTGGCCATCGTGGACGAAGCCTTCGTCCGGCGTCATTTCCCGGACGAGGAGCCCCTCGGGCGCGGTATCGACATCGGCAACGGAACCGACGGCTTCTACGAGATCGTGGGGGTGGTCGGCGACGTCCGCCACGACGGTCTCGAACAGTCCGCCCATCCCACGATGTACGTGCCCTATCCCGAGGACGTGTTCAGCACGATGTCGGTCGTGCTTCGCACCGACACCGACCCTGAGTTCCTGGCCGCCGATGTCCGCGACGCCGTTCGCGGGATCGATGGGAGCCTCCCTCCTTACGCGATGCGCACGCTCGCGAGTGTCGTGAGCGAGTCGCTCGCCGAGCGCCGGTTCTCGATGCTGCTCTTCGGCCTCTTCGCGGGGATCGCGTCGTTTCTGGCCGCGGTCGGGCTCTACGGCGTCGTTTCCTACACCGTGAGCCAGAGGACTCGGGAGATGGGCTTGCGTCTCGCGGTGGGCGCGTCGGGGTCCGCCCTGATGCGAACGATGATGGGGCAAGGCATGAAGCCCGCCCTCGCCGGTGTCGGCATCGGCCTCGCTGCGGCCTTCGCGCTCGCGCGCTTCCTCGAGACCCTGCTCTACGGCGTGACGCCGTTCGATCCCGCGAGCTACGCGGTGACGGCTACTGCGCTGCTCGGGGTCGCGACGCTCGCTTCGTTCGTACCCGCGCGCAGGGCGTCGCGCCTCGATCCCCTCATCGCGCTCCGGCACGAATGAAGGAGGGCGCGTTCAGGGCGTGCCCGTCTTCGCGATGACCCAGTCGAGCTGACGGCGAACGCTCGCGATCATCTCCGGGTCGAGCTTCCGAGCGATCAAGTTCTCGTAGACCGCGCGGGCGGCGGAGTAGTTCTCCTGCCGGGCGTAGAGCTGGCCGAGGATGAACTCCTCACTCTCGCACGACGAAGCTCGTTTCTGACTCGGCGCGGTCGCCGTTGTTCTCGTCGGTGACCCGGACCCGGATCGTGTACTCACCCGGGTCGCACTTCCGCAGAGGAATCTGGCCCGTGACCCCGACGGGTTCGACGTCGGGCCTGAGGTAGCTCGCGGGGACGCCGACCGCGAGTCTCCCGTCGCGCATCACGAAGAAGTCCACGCGCAGACGCTTTCTTCCGTCCTCGCTCTTCGATGCGCCGTAGGCCTCGACGTAGAGCTTCAAGGTGTCGTCCCGGGTGAAGATCTTCTCCGCCGCCGGAATCACGCGAACGGAGCCGAACTGGAAGGGCCTCGTCTCCCCCGCGTTCCCCGGAAGGATCTCCGAGGCGAGGAAAACGGAGCTCATCGCGAGACCGGCGCCCGAGGGCGCAACGGGAACCACGAGCGGGAGCTCGGCGTGTCCGATGCGGTTCCGGTTCCGATCGCGAACGTATGCGACGAGGCGGTAACTCCCCGGGGGCGCCTCGAGCACCTCTTCGATCGAAAGACGCACGGCGTCGAGAGCGCTCGCTTGATCTCGCTCGAACGCGAGCGTCAGCGCGTCCTCGACTCGGTCTACCTCGAGACCGTCCTCCTTCGAGACGACGATGACGTAGTCCAGATCGTAGAGGACTTTCTCGCCGTCGTCGCGGCGGGAGAAATCTCTATAGGGCACCGCGATCTGAACCGGGACTCGCGCGCGCTCCCCTTCGACCCAGACCGCGCCGGCCGCCGCGGTCACCGCGAGATCCCCGAAGGCGGCGCGGGCCTGGACCTCGGTGCGGAGCGAAGGGAGGTTCCGCTCCGGGGTCTTCATCACGTCGTCGACCCTCTGCTGCAGGTCGAACTCCCGCATCACCTGGCGGGTGCCATCGACGTCGCGAAAACGGTCCATTCCCGTCGCGGGATCGACTTCGCCTACCACCTGCCGTCTCTGGGCGATGGCGTCGAGAGCGTTGTTCACGGTGCCGAACTGGTTCCAGACGGAAGCCGAGGTGTCGATGTCCTGCACCAGCTCGAAGTTTCCGGTGCCGTTGAAGTCCACGAACTCGAAATCGAAGCTCGCCGGAAAGCCCGGAATATCTAGGTTGTTGTAGGTCCAGATCTCACTCGGACGCTCGAGGCCGTAGCGACCCATCGGGTTCTGCTGAATCGAATGGGCTGGCCCCAGGATGAGGTAGAGCCGGCCGCGGTCGGTCGACCAGCCGGGTCTTCCCGCGCTCAAACGGTTCGCCACGAACGCGTACCGTTCCAGATACTCCCGCCGATACTCGTTCTCGGCCGTAGCCGGGTCGGGATCGCGACGAGCCCAGAAAAACTCGATGAACTCGAGCCTCTCCTCATCGGTCGCGAGTGCGAGATAGGCGTTCCGCTCGGACTTGGTGAGGATCCATTTCACGTACTGCTCGGGCCACTCCTCGAGGAGCTTCGCGAGCGGCTTTCCCCCAATTTGCTCGGGGATTCCGGAGGTTTGCTGCCCCCCCCAGAGGGCCAGGCCGAGAGCCAGGAAAAGGCCAAGGGCGCGGAACATCGGCGGTAGCCTATCGCCGGTCTCGCGATTGCGCAAAAGCGCGGGCGCCGTTACGATGCCTCCTGTTATGGCTACGATGCGGCGTGAAGGGTTCATGGGTCTTCCCTCCGCCAAGCGCCTGACGCGCCATCCGCCGCACGTGAGCTTCGAGTTCTTCCCTCCCAAAACGCCGCCGGGCTGGGAAAAGCTGAAAGACACGGCCGCCCACCTGAGCGAGTTCAATCCCGATTTCGTTTCCGTCACCTTCGGCGCCGGGGGAAGCGGAAACGTCCGCACGCTCGAGACCTGCCTCGCGGTGAAGGAGGTGATGGGGGTCGACGTCGTTCCCCACCTCACCTGCCTCGGCCTCACGCAGGAGGAGATCGGGCGCCACCTCGAGAGCTACTTCGAGGCCGGCTTCACCCGCGTCCTGGCGCTTCGGGGAGACGTCCCGCTCCTGGGGCAGCAGACGGCGGCCGACGTTCCGATTCCCGAGGGCGGTTTCCGGTTCGCCACCGAGCTCGTCTCGTTCGTCAAGAAACGGGGGGGATTCCACGTGCTGGTTTCCTGCTATCCGGAGGGGCATCCGGAAGCGACCAGCCTCCATGGGGACGTCGACAACTTCGTGCGCAAGGTGGAGGCGGGCGCCGACGCCGCCGTGACCCAGTACTTCTTCAACAACGCCGGCTACTTCCAGTTCGTCGAAGAGGTGCGCCGCCGAGGGGTGGATATCCCGATCGTCGTCGGCCTCATGCCCGTCTGGCCTTACGAGCAGGTCGCGCGATTCTCCGAGAAGTGCGGGACAGACCTCCCCGTCTGGATCCGCAAACGCATGGAAGGCTATCGGGACGACCCCGACTCCCAGTTCGAGCTCGCCGTCGAGATCGCGGTGCAGCAGTCCGAAGAGCTCTTCCGCAACGGCGCCCCGGGGATCCATTTCTACACGCTGAACCAACCGGCGGCGACGGTGCGCATCTGCGAACACCTCTTCAAGCGGCAGCAAGTCTCCCACGGCATCGCCTGGGATGACGCGGCCTACGGCGACGTTGAGCTCTCGAGCGTGTCGACGAAGCCCTCTGCTCCCTCTACCACCTGATCACGGGTTGTTATGAAAGCGTTCCGAGCCTTCCTTTCATTCTCGCTCCTTGCCTTCCCCGCGCTTCCCGCGAGCGCGCAAACGGCGGCGGACATCAGCCTGACGTTTCTCGGTACGGGAGCGCCGCGTCCTTCACTGAAACGCTACGGCTCGAGTATTCTCGTCGAGACGGACAAGCACCGGCTTCTGGTCGACGCCGGTTCGGGCTTGCGGGAACGGGTGTACCAGGCGGGTGCGTTCGCGCTTCTGACGTCGATCGATCGCGTTCTGGTCACGCATCTTCATTACGACCACACCATCGGACTTCCCGACCTGTGGTTATCGGGCTGGCTTTACGGGCGGCGCGTGCCGTTTCGGGTCCAGGGACCGCCGGGCATGAAGGCCATGATGGACGACCTCGTTCACATGTACGCGTGGGATCTCGAATTTCGCGACGTCGTGGGGGTGCCGCTCCAGGGAGCGGAAATCGTGGCCGAGGACGTGATGCCCGGCGTCATCTACGAGCGCGAGGGGCTGAAAGTGACCGCGTTCGACGTGGAGCATATGCCGATCGACGCCAAGACCGGAGCGGCGCTCGATTTCCGCGGCCGGACCTATGGGTTTCGCATCGATTACAAGGGGCGGTCGGTGGTTTTCTCGGGCGATACGAGGCCCAGTGAGAAACTGGTCGAGCACGGACGCGGCGCCGACGTCCTCATCCACGAGGTGCAGGTGCCGGCGACGGGGTCGACGCCCGAAGCCCGCCTCGCGAACGTGAGTCTCTCCGTCCACTCGACTCCGGAGCAAGCGGCGACGATCTTCAAGCGGGCGGCGCCGCGAATGGCGGTCTACTCCCATATCATCCCGCCCGGCGCGACCAGCGAAGAGCTGATGGCGCTGACCCGGCCGACCTACGAGGGGCCGCTCACCGTCGCCCACGACCTGATGCAGATCGATATCGGCGACACCATCGAGATTCACGACCGGGAGCTTCCAGGTGAAGTGGTTTTCGAGACGACCGGGGTCATCAAAAAATAGCCTTCGACTCCTTCAACCACCACCAGATAGCGATCCGCCGGCACCGCGAGGAGGCGCGTCAGAGCGCCGCTCGGCCATCGGATGCGGATTTCCTCCGCGGCCTCGGCCGACCCCAGCCCGAAAATGAGCCTCGGATCGTTCGAGGAAAGAACGCTCCCCGAGGCGTGGGCCTCTTTCACCTGCTCGCGGCCTCGCGATAAGACACGGACGGAGGCACCGGCGGCGTCGCGGTTACTCGTCCTCCCAACGAGCACGAGCCCCACGAAGTGGGCGCCTTCCGAGAGATCGTTTCTCAGCAGCGTGGGCCGATCGTCGATGGCGCTCACGACGACGTCCGGGTCGCCGTCGTCGTCCAGATCCCCGAACGCCGCGCCGCGATTCGATTTCAGTCCTTCGGACGAGTCGGCTCCCACCTCGGCCTCGACGAAATTTCCCTGTCCGTCGTTGAGGAACACCTGGTTTCGCTCCCGATAGCTCGTGGTCGCGTCCACGCCTTCGATGTTCGGGTAGACGTGGCCGTTCGCGACGAAGAGGTCTTCGTCCCCGTCGTTGTCGAGATCGACGAAGCGGGTCCCCCAGCCGAGTTGCCCGAGGCTCGGGGTCGACAGACCGGCTTCTTCCGTGGCGTCGGTGAAAAGGCCGCCCTCGGAACCGAGGTAGAGAGTGTTGGTCTCGTGAGAGAAGTTGGTGACGAAGATATCGAGATGGCCGTCCCCGTTCGCGTCTCCGAAGTCCACTCCCATGCCCGCCTGGGTCGCCCCCGACCCGCTATAGGCCGCGCCCGAGAGGAGACCGACCTCTTCGAAGGCTCCCTTTCCGTCGTTGCGAAAGAGATAATTGGGATCCGTGTCGTTGGCGACGTACAGATCGACGTCGCCGTCGTCGTCGTAGTCGGAGCTCACGACGCCGATGCCGTAGAAGCGATTCCGGTCTTCGAGCCCGCTCTCCTTCGCCGCTTCGACGAACTTCAGCCCTTCGTTTCGATAGAAGACGTCTTTCTGCCCCTCGAGACCTCGCGGACCGCACATCACCGCCATTCCGAGCCACTGGCATGTGGGCTCGGAGCCCGGTTCCGGAAA
>CAZKNR010000316.1:0-26595 GCA_964553925.1 uncultured Acidobacteriota bacterium
CTGGAAGGCTCCGAGGAGATCCTCGAGGCGAGTCGGGTCGCCGTCGAGGCGCTCGAGGGCGAGAGCGCGGTTGAAGACTTCCAAGAAATATCTCTCCGGAGAATCGATTATATCAAGGGACATTCCGGAGCCATTCGCCGAGAGCCTCCTCGACGAGAGAGACCTTTTCCACGAAAAGGTGATCGCCCCCGGGGACGACCACGAGCTCGGCGGGTCCGGGGAACGACCGCACGAAATCCTCGATGGCCTCCCGATCGCCGAACTCGTCACGCTCCCCCTGGATGAAGAGAATGGGCTTGGCCCGGGGATTTTCCGGGGTCGACTCGATCAGAAGGACAGGGAGTCCCATCAAGAGAACCGCCGAGACCCGATCGTCGTGGGTGCCGACGCGGAGCGCGACCGCGGCGCCGAACGAGAATCCCCCAAGGACGATCGGTTTGTCGGGGTACTCTCGATAGAGGAAATCGAGCGCCGCCCGAGCGTCGTCGGCCTCGCCTCGGCCGCGGTCGAACTCCCCCGCGCTCCGGCCTACGCCCCGAAACTGGAACCGGAGTACGGCGTAGCCGCCGCTCTGGAATATCTTCGCCACCCGGAACAGGAGCTTGAAATGCATCGTCCCGCCGTGAAGGGGGTGCGCGTGGCACAGGAGAGCCGTGCCTCTGGGCTCCCCCGCCGGCGTCATGAGGACTGCTTCGAGCGTCCCCGCCGGGCCCTCGAGGTCGAGGTTTTGGGTATGCATGGTCTAGCATAGACCATGGAGCTCGGAGCACAATTCCTCGAAAACACTCGTTTTGAAATGCGCCGGCTGAAGGATCTCGCCGAGAAAGGGGTAGCGCAGGTGGAGGACGACGCGCTCCTCCATCAGGCGCTCGACGCCGAGTCGAACTCCATCGCCGTCCTGATTCAGCACCTCGGCGGGAACCTATTGTCTCGTTGGACGCGCTTTCTCGAGACCGACGGCGAGAAGCCCGACCGCCACCGGGACCGCGAGTTCGAATCGAGCCCGGCGCTCACCCGCAGAGATCTCATGGAACTCTGGGAGCGCGGCTGGTCGCGGTGTTTCGAAAGCCTCGATTCACTGACTCCGGACGATCTCTCGAAGACGGTCCGAATCAGGGGCGAGGAGCACAGCGTTCCCCAGGCGATCCAGCGGCAGATCGTCCACACCGCCTACCACGTGGGGCAGATCGTATTCCTGGCGAAGCATCTGGCATGCGCCCGCTGGACGAACCTCAGCATTCCCCGAGGCGGCTCGCAAAACGTGGCCGGCGGCTACAAGAAGACTTAGTTCTGCGGCGCTCCGTCGTCGGTCGAGGAGAGATACCGCTCGGCCTCCTGGTAGCCCGGGAGATCCTTGTGGCCTCCCCAGATCTCGACGAGCTTCTGGAACCGCTCGGAAGCGGTGGCACGATCGCCCGCGGCCGCGTGCGACCGGGCCGAGCCCAGCAGCGACCGGGCGCGGTTGGGCATCCGCAGGAGCGAAGCCTCGAACGCCTTCGCCGCCTCGGAGGGATTGCCCGTCTCGAGAAGCACTTCCCCCAGAAGCTCGTGCGAGGGCTTCACCGGGTCGGCGGCGCCGGCCGGCGGCCGCATCGTTGTCTCTACGGTTGTGGCCTTCCGCAGGAGCTCTACCGCTTCGTCCTTGTTTCCGCGCGCGAGAGCGACGAGAGCCGCCATTTCCAGGTGCATGACCTTCGTCGATTGATCCTCGTCCGACGGAGGAGGCGGAGCGGCGCCGTGGCCCGCATGAGCGGAACCGGATTCGGACTTCGAAGGCGACGAGGCTTTGTCCGCGAGGCGCTTCTCCATCTTCTCCGCCACCGCGAGATCTCCCAGGCGCATCGCGCTCATCCCGTTCGCGAGGATCTCCTCGCCGGAAGCCCCCTCGGGCAGTTCCTGCACCTTCCACTCCTCGGTCTCGACGATATAGCGCGCCTTCGCGAGCGCGAAGCCCGAGCTCGCCCGGTCATTGTCCGACATCTTCACCATTTCCTCGAAGCGGCGGACGTCCTCGGCGCCCTTCGCGTAATCGCCTTTCTGCAGGAAACCGTACTGGCCCCAGTCCAGCGAGTGCGACATGTCGCTCATGCTGTCCCCGCTCTTCCAGAGATCGCTCGCCACTTGATGCGCCCTCATGTTCTGCAATGCCACCCTCTCCCACATCCCATGCTGAATGAAGATGTGGGTGGGCATGTGAATGGCGTGAGACACCGCGGGAGCGATGTCGGCGAAGGCCTTCGCCGCCTCGAGGGCGAGGGGAGCATGAATGGGGTCATCGAAGGCGTGAATGATGTAATGGGCCGCGCCCGGATGGTTTCTGTTTCGATGGAAGATGTCCATCGCGAGGGCCCCCGCCTTCACCTCCAGACGAAACGTTCTGTCCTCGAGCGCCCGCGAGCCGCTCAGGAGCGAGACCGCGTAGAACGTCGTGACCTCATCGTCGTCGGGAAACTCCTGATGGAGCCGGGCCATCTGGTTCATATAGGCCACGCGGCGAGCGCGCCAATCGTCTTTCTGCGCCCCTTCTGCCCAGAGAGCTTCCACTGCCCCAAGGAAGCCCTTCTCGCGCGCAGAGGGTGCCTTCGCAAGGCGGGCTTCGGGGCTAGCGCCGAGCCTCGCCAGCACTTCTCGCGGTGTCTTTCCGTCCTGCTCCGGCGCCAGAGGATGGTTGTAGCAGAGGGTCTCGCCCCAGTAGGAGAGAGCGAAGTCCGGGTCGATTTTCTGCGCCGCCTGGAACTCCGCGATCGCCTGCTTCCACCCGAAGCTGTGCAGGATCGCGACCCCGCGGAGGAAGTGTTTCTGGGCTTCGGGAGAGCCCGAGGTATCGAATCGGAGATTTCCGACGCTTTCGAGCTGCGCCGCGACCGGAGACGCGAGAAACGAGACCAACACCGCGAATAGAAAACGAAGAGCCATTGCGACCTCCTTCAATGGGCTGAACCGACAATGGGCTGAACCGAGTTATCCTACTATAATTCCACGGATGAAGCGTCTCCTCGGGATCACCCTCGCCGTCGCGCTCGGAGCCGCCTGCTCCGGCCGCAGACCGCCCGTCGCTCCGGGACCGCCATCGACGATGGAAGACGGGATGGCCTCGTGGTACGGGATCGAGGAAGCCGGCCGGGCGACAGCGAGCGGGGAGATCATGGACCCTGAGCGGAAGACCGCCGCCCATCGGAGCCTCCCGTTCGGCTCGCTCGTTCGCGTCACCGACCTTCAGACCGGAAAAACCGTCGAGGTGATCGTGAACGACCGGGGCCCGTTCGTCGACGGCCGCATCATCGATCTCTCGTTCGCCGCCGCGAGGGAGATCGACCTCGTCGACCGCGGCGTCACCCCCGTTCGGATTCAGGTGCTGGGACTCGAGGGCCCTCTCGCCGCGCGGAGGTGGAGAGTCCAGATGGGCTCGTTCGCGGAGACGGCGCGCGCCCAGGAGCTCGCGGTCCTGCTCCAGGCCGAGGGCTATTCTCCCGTCGTGATCTCAGCTTTCGAGGAGGGTGGTGCTACCTACCACCGGGTCTGGGTGGGCGAATTCCAGGAGAGGGACGGCGCCGAGTCTCTCGCGCGGCGCCTGGCGCGCGAAGGCCACCACGGTTTCGTCCTGCTGGGGGCCGTCGCGACTCCCTGAGCCCCGCTCGCGTTCAGCCCGCGAGAGGCGGGATGCGCATCACCTGACCGGGATAGATCTTGTCGGGGTCGGTCAGCATGGGCTTATTGGCCTCGAAGATCACCGGATACTTCATGGCATCGCCGTACTGTGCCTTCGCGATCTTCGAAAGCGAGTCCCCTTTGACCACGGTGTAGTACTTCGCTTCGGGCTCTTTCGGCGCCGCGGCCTTCTCTACCACCAGCTCCAGACGATCGTCCACTTTGGAGATGCCCGTGGTATTGCCAACGGCGAGCACGACCTTCTCGCGGATGGCCTGCGCCTTCACCTTGCCGTTCACGGTCGCCTGCTCGCCCTTGACGTCGATGCGCAGCATCTCGACCGGTAGCCCCATCTTCCGGACCTGATTCTCGAGCTTGGCGGACCTCTCTTGATCCGACTCCTTGGCGCCGAAGAGCTTCTCCCCCGCCCCCAAGACGAAATCGACGAGACCCATTGCCTCCTCCTTGGTTGTGCGCTAGAAGTTCACGACCAGCGCGACGTTGAAAAGCGTATCGAGCGTGTCCGCCTGGACCGGCACCAGAATCCCCACGGGAAGCCCGGTTGCAGGCGAGATCAAATCCGCCTCGACGAACGAGGGGACGTTATCGAACAGGAACTTGAGGCTCACCTGGAGCGCGAGGTGGTCGGTCATCGCGACCGCGAGCGCCGTCAGACTGTCGAGACGGAAGTCGTCCGTCTCGTCGAGGTTCTCCTCGGCGATGGTGAGATGAGTCAGGGTCGCCGAGGCGGAGAGCTTCCGCATCACGTCCGCGGACAACCGCAAACCGGCGAAGGTCGTCTCGGAGCCGACCGTCGGAATTTGATGGGTTACCGAGACGCCGTAATCGGTCCGGAAGCGGAAATCTTTGAGGTCGGCCCAGATGTTGCCGACGCCGCCCGCGGCGTTGTAGCGATTCTCGATCCCGGCGAACACGTTCCGGTCCCAGCCCCCCGTCCCGTAGACGAAGAGCTTAGGACGAAGCGTTCGATCGTACTTCGCGCGGGCGAGATAGTTCTCGGCGGTGAGCTTCGACGCCGACTCCTCCTGAAGGATGAAATCGTCGGCGGAGGTTCCGACCGGCGTCGCAGTGATCGTGGCCGTCTCGGTGCGAAGCCCGGCAACTTCGATATGGAGCTCGGCATCGGTCCATATGCGCGAGAGGAGGTTGCGGAACCCAAAAGTGCTGGTCTCGGAGTTCCCCGCGGCGAAAACCAGGGCGAGCTCCGCCTTATCCTGCCATCCGAGCTTCTTCTCGGGAGGGGGCGGGTCCTGGGGCCACGCGGGAACCGATATCATGAGGAAGCAAAGGAGGGGAGAGACAGAAATCGGTCGCAACTGCAAATGCGTGCCTTTCGTCGCCTTCACAAACGAACTCTCGAGGATGGTAGAAATCGGAGAGGAACCCCTCGCGGTTCCATCGGTTACAGCCTATTCGGGAAGCCCCCTCAACCGCAAGAGAATTTTTCGCGTTGACAGCAGGTCGTCGCAGGAATTAGGGTTTTTCAGAGTTATTCCACCCAAGGGCTTCCGATGCGCATCGACGAATACACGAACATGTTCCTGCTCGAGGACCGCTTCTGGTGGTACCGGGGCATCCACGACCTGATTCTGGGCTATCTTCGAAAACGGCCCTCGGCACGGCTTCACATCCTCGACGCTGGTTGCGGCACAGGGAAGCTCATGGCGCTTCTCGCGCCTCTGGGTGACGTCGAGGGAATCGACGCTTCCGAGCAGGCGCTCCAGTACTGCCGCGATAGAGGTCTCGAAAGGGCCGGGATCGTAGACCTCAACTCGTGGTCCCCCGCCGCGTCCTACGACGTCATCACCTGCATCGACGTTCTCTGCCACGAGAGCGTGCGCGACATTCGTTCCGTGATCGACGAGTTTCATCGGGGACTGCGGCCGGGGGGAATCCTCATCCTCAATCTTCCGGCGTTCGAGTCTCTGCGGAGAGAGCACGACCGTGTCGTCCAGACCGTGCGGCGCCTTCGCCAGGAGGAGCTTCTTCCCCTTCTTCGCGAAAAAGGCTTCGAGATCGAGTTTTCGACGTATCGGCTGCCAGCGCTCTACTACATGATCCGCCTGAGGAAGGCGCTCGCCCCGCCGAAAGAGGGCGCCTCGCCCGAATCGGATCTCCAGATGATTTCGCCGCTCCTCGACGCGCTCCTCTGGTGGATGAATTGGCTCGAGAACCGCGCCATTCTCGCCGGAATCCGTTTCCCCGTGGGAAGCTCGCTGTTCGTCGTGGCGCGGAGGCCCGCCGCCGCTTCATGAGGGAGGCTTCGCCAGGCTCCCGGTGTGAGTGACGTAGAACGGCTCGACGAAGGCCGAGGCGCGATAGAGGCTAAAGGCGACGAGCGCGAGAGTAGCGAGGACCAGTAGCCGCTTCCGCCGCGAGACGGAGACCGCGGCGAGGATCGGCGCGAGCGGATAGACGAACAAGAGCCGGCGGAAGTAGTAGAGCGGCTCCGGCGCGAGAAGGACCGGAATCGAGATCGCGGGAGCGTAAGCCGCCCACGCGAGGAGCGTTCGGCTCTCGAGCCTGTCTCGGCTCTTCGCGACGACGAGGAGCCCGGCGAGACCGAAGAGAATGTAGAGGGGGCCAAACGCGTCCCATCCCGCCGTCGCCGCTCGAAGACGCTCGGCGAAACCGAGATCGTCTCCACCGCCGCGACCCTTCGCGAGATCGAGAAGGAAGCCCCCGTAGTACGCGAAGGCTGGAACGCTCCCGAGAACCGCGGCGCGGAGAAGGCCGGAGGAGAGGGCGAACGGCGGCGGCGCCCAGAACGCCGCGAGAAGGAGCGGCAGGTAGACGGCGAGGGTGAGAGGTCCCGCGTTATAGACGAGAGCGCAGGCGGCGAAGAGCGCGCCGAAGGCGGCGACGCCAGGGAACGACTGAAGCGCTTTCCCATGGCGCATCACGAGAAACACCATGACGACGAGGGAGAGCTGCCCGAGGAGAGCCGGATAGGAGGCCCGAAGAAGCTCCAGGATTCCGTCGGGAAACGTCGCCGCCATCACTCCGGCGGCGAGGGCCGCGGCATCGCTTTCGCTCGCGCGGCCCGCGATGAGCATCACCACGACGACCGCGGACACGTGAAGGACGATTCCCGCCCACTTCAGGACGTCCTCGGTGTCCCCGAAAGGAAACCAGCCCACGAGGGTGTGGAACACGGGCGGATAGGGCATCGGGCGGCGCCTTCCCTCGAGGCTCGCACGGCCGAGACCGAATCTCTCCTGGTAGTAGTCCATCCGCGACCAGAGCTCGCCCGCGCCCTGCTGGCGCACGACATCCGTCACCTGGCGATGGATGTCGACGTCCTTGAAATAATAAGAAGGATGGAAGAGGGCGAACGAGGCCGCGAGAAGGGTCACGGCGGGGACGAGCCTCCGCCACTTGGACTGCGAGCGGAGGAGAAGGACGAAAGAGAGAGAGAGGATCGACGAGAGGAGAGCTCCTTTCCGAAGCCAGTGGAGCGATGCGAACGGCTCGAGGGCGGCGAGCGGCAATCCCAGAATCGCTACCGTGAGGAGCGCGCTCGCCCGGGGAGAGAAGCCGGCGACGACGAAGGAGACGGCGAAGAGAACTGCACCCGCTGCCGAGAGCGCGACCGAGCGCGCGTCGGGGAGGAGAGCTCCCCGCTCCTCGGGAATGAGGCGCAGACCTTCGAGCTTCAAACCGTGTCCGGAGTCCGGCGTTCGCGAGTCGAATTGAAACGAGGCTTTGCCGGGCACGAGGGGGAACGAGAACGGGGCGACCTTCCCGCCCGCGGGGATGACACCCAGAAGCCGACCGTTCTGCGAGATCTCGATCTCCGCGGGCGCTCGTTCGGGCCGGCCACCGAGGACGAGGAGCCTCGCTCTGCCACGAACCACGACCGGGAGCGCGACGGTCGCCCGCTCCCGCGACCAGCGAGAGGTCGTGCCTCGCGCCCAGCCCGCGCGAAATCCCTCGGCGTACTCTCGATCCGCGGGACCGAATCCGAAGGAGATCGACTCGGCGGCGGCGAACGCTAGAACGAAGACAGCCGGTACGGCCGATCCCGCGAGCGCGATCCAGGGGAGACTTCCGCGCCCAGGGAATTTCATCAGGAATGTCCGAGCCAGAGTCTCGACTCGTATCCTCGGATCACTCGTAGGCTCCAAGTTTCGTTTCCGGAGAAAGGCGCATCAGAAGCTCACCGGATGAAAGTATCCTCCGAATATGGGTCAAGCTATCCCGAGTCTTTGGCCTGGGGCAAGGCTTCCGGGTTAAGGTAGGCAGGTGCGCAGGCCCACGGTCCTTTTTGCTTTGACGCTCGCGACCGTCGACTGTTCCGCCGCGCAAGAGCGTCCGGTGGGCACCAATCGCCTGATCCACGAGTCGAGCCCCTATCTCCTCCTCCACGCGCGCAACCCCGTCGACTGGTACCCGTGGGGCGAGGAAGCGATCGAGCTCGCGCGAAAGCTCGACCGGCCGATCTTCCTCTCCATCGGATACTCCACCTGCTACTGGTGCCATCGGATGGAAGAGGACGTGTTCGAAAATCCCGAGATCGCCGCCCTGATGAACGCGGCCTTCGTCAACATCAAGGTCGATCGCGAGGAGAGACCGGATCTCGACGAGATCTATATGACCGCGACCCAGCTCCTGACCCGACGCGGCGGGTGGCCGAACAATCTCTTCCTCACGCCGGATCTGAAACCGTTCTTCGCCGGAACGTATTTTCCGCCCGAGGACCGGCAAGGGGTCGTCGGTTTTCCCACCATCGTCCGACGGGTCCAGGAGATATGGCGGACGGACCGGGCGAAGCTCGAGGACGCGGCGAGAAACGTCGCCCAGGGCCTCGAAGAGGCCGTCGCCTCCGCGAACGAGGCCGCCCCCAACGTCCCCGCGGCGGGAGCCACGAGCCCCGCGTTCGATGCGCTCGCGCGGAGCTTCGATGAGGAGTGGGGCGGTTTCGGTCCGGCGCCGAAGTTCCCCTCCCCCGCGAACCTCTATCTCCTCCATTCGCTCGCTTCCAAGGGAAACGCGGATGCGCTGCGGATGCTTCTTCGCACGCTGAAGCGCATGGGCGAGGGCGCGATCTACGACCATCTCGGAGGAGGCTTCCATCGCTACGCGACCGATCGTGAGTGGCGCGTCCCCCACTTCGAGAAGATGCTGTACGACAACGCCGCTCTCGCCGAGATCCTCGTCGACACCTACGGCCTCACCTCCGACCCGGAGCTCGAGCGGCTCGCCCGGGGCACCCTCGATTTCGTGCTCGAGAAGCTCACGGGTGAGGGGGGCGGATTCCTGTCGGCGGTCGACGCCCAGAGCGACGGGCGCGAAGGCGCCTACTATGTCTGGACGCGGGACGAGGTTGCCAAGCTTCTGACACCTTCGGAGCTCGAGCTTGTGGCGCCGGCTTTCGGCCTCGACCAGCCCCCCAACTTCGAGCAAAGCGAGCATACTCTCTACCTCGCGTCTCCTCCCGGAGAGGCGCTTCTCGCCGAGATGGAAGGGGCTCTCGAGAAGCTCCGGAGGGCCCGTGAGGCGCGCACCTATCCCCTCGTCGACGACAAAGTCCTCGCGGACTGGAACGGGATGATGATCGCGGCGATGGCGAAGGCCGGGAGTGCTTTTCGCGAGCCGCGATACGAGAGGGCGGCGAAGACGGCGGCGGCGTTTCTCCTCGACGAGCTCCGGAGCGACGAGGGAACGCTCCTTCACGTCTGGCGCGGCGGGAAGGCGAGGGTCCCGGCGTTTCTCGACGACTATGCCTTCGTCGCCCGAGGACTCCTGGTCCTAAACCGCGAGAGCGGGGAAAGTCGGTGGCTCGAAGAGGCGGAGCGCCTCGCCGAAGAGATGGAGAAGGAGCTTCGCGACCCGAAGGGCGGCTACTACCAGTCGAGGCAGAAACCCTACCTGCTCTTCCAATCGAAGCCGGTGAACGACGGAGCGATCGCCTCCGGCAACGGCATCGCGACTTCGGTGCTGCTCGAGCTCTTCGAGCTCACGGGGAAGGCCACCTATCGCGAGCGGGCGGAGAACGCACTACGCGCCTTCGCCTCCGACCTCGAGCAGTATCCTCAGGGCGCCATGACTCTCGCTCTCGCGGTGGAGCGATACCATGAAGGTCCCGCGACCTCACTCGAGACCCTCGCCGCGTCGGTCGTCGATGCGCGGATCGAGACGACATCTCCTGGCTTTCGAGTGTACCTGGTAGTGAAAGGCGGCTGGCATATCAACGCCAACCCCGCTTCTTCTCCTTATTTAATCCCGACCGAGATCCAGGGCAACGTGCGAAACGTCTCGTACCCCCCCGGAAAGTCGATGACCTTCGCGTTTTCGAAAGAGCCGCTCTCGATCTACGACGGCGAGGTTTCGATCGAGCTCGAACCCGAACGTGAAGCGACGGAGCTGACCCTCGTCTACCAGGCCTGCGACGACACCCGGTGCCTGTCCCCGGTTTCGCGTAAGCTAACGTTCGAGAACAAGTGAGGGAGCTCGGGATTCAGCGATACTTATCGATACTTACTGGTCTTGAGCAACACTTTGATTTCATCGTGGTTGCCCACGAATGACACGAAAAGATCGCTCGGTCGGTCCTGGAAAATGAACCGCAACGCGAGGTTGGCGCGACACTCGAACAGCTTCTCCCCCAGTTTGCGAATGCCGAGGCCGCTCGGCACGTGAGGCTTGCCATAGCTTTCCGTCAGCTCACACAAGGCCAGCAGACACTCCGCTCTTTCGTTCTTGGGTAGCTCCCGCACACCCGGGTCGATAGCGAGAGCCTTACTCAATCATCTTCCTCAGTTGTTCCGCGGTGACGGTGACCAGTTTCCGAGAGCGATTGAGACTCCGGTAACGTCTGTCGGTGGCCTTGTCGAGGGCGCTGACTTGTTCGGGGGTCGCCCCGTATTCGCGCTGCGCGTAGTCCGTGGACTCTACCTCCACCTTGCGCAGGGCGATGATGTCCGCGCCACAGACGATGCCGATGTCTTCGCCGCGGGAGGCCGCAGCCAGCCACCGGCTCAGGCTCTTCTTGGCGTCCGTGACCGTAAGGATCTTCATAAAGCGTTTAGATAGTCTTTATATTTATACGGTCGCTGTGAAGATACCGTCAAGGTCTCGCCCGCGCCAGGATCCTCCGCGCCTCCGCCAGGTGAAGGGCTTCGACCATCTCGTTTCCCAGAGTCGCGACGTTTCGTCCCTCGGCGAAGGCCTTCTCCATGACCTCCACGATTCCTCGGGCGCGCTCGATTTCCTCGGGGGTCGGCGAGAACACGCGGTTCAGCGTCGGCACCTGGCTCGGGTGGATCGCGGTCTTACCGTCGAAGCCGAGAACGCGGGCCCGGTGGGCGCTCGCCTCGAGCCCCGCAAGGTCTTTGTATTCGAACCACGGAGTGTCGAAGGCCTCGATCCCCGCCGCGCGCGCCGCGTGGAGGATCGAGGCCCGGGCGTAGAAGAGCTCGGATTCGTCCGGGGTCCTTGAGGCGCGGAGGCTCTCCCGGTAGTCGGCGGCGCCGAAGAAAAGTCCCTGAACTCCCCGATGGCGGGCGAGGGACCTCGATTCGAGAACTCCGATCGCGGTCTCGATCATAAGGAAGAGGGGCAGCGCCGGGAGCGCTTCCGAAAGCCGTTCGACCGCTTCCGAGCTCTCGACCTTGGGAAGGATCGCGCCCCCCGGCCGGGGAGGACCCAGATCGGCGAGCATGGCGACGTCGTTCTCGAACCAGGGGCTCGCGACGGCGTTGACCCGAACGAGGACTTCGGAGTCCCCGAAGTCGAAACGCCTCAGGGCTTCCCGCACCAGCCCGCGCGCCTCCTCCTTCTGGCCGGGGTGGACCCCGTCCTCGAGGTCGAGGACGAGCACGTCCGCCCCCCGACTTGCCGCCTTTTCCATCATGCGCTCGGAAGAGCCAGGCAGATACAAGATGGACCGCCTTCGTCCCACGCCCATGGCACGTGGATGGTAGCACTTCGGGAGGCCAGACTTTGAGGAGGTGAATCTCTGAACCTTCGAGCCCTGCCCTCCGTATGAGAAGAACGAAACCGGAGGAGCTCGAATGAAACCAACCCTGCTCGCAGCCTCACTGGCGCTGGCTTTCGCCGCCGCCCCGCTCCAGGCGCAAACGCCCTGGATTCACATCGAAGTGGACGAGAACGACGCCGACGCCTCGCACGTCAAGGTAAACCTTCCGCTTTCCGTGGTCCAGATTGCCCTCGAGGCCGCCCCCGAGAAGATCGTGGACCACGGCCGGATCCGCATGCATCACATCGACAAGGACCTCGACGTCGAGGACCTTCGGCGCATGTGGAACGAGCTCCGAAGCGCGCCCGAGTCCGAGTGGGTCAGTGTCGAGGAGAAGGACGAGACGGTCACAATCCGGCGCCAGGGCGAGCAGGTCCTGGTCGAGGTCGACGATCGCAAGGACGGAAACAAGGTCCACGTCCAGGTTCCTCTGGCCGTGGTCGACGCGCTGTTCTCGGGCGAGGGTCAGGAGCTGAACCTGAAAGAGGCGATCTCCGAGCTCAAGAGCCTCCGCGGCGATATCGTGCGCGTCGAGGATGGCGAGACCAAGGTCCGCATCTGGATCGACGAGAAGGACTGACGCCATGTTCGCGCTGAAGACCGCCGCCGCCGTCCTGCTCTCGATTCCACTCCTCCTTCTGGGTCTCGTCGCCAGCACCGGCCTCGTGGTCGTGGACGTGAAGACCTCGGACGGGCCGCGCATCGTGGTCCCCGTTCCCCTTTTCCTCGCCCGTGCCGCCCTCGGCTTCGCTCCCGAAGAGGCGACCAAAATCGAAATCCCCGAGCTCTCTGAGTACTCCGAGATCGCCTCGAGGCTCGTGGCCGAGCTCTCGGATTGCCCCGACGGCATCCTGGTGGAAGTGGCCGACGGGAGCGACCACGTCCTGATCGAGAAGATCGGAGACGAGATCGCGATCGAGGTCTCGAGCGACGACGAGGAAGTCTCCGTCCGGATCCCTCTCGCCGCGGTCGCGAAGGTCCTCGAGAGCTACGACGGAGACCGGCTTCAGGTAGCCGGGGTCCTCGACGCCCTGTCGTCGTCGTCGCTGTCGGGGACGGATCTGGTGCACGTGAAAAGCGAGAACGAGGAAGTCAAGATCTGGGTGTGGTGATAAACTGTCGAGACATGGATCTCGACTCCGTCTACGCCAGAAACGACCGCGTCGTCTCCCGCAAGATCGTCGACGAGCTTATCCTCGTCCCCATCCGCCAGAGCGTCGCCGAGATGGAGATGCTCTACACTCTGAACGAAGTGGGGGCGCGGGTGTACGATCTCATCGACGGGAAGCGGCCGGCGAGAGAGATCGTCGAAACCATCGTGACCGAGTTCGACGTCGCCTTCGAGACGGCCGAGTCCGACGTACGCGAGTTCATCTCGCAGCTCCTCCAGATCGAGAGTATCCGCGAAATCGCTTCCTGATCTACCGCCGGTTTCTCAGTTTGGCGAGCAGGCGCAGGATCTCGATATAGAGCCAGATGAGGGTAACAAGAAGAGCGAAGGCCCCGTACCACTCCATGTACTTCGGAGCTCCCTGAGCGGCGCCCCTTTCGATGAGATCGAAGTCGAGTACCAGGTTGAGCGCGGCGATCGTGACCACGAACCCGCTGAACAGAATGCCCACGAGCCCCGAGTCGAAGAGGCCGGGGATCCGGACTCCGAAGAAGCCGAGGACGAACGAAGCCAGGTACAGGAGAAAGATTCCACCGGTAGCGGCGAGGATCCCCTTTTTGAAGGCCGGCGTCGCCCGGATGAGCCCGGACTTGTACGCGAGAAGAAGGGCGGCGAGAGTCGCGGCGGTGAGGCCGATCGCCTGGAAGGCGATGCCGGGATAGGACGCCTCGAACATCGCGGAGAGCCCGCCCAGTACCAGCCCTTCGAGAAGGGCATAGACCGGAGCGGTGAACGGGGCCCAGGCCTGCTTCAACGTCGTGATCACGGCGACGATCAGACCCCCGATCGCGCCCGCAATGAGCCAGGGCGCGACCGCCGCCGCGTTGCCGCTGGCGGTAAAAAGGTTCCAGGTCCAACCCGCGGTGAGAAGAGCGAGCGCCAGGAGAATGCCGGTCTTGTTGACCGTCCCCTGGATGCTCATGGCTTCCTCGGAGCGGGTCCTGCCGAAGGCGGTAAATACGTTTTCGTTCAGTGTCGGGTTTGCAGTTCGCATGTTTTTAGAACCTGAAGAGCCGCGTGAACTTCACGACGAAGCTGCGGCTCTCGAGAAGCGGGGTGCCCCGGGAGAACGTGTCCCGGCCCTCGCTGTAGACGAGGAACAGGTCGCTTCCCGGCTGGTACTCCCAGCGGAAACGGACGTTGGTCGAGAACGAATCATCGTCGGAATTGTACTGCAGAAGCGCCCCCACGAAACTTCGCGGGGAGAGGTTGTAAGTCGCGCGGAGGCGGATGAGCTCCGTCGTGAAGGACTCGGCCGGCAGGTCCACCCAGTTAAGCGCGATGTTGGGCTCGAGCGAAAAACGGGAGCTGAAGTCGACACGACCCCAGTAGCCGATCTCCGTCCGGTTACCCCCGAAGAAGCCGCCGAAGTCGAGCCCCACCCATCCGGAGACGGGGCGCTGTCGCCCGAACCAGTAGCTCGCCCGGTAGCGGTCGAACTCGTACGCGCCTCCCGGAATGAAGACGCCTTCGACGATCTCGAAGGGCTCGAAGAGAACCTCGTGGTTCCGGCCGTAGCTGAGGTTGGCGAAGTCGGAGTTCTCGAATTGGGTGCGGAACTCGATCTCGATGAGCTCGGTCTCGAGATCAGAGGCGGTGGTTTCGAAGCGCTCGTAGACTCCTTCGATATCGAACTTCCTCACCGCCTCGAGAGATTTCGGGCGCGGGCTGAATCGCGCCCCAACACTGGACTTGCGGATGTCTTCGCGCAGCACGAACCCGATCTCGGGGTTGAAGTCAGGGCCGATGAAGAGGTGCTCCGCGTCGAACCCATAACGATCCCCGTCGTAAGAGACGGCGGCGCGGTAGGTCTCGTCCTGCCCGGTGCGCTCCGGAGTGCCGGTCTTGGAGTAGTAGGCGTTTACGTTGAGGTTCTCGTAGAAATTGAAGTTTCCGTCCAGGCCCATGGCCGCGTTCGCCCCGGTGCCGTCGAGGTTCTCGCTGCGGTAGGTGCTGATGAAGCCGATGTTGCTTCGGCGGAGGACGTCGCGCTTCACCCGGACGACGGAGAAATTCGTTTGAGGAGCCGAAGCGGATAGAAGCTCGTTCGTCGAGATGCTGAGAAGCCCGAGAGAGTAGGGGCCGGCGCGGCCGGTCAGGCGGCCGCCGGCCAGGATCGGCACCTCCTGCTCGCCGGTGAGCCCGATGCGCCGGCTGAAGAACAGGATGGGCGTGTCGGAGGCGCCTTCGAAGTCGTTACTTTCTGGCGAAGCGAAGTTGAAGATTCCCTGTCCCTCGAGGAAGAACTCGCGTTTCTCGGGGAAGAACAAGTCGAAGCGGGTGAGGTTCACCTGGGCTTCGTCGTCCTCCACCTGGGCGAAATCGGTGTGATAGGTGAAATCGAAGGTAAGGCTCTTGGTGAGACCGTACTTGGCGTCGAAGCCGAAGTCGGAGTCGAGGTCGTTCTCGATCGGCGGCTCGAGCGTTCGATCGGTTTTGACCGCGCCGGTAGCGTAGGGCTTCAACTCGAGATTCATCGAACGTTCGGGGGTCTCGATCCCCACGAGCGTCGCCGCCGAGGAAAGCCGCTGGAGGCCTTCTCGGCTGAAGGCTGCGGCGATCGGAGTGAGATAGCTCCACTCGTTCTTCCATTTCACGATCCGCCGGAAGTTGACGCCCCAGATCTGCGTCTGTCCCTCCCGGTATCTCAGAGACTTGAACGGAATGGCCATCTCCACCGTCCATCCCTCGGGGAATCGAGCGCTCTTCACCTGCCAGATGGTGTTCCAGTCGCTGTTGGTGTCCCCTTCGTCCGTGACCTGGCCGTCCCAGAGAGCTCCGAGCGGGTTCGTCTGGAACAGGAACCCGTTTCTCCGGTCGTAGAACGTGTCGAGGATGACGGCGAAATTCTCGTTGTTCGAGACCCCGCGAACGTCCCGCTTCATCTCGTTCGCGATCATCCTCTCGGGCTCGGAATCCCAGAGTCTCGCCGAGAAATACACGTTCGCTCCGTCGAAGAAAACCCAGACGTCGGTCTTCTCCGTCTCGGGCTCTCCCTCGTTCGGCTCCTGCTGGATGAAGCCCGATACCGAGGCAACGTCCAGGTAGACCCGCTCCTCGAGCCGCCCGTCCACCTGGAGCGGCCCTTGAAGGCGGACGGCCCGGAGCGTCGCGCGCCCCCCCTCGTCGCGGTTCATGACCTCGGGAGCTTCGGGCGCCGGCGGACCGTCGATGAGACGATTCAGCTCCTCCCGGCTGAGAGCGCCGCTCTCTTCAGCGCGCGCCCAGGCGACGCTGGCGAGCGCCACGAAAACCACGGCCGAAGCCGTCCTCAGGAAGTTGTGGTTCAAAGGCATCGGGACCGTATCCACGGTATTCTAGCAAGCCCACGACTCGGAGGTATGCCGTTGCACAGCACTTCGCGGTTTCCTTTCGGCCTTGCGGCTTTTTGCCTCGCTCTCGTCTACTCCTGTGGTTCCGACGGTCCTACGGGCTCCGAATCGGCGATCAGCGCCCCGACCGTCCGGGAGCCCGCATCCGGCTCCGAGGTGTCGAGCTCGACCCCGACCCTCACGGTGGGCAACGCCGCCGGGGCTTCCGGTCTTCGCTATCGCTTCGAGGTCGCGAGCGACTCCGGATTCGCGAGCACCGTCGCCGCCGCTGACGACGTCCCCGAAGGCGGCACGGGAACCACCTCCTGGACCGTGACCCCAAGCCTCAGCCTCGGCGCGACGTACTTCTGGAGGGCGCGCGCGTCCGCGGGAGGAGCGACCGGGCCCTACTCCGCTCCCGCCACTTTCCAGGTCCTCGGCGGATTCCTCACCGGCTCGCCCATGAACCTCCTCTACGTCTTCGACCCATTGACCAACGGAAGCTCCGTTGGAGAGGGCGGCGGCGGCGGTGAGTTCAAACGCGAAGGATGGATGGCGACGAACGCGCTCTCGTACATCCGCTACGAGATTCCCACCACGCCCAACGGGTTCGTCGAATTCGACGTGACGAACCTCAGAAACCCCAATCCGCACTCCGACAAACGCGCGCTCATGATCATGTGGGACCCGACGAAGGGCGACTACACCACGAACCCTTTCCGGGTGACGCTCTCGAAGTTCGATACCAACATCGTCGACCGCTGGCACTTGAGACTTCGCTTCATCTCCCAGGGCGACGAGGCCAATACCGGGATCGACTTCTATCAGTGGGACCCTCGGCGCGTCTACCGCTTCCGCATGGAATGGGGCGCGTTTCCCGCGATCGTTTCGACGCAGCGGGTGCAGGTCTTGATGGACGGGACGGTGATCCTGGCCCGCAACTACGATCGCCTCTACGTGCCCGACACCCATTGGGTGGAGCTGGGAATGGCTCCGCGCGCGGAATCGCTCGAGCAAGCGACTTACTCCAACGTCAGAATTGGAGTGCGACAGCCTTGATTAGCGCTCGCCTCGCTCTTCGATCCGTGCGATGGGGCCCCACCCCGACCGCTCTGGGCTGAGGGCTCCCGCCTAGTTTCCGTTCACCTCGACCACCTGTCGAGAGGCGAGCCCGGAGCGCGTCACGACCGCTCCCTCTTTGAAGGTGACGCGGAGATCGTAGGTTCCCGTGGGATCGACTCCGAAGTGGAGGAGCGACGGGTCCTGGCTGCAGTAGCCCGTCGCCGTCTGGACGACCCGGTAGCCGACGAGTGCTTCGCCCCGGTACAGGGCGACTTCGGCGCCGATCGCGCCCTTCTCGCCGTTGGGGGCGGTGAGCGCCACTTTCAACCACCCACCCGGAGAAGCCTCGTTGACGAAGAACGTATTCGGGCCCTGCTTGCTCGCGATCAGGAGGTCGAGGTCGCCGTCGTTGTCCATGTCGGCGAAGACCGCGGAGCGGGCGTCGAGGCCGACCCCCTCGAGACCGATGCCGTCCTGAAAGCTGAACCCTCCCGCTCCATCGTTCACGTAAATTCCCCTGTCGCCGGCGATATAGAAGTCAAGATCGGAGTCGAGATCCACGTCTCCAAAAGCACCGGTGTAGTGGACTCCGTCGAATCGGCGGACGAATTGGAACCGGCCGTCGCCTTTGTTCCGGTAGAGCTTCGAGCCGTGATATCCGGTGATGACCACGTCGAGATCCGAGTCGTTGTCGATGTCCTGAAAGCTGAATCCGTTCGTCCCGCGGTAGTCGTTGGCTTGCTTCTCGTAGGAAAGACCGGCGAACTCGGTACGCTCCACGAAGCGGCCCGAGTCGCTCTCGAGAAGCGCCACGGGGCCAAGCCCCGAGCCGGCGTCGACGTACTCGAACGCGGTGAGGGCGATATCGGGCTTTCGATCCCGGTTCACGTCCACGATGGTGATGCCCTGGTTGGCAAACCTTTGGTCGGCGTCGCCCGGAAGACGGATGCGCTCGAAGCGGAGACCTCCCTGATTCATGTAGACGTTCGGGATGTGGCCCGCCCAGGCGCTGACCACGATGTCGAGAAGGCCGTTGCCATCGAGATCGGCGGCACCCACGCCTCGGGGGCCGAGATCCCGCTGGTCGATCCCCGCGCTGTCCGAGATGTCGACGAAGCGGGCGCCTCCGTCGTTGCGATAGAGACGATGGTGGCCGTTCCACGTATGGCCGTTGAAGAGATCGAAGTCGGAGTCGTTATCGAAATCCGCGAATACCGCGGAGTGTGATTCGTCGGAGAACTCCTCGACGGTGCCGTCCTCGAGGGTCACCGGAAAGAAACCGTCATCGGCGACCCCGGCGGCGAGACCGATCTCCTCGAACCGCGGCGGGTTTCCGCCCAGGTTCCGGAACAGCAGGTCCGGCCGGTCCTGTTTGGGATCGAAGATGTGGGTCACGTAAACGTCGAGAAGACCGTCGGAATCGACGTCCGCCACCTGGACTCCATGGCCGCCGAAGCCCTGAATGCTGAGAAAGCCCGACTCCGCCGTAACGTTTCGGAAGCGCGGCTGCGCGGTGGCGAACGACGGAAGAAGGAGAAAGCCGGCGATGATGGGGGTTCTCATTATCTCGATCTTTTGAGGTTTTTTGTGGTGGGCGGTACAGGGATTGAACCTGTGACCCCCTGGGTGTAAACCAGGTGCTCTCCCAGCTGAGCTAACCGCCCAATCTCGGGAGCCCCCTAGTATAGCAGGCTCAGAAACTCAGCAATCGTGTGTACTTCACGATGAGAGCCCGGTTCTTCATCGCCCCCGTCTCGTCCCGCAGGTCGTTGTAGACGATGAACAGGTCCGAGAGCGGGTGGTGGATGAAGTTGAACCGGATGTTGCTGTTCCACTCGTCGGTCACGTTGTTGTACTGGATGAGGCCGTTCAGGAACATCGTGGTCGAGAAGTTGTACGCGAAGCGCGTCGTGAGGAGGTGAGTGGTGAAGGCGCCCTCGTCGAGAACGATGTCGTTGTAGGACCAGTCGATCTGGGCCGAGAGTTTCTCCCCGAGCTTGAGGACTCCGCCGAGGGAGACCGAATCCTTGGTGCCGGAGTAGAAACCGCCCGTCGAGACCCGGGTGTTCACGGAGAGCATCCGGCTGGGGTCGGTGAAGAGCATCGCGAACCCTTCGTCGAAGGTGTAGAACCCGGGAGGGATGGTGACGTCCGGGTAGATAGGAAAGTCCGTCTGCGGCTGCTCGAGGTTGGTGTTGAGCCCGAACTCGAAAAACCCGCCGTTTTGGAACTGAAGTGAGAAGTGGCTGTTGAAATACCGGCTCACCACCACGTTCTCCTGGTCGGTGAAGTACTCGAGCTCGAAGTGGGGGTTGATCTCGCGGAGGAACCCCGTCCACCATGAGGGGCGGTAGTGATAGCCGAGAAAGTTACTGCCCCTCTTGACCCCGATGCGCGGCGCGAATCCCATTTCGGGATTGAAGTTGTCCTGCAGGGTCGAGCCCGCCGCTTTGAGCTGGAGGAGGTTTCCCTCGTAGCTCCACTCGACGCGGCCCGCGAGATCGTCGCCGTTGACGCCCGTAGTCTTGGTCTTGGCCACGTAGCCCGTGAGGTCCATTTTTGGGCTCAGCCGGAAGTTGGCATCGAGCCCGAGACCGCGGTTGTAGTGGTCGGTCTCCATATTCTCGCGGTTGAGGAAGATGACGCCGACGTCAGAGCTGGCGAAAACGTTCCGCCTCACCCGCGCCACGGTGAAGTTGTCCCCGTTCGCCGCAAGGCCCGTGAGCTCCGGTGCATCTCCTGTCTGAATGTTGAGGAAACCGACGTCGAACGCTCCTACCCGACCGGTGAGACGCCCGCCCCCGATAACCGGTGTGGGTTGGCCCTCATCCGAGAGCCCGATGCGCCGGCTGAAGAAGAACAGGAGATCTTCCCCGCGGCTCTGGCCCCCTCGGAGGTTCGAAATCGCTCCCGCGGCGCCGAAGCTGGCTTGGAACTGCTGCACCCTCTGATCCTGCGGCGGGCCGAAGCGAAAAATACCGGAGTTCTCCAGGAAGAAGTCGCGCTTCTCGGGAAAAAACAGACTGAAGCGCGTGAGGTTGATCTGCTGGACGTCGGCCTCGACCTCGGAGAAGTCGGTGTTCAACGTGAGATCCAGCCTGAGGCCCGTTCCGACCGCGACCTTGGCGTCGAGGCCGCCATCGAGATCTCCGTCGGTCGAGAGGTCTCGGCCGTCGGTCACGTCCGCCTTGCCGTACGGCGTCACCTTGATGTCACGGCGCGGCGACAGCCCCTCGAGGTCCTCGATAGTCCCCGCGAGCGAGAGCCGCGTGAATCGGTGGATGCGCGGAAGAGGCGCCCAGTACGAATCCTCGTTCAGCCGCCTCGTCCTCCTCACGAAGTTGACGCCCCAGGTCTGGGGATCCAGGTGCTGGAACCGGACGGTCTTGAGCGGGATGGCCATCTCCGTGACCCAACCGGCGTCGGTCACCTGGCTTTTCACGTACCACACCCCGTCCCAGTTCGAATTGAACTCGCGCCCCTCGTTCACGAACTGGGCATCGAACATCGCCCCCGCGGGGTTGGTCTCGAACATGAAGCCGTTGCGCTCGTCGTGGAAGGTATCGAGCACGAGTCCGAAGACGTCGCCCGAGCGGGTATTGAAATCCCGGGTGATGTCGTTGACGATGATCTTCGCCGGCTCGGCGTCGTGGGCGACGACTCCGAAATAGAGGTTGTCGTCGTCGTAGAGGAACCGGACTTCGGTGTCGTAGGTGGCGGGCTCACCTTCCTTCGGCTCGTTCTGGATGAAATGAGTCGCGACCGGAGCGCTTTTCCAGTCGGGCTCGCCGAGGTCGCCGTCGATCGAAATCGGACCGGTGGCGCGTTTCGCCGACAAGCGGCGCTCGAACCGCGCCGTTTGATAATCGATTCCCTTGCTTTCGTCGGCGGCAGCCCGGGTGGCCGCGGCAAGGACCAGGACAGGGGCGAGGCGCGAGAACGTCGGTTTCACGAGCGGGGATTCTACCGCGAATTTCGTCAGTACGTCTTCGTCAACCGAACCGACCCGTCCTCGGTTCGGATGACGAGGCCGGTGTCCGCCTCCGTTCCCATCCGCTTGCCTGACCGGCTCGAAGTTTCCTATCCTTTCGTAGGACCAAGGTGAGTGAAACCCCAACTACCGGGGACCCCACGAGCGGGGCGCCCGGCATCTCAGCCGTTCTCGAACCGCTTCCCTTCCATCGTGAGATGGTTGACTATCTGAAGACTCAGGAAGAAGAGCTTTGGAAGTGGTTCTCCTCGACGGCATTTCTCGATGAGTACGCCGCTACCACAAGGCTCGAGCTCCTGAAAACCTGCTACCGGTTCGACGCGGCCGACCATCCCGATCTCTACGAGCTCGTCGGCGCGGTCCGCGACCGACTTGGCTTCAGTGCTCCGGTCACGCTCTACCAATCGCAGAGCTCGGCGGGCATGAACGCGGCCCTCTGCTACGTCCCGGGGGAAGCGCACCTCGTATTGGAGGGTCCGGTCCGCGCCACTCTCTCGGTCGAGGAGCTGCGGGCGATCGTAGCTCACGAGCTGACCCACTACCTTCTCTGGGAAAGGCGGGACGGCGAGCTTCTGGTGGCCGATCAGATGCTCTCCGCCATGGTCAGCCATCCCCGCGCCGAGCCCAGCCACCTCGAGAGCGCGCGGCTCTTCCGGCTGTACCTCGAGGTGCATTGCGATCGAGCGGCGCTGGCGATATGCGCCGACCCGCTCGTCGCGATCTCCTCGCTCATCAAGGTCCAGACCGGGCTCGTCGACGCCCAGGCCGAGAGCTACCTCCGGCAGTCGGATGAGATCTTTGGCCAGGCGGAGATCAAGACCGAAGGTCTCACTCATCCGGAGACCTTCATCCGGGCGCGGGCGCTGAAGCTCTGGGCCGATCGGGGCGCCGATGCGAACGCGGAGATCGCGCGGATGATCGAAGGGGCTCTGGAGCTCGGGCGACTGAGCCTGGTCGGCCAGCACCGCCTCACCGGGCTCACCCGCCGCCTGCTGGCCCGGTTCCTCGAGCCCTCCTGGCTTCGCACCGAGCCGATACTCGCTCACGCGCGCCTCTTTTTTCCCGACCTCGACCCTGGCGCCCCCGATGCGCCCGACGTCAGACTCTTGAAGGACGACCTCGCGAGCGCGACCGACTCGGTGCGCAAGTACGCCGGCTACGTGCTTCTCGACCTGGCAACGGTCGATGGCACTCTCGAGCAAGCGCCTCTCGCCGCCGCGGTCTGTCTGAGCGAGGATCTGGAGATCTCGGATGCGTTCCTGTCCCTGGCCGGCGAGGAGCTCGAGCTCGCCAAACGCGCTCTTACTCGCCTGAAGAAAGAGGCCGCGAAGATCGTCGCCGGCGCCGGCCTATCACCCTCTGTGGACGAATCGAAGAGCTGATGACGTCTCCCCCGCAGGCTTCCGGGCCGGTCCGCTTCGCCGACTTCTTTCGCTCGCGCGGCGGGTTCACCACCGAAGACGCTCTCGCGACCCTCATCCCTCTGTTTCGTCAGGTGCTCGAAACTCACGCCGCCGGCCGGGTGGCGCCTCTCGAAGGCATCGGCGATCTCTGGGTCGACGAGTACCGCGCCTATTTCGAGGTGTCTCGGTCTCGAGCCCCTCGTCTGGCGGACGATAAACTCCGAAGCGTCGAGAGCCGCATCGGGGCGTTCGACGTGGTGGGACGCAGCATCCAGACGACCTACGCCGACGCGGGTGAGGAAACCCACGAGAACCTGCTCGTCGCGAAGCCCGGCGATGCGATCGACCGGCCCATGTACCTCCCTGGATATGTGAGCTGGGAGCATCGGCTCGGGCATCACGACGCGCTCTCGGATATTTACGTCCTCGGGTTGCTCCTGGCGAGCGTCGCCTGCGGAGTCGACCTCGGCGATGGTTTTCGACGATGTCCGCGACCGAGAGCTCGATAAAGGAAAGCCGACGGAGGACGTCTCGGCCCTGAGGCGAGCGCGGTTCGTGATGAAAGGTGGGACGATCTACAAGTCTCCGTGACCGGTGCGTGGTAATCTAAGCTCATGAGCGAGCCGGCGCGGCGTCGTGCCACGTATGAGGATCTACTTCGGGTGCCCGACCATCTCGTCGCCGAAATCCTGGATGGTGATCTCTTCACGCTTCCTCGACCCGCCACACCTCATGCGCGAGCTGCGTCGATCCTGGGAGGCGACCTGTCCGTTCCGTTCGACCGCGAGAGTGGTGGAGGACAAGGACCGGGGGGCTGGTGGATTCTGGACGAACCAGAGCTTCACCTGCGTGACGACATCGTTGTACCGGATCTTGCAGGGTGGCGGCGTTCCCGTCTTCCTGTGCTCCCTGACGTCGCTTTCGTCGAGATTCCGCCGGACTGGGTTTGCGAGGTCATTTCCCTCAGCACAGAGAGGATTGACCGCGGGCGGAAGCTGCGCATTTACGGGCGGGAGCGCGTTCAGAATTTGTGGTTTGTGAATCCCATCGCCCGCACTCTCGAAGTATTACGACTTACGGGGGACCTCTGGACCCTGGCGGCGACTTTCGAAGGTGACGCTACGATTCACGCTGAGCCCTTCGAGGCAATCGGGATCGACATGTCGCGGTGGTGGTTCCCGACCGCGTCTCCCGCCGGCTCCGAGTAGAGCTCAATTTCTCCCCGACGTCGGCGTCACGCGCTCCCCGTCCCGAAGCAGATGCTCGTCGAACCACTGACTTGATAGAAGAAATCATACTTGGGCGACAGGTGGAAGGGTCGTCGAGCGCGGAGTTTCAGTGAGTGCAGGAGCTTTCGCGGGCGGGTCAGAGAATCGGCAGCCCGAGCCAGAGAGAGACCGTTCTCTACGGGAGGAGTCCCGGTGACCAGGAGGAGTCGAGAACTTTCCCGCATTCATCGTCGTCGATGACAAAGGAAACGAGTTCTTCTCGCAGCTTAAAGCTCGAGGATTCGCTCGGGGAGATCGCAGCGGCTTGGGCCACAAATCGTGAAATCTCTACCTCGGTGCACGAGTTGTAACCGCCTCATCGCCGCACGCTGGCGCCGATGTGCATGGTGCCAGGCGTGGACGGGGCAGGGCTTCCATCCGTCGGACCCCTATCGCGATCGCATGCTTCGAGGCTTTGCTTACTTCGGAGTTCCTCTCGGCCTCTGGGTCATCTTCGCCGGTATTGTCGTGGCTTATCACTCTGCGGGACGGGCCTTTCTCCTGGTCTCATTCGGTGCCGCCCTTTCCCTGGCCAATCTTGGTCTTCTCTGGCACCCGCTATCGTGGCGGGCCGCGGAGATTCTCTGGACCGTCGGCGCCGCCGGTTCCATCGTCTGGTTCTGGACAAGTCCCCTTTCGACAATCATGTTTTTCACCTGCGTCTCCCTCATCCCACTAGCCGCGATGATCGCGCACCGCAAACCCATGCTCGCGCGCCTGAGCGGATCCGCTCCAGCTGAATGGGAGGCACCAGCAAGCGCGATCCCCGATCCGGGACCTTGTGATTGGTGCGGCAATCCGCGATCGACGGTGCGGGCCCCTCTGTGGTGCATGAGCGCGCTCTTCGTGAGCCTTCGAAGGCCCGGCCGCGCGCGGAACGTTTGTGTCACCCATGCGCGAATTCGAGCGTTGCCTGCAACTCTGTTCAGCGCCGTCTTCGGCTGGTGGGGTATCCCCTGGGGTTTCATCTGGACTCCGATGGCGATTCTCGACAACCTGCTGGAGGGCGGAGTCGAGATCGATCGCTCGACCTTGGTGGAGATGCGTTCGAGAGAACCGAACGAAGGCGGGTTCATCGAGGCGGTAGCGCTGTTCTCGAGCCTCCTGCTCGTTCCCCTGCTCTCACTCCAGCATCTTTTCCGCGGCAACTGAGATGCAGGGACTGACGCTTGTCACTCTATCTCGCTGGTGCCCGATGCGAAGGTGACGCCCGCCGCCAACTCGACGACTGGCATGCGTGCGTCGAGGACGTGTTCCCCGATGCCCAACGACCCAACAGGGACACGCGAGGTACGCGTCCCCACCGAGGAGCTCGGTTGGTGGGTGCGTCTCATTGTGGATACGCGCGGCGAGGCGCTGAGATCGACGCGCGTCGATCACGGTTTTGGCGTCGATTCTTTCAGAGATGCTCAAAACCCCGAGCAAGTCGGGGAGTAGATGGCCTCGATGCTGCCCTCTTCGGGAAATGACACGCCACCCGATGGTTGGGAGCAATCTCTCGAAGCTCGGGCTCCGATCCCAAGGAGAGCTTTATCCGGTCCGGAGAGAAGGGACTTTCAGCGCGACGAGGGGACGTGGGTACGCAAGGAAACGGCGAGGCTCAGCTCGGGATCGGGGTCGGTCTCACTGGATCCAGACCGTAACCACGTTCGAGACGATCTCGGTGTGAGGGAGTCGCACCTGGAAGCGGTGCTGGCCCGGGGCGAGGGGCCACCTGGCGGTGTAGGGATAGTCGGCGACCTGAAAGGGCTTGCCGTCGACGTACCAGACGACTTGCTCCGATGATGGGTCGACTGTGGCGCGGAGGGCGAGAGTGGCCATCGATTGGGGGGTCTCGGGATCGGACAGGAGGCGGAGGCCGTCCTCGGGGGAAGCAATGGCGAGTCGAGGCGCTCGGGAAATACCCAATGAAAGAGGTGTCGCGGGACCCAGCCGGGGTTTCTGGGGAAGACCCCTCTTCGCCACCCAGTCGGCGTAAGGGGCGGGGAGGTCGACGAAAGTTCGAGGCTCGATGAGGGCTCTGGGGGTTTCCGCGGTCGCGATCGAGCCGTCGCGGATGTCGATGCCGATGCGCAGGTGGGCGGAGCAAAAATCCACCGGCTCCTGTCCGGGTGGGAGCCACTCGGAGCTCACGCGGTCGCAGGCGTCGGTCGCGCGCTTTCCGGTGAGGGCGCAGAGCTTCACGGGCCTGGTTCCGCGGGGAGGAGGAAAAGGCGCGTACGAGAGTCGATCGTCTCCTCGATGAAGGGCGAGGAGGACTTTGTTCGCGAGCTGAGAGGCGGCGCCGTATCCCGTCATGCGGCTCATGGGGCGGTAATCGGCGCGGCCCACCCAGACGCCCACCAGGAACTTCGACGAGTAGGCGACGGTCCAGGCGTCGCGATAGTTGGAAGAGGTTCCGGTCTTGACGGCGACGGGGAACGGATACTCGCTTACGCCCATCCTCGGAAACGTCGGAAGCCGCGCCATGGGGTCGGAGAGAAACAGAGTCACCTGACGAACCGCGTCCTCGCTCAGGACCTGCCGGGGATCTCGGGTCGGCTGTCCCCGAACCCAGACGAGCTCGCGGTAACGGCCGTCTCCAGCGAGGACGGTATAGGCGGAGACCAGATGCTCTAGCGTCACCGGCAGAGCCCCGATGGCGAGCCCGAGACCGTAATGTCGTGCCCCTTTTCTTCCGTCGTGGAGCTCGCTCGCCCCGAGAAGGTCGAAGGCTTCATCGATACCGACCTTCTCGAG